>PKUE01000100.1 GCA_002869685.1 Desulfuromonas sp.
CTCCAGCGTAAAACGGCTCAGCATGGTGCGCAACTGCTGGGCCTGACTGCTGAGCTGCTCGGCGGCGGCAGCACTTTCTTCAGCACTGGCGGTATTCTGCTGAGTGACGGTGTCGATCTGGCCAACGCCGATATTGATTTGCGAAATGCCCTGTGCCTGTTCCTGGCTGGCGGTGGCGATCTCAGCGACGAGATTGGACACCTTGGTGATCTCTTCGACCATCTCGTGCAACGCCTTGGCGGTCTGTGACGCGATCTGGGTGCCGTTAACGGTTTTTTCAACGCTTCCCTCGATCAGTTCTGCCGTCTCGTGCGCGGCCTTGGCACTGCGGGCGGCAAGGTTGCGCACCTCTTCGGCGACAACGGCAAAACCTTTGCCGTGTTGCCCGGCGCGTGCTGCTTCAACCGCCGCATTGAGAGCCAGCAGGTTGGTCTGAAAGGCGATTTCATCGATGGTTTTGATGATTTTACCGATCTGTTCGCCGGAGGCATTGATGTCGGCCATGGCCTGAACCATCTGCTCCATATGCCTGCTGCCGGTTTCACCGGCTTTTTTAGCCGAGGTGGTCAATTGATTGGCGACCGTAGCATTTTCAGCATTAGCGGTGGTTTGAGCCGAGCTCTGGTTAAGTGAGGCGGCAATCTGTTCGAGACTGCTGGCCTGCTCAGTGGCCCCTTGCGACAATGCCTGGCTGGTATCGGAGATCTGATTACTGCCGGAAGCGATCTGTTCACCAAAGACACGAATTTGCGCCATGGTTTCATTCAGGGCGGCATTGGCCTGGGCCAGTGGGACGGCAATCACCCCCTGGGCTTTGAAGGTAAAATCGCCACTGGCCAGTTTTTCAAAGGCGGTAACCACTTCCTGCTGCAGGTTATCGGCAAATTGATCGACCACCTGAGCCATGTCGCCAATCTCATCGTTTCGCTTGAGATTAAGCCGTTTGTCCAGCTGGCCATTTTGCAGATCCGTCATCATCTGCGCGGTTAAAACCAACGGACGACTGACGCTGCGGGCCAACACGTAACTGCCGACAATCGACAAAAGAATCATGATCGCTGCGGCGGACGCAATCCACATCAACTGGGTGGCGACGGCGTTGCTCACCAGATTGTGCGATTCAACAAAGTCATCGGTATAATAGCCGGCAACAATGACCCAGTCCCAGGGGGCAAAATATGTGATCGCTGCCACTTTGGTACGCACCTCACTACTGCCGGTGTCTTTCCAATTGTACTGTTCAAACGCAACCGGGATCTCGCCACGGCTGTGCGGAGGCAACGCCAGGGCCCTATCCAGGATATTGCGGATAATCGAATTGCCATCGGCATCTTTGACATTGAGGATATTCTCTTTATCCCGCTTGCCATCCTGAGAAATTATATAGCTGCCCTCAAGATCATCTTTACTGCCCAGCACATAGACGTAACCACTTGTGCCGACCTTGATATCAAGGATGCCATGACGCAGGCTTTCGATATTCTCCTGCTTTACGCCGACATAAAGGATGCCGACAACCGTATCATGTGAGGTATTCCAGATAGGTTCATAGGCGGTGATGTACCAATCATCAACAACAAACGCCCGGCCGCGATAGGTCTCTCCAGCCAAAACTTTAGCAATGACCGAATTGGTTCTGCCATCAGGGTTGGTGTGAGGAATATAGGTGCCCACCGCCCGCTGACCGTTTTTTTTCACCACATTAGTGGCGACGCGCAGCATATCACCCTGTTCATTCATGCGCTGAAAGATGGTTACGGTACCGCCAACCAGCTGCTGTACTTTGTCAACAACGGGGGTGGCGACATCGACACGGGTGTTCTGCCCTATCCAGGTCTCGCCCACCATCATACGTGGGAGTGAAACCTCTTGAGATGTCTTGGTGTATTGATTAACCGCCTGCCACTGAACCGTCTCATCATCAAAAGCCACTCCACCAAGGGAGGCCAGTGTCTCGCGCGCGACATTGAGACCGGCATCCACCATAAGCTGCACAGATTCCTGCGCCGAGCGACACATGAGATAAACATCCTGAGAAATAGATGCCGCCTCTCTGCGCACCAGACTGTCAATTTCTCCACTGACGCGTTTGCTGAGAATCGTATTCTGATACATGGCAATACTTAAAACAGAAACGACGGTAATCAGAACCAGTGACAAGGATGTCAGGATGATCTTTGTGCTAATTTTCATGCAGTATCCTCTGATTGGAAAAAGCTGGGCCATTAGTTAATGAACAGAAATCCAAGAAATCTAAATTTCTAATCTATATCTAATAACGCTCATTCGACAAGTCTTTTTGAGTTAAATAAATGCCATTTTGAACCGGGAATTCAGGCGAAAGAAGTACGCCGCACCACCTGATCGTAACTATCCGAAATAAAACATCAAAATGGCAATCACGCCGCAGTGTTTCGCCTTCATAAATACGAATAAAACGCCGATAATCTTCGTGTAGAAAATCCCGCTTCAGGGAGTGCCTGCGGCGTGAACGGTTGTGAAAATTCAGCCTTTTTCGCGTAAAAACAGAAGCGCACCACACCATCCCCGTTCGCCACAACAATACTTATTGACATCATTTAATAAACTTAAGTACTCTCCAGTTCAGAGTTTTTCCATACCCCATATCAATAGGAGAAATAAGCGATGATTTTGACCAATGTCAGTACTGTGCCGGGAAAAACCATTGTCGAGCATTTCGGCATTGTGCAAGGCAGTACGGTTCGCGCCAAGCATGTCGGTCGTGACCTGATGGCCGGACTGAAGAATCTGGTTGGTGGTGAACTGAAGGGCTACACGGAACTGCTGCAGGATGCCCGTGAGGAAGCCACGCAACGGATGGCGGAGCAGGCACAGCAATTCGGCGCCAATGCTGTGGTCAACATCCGTTTTGCCACGTCATCTGTCGCCCAGGGGGCTGCCGAACTGTTTGCCTACGGGACGGCCGTGCGCGTCGAATAGGAGGGTATGAACATGGATCTTCTTCTCGACAATCTCGACCTGGTCATGTTCCTCGTCCTGGTCTGCCTAGGCTACACAGCTGGCAGCTGGGCAGAAAAAAAGCATTACCGGTCTATTGAAGCACGGGAAAAGGAACTGCTGTCACTGGCCGTGGTGACCGCCGAGGGGAGCTTTCCCAAGAACAATGTCGCTCAGGCGGTTCTCGTCACCGGAAGTGCTGTTGTATCCATCGACTATTTCAAGCGACTGCTGGCCATCTTGCGCAACATCTTCGGCGGCCGGGTCAAGTCCTACGAATCGCTGGTGGATCGCGCCCGGCGTGAGGCGATTTTACGCATGAAAACGGCAGCGCAGGAACAGGGCGCCGGAATGATCGTCAATCTGCGGCTGGAAACCGCCGCCATTGGTCGCAATGCCAATCAAAAAAAGCAGATTGGCAGCGTCGAAGCCATTGCCTACGGCACGGCGATCCGTTTTAACCGCGTATGAAATTCACCCCTAAACAGCTATCGGGAAACGTCAATGTGTCCCGAACCCATCCGCTGGTCGAATTGTTCTGGCTACTTGCCGGCATCGTAATGCTGGGCGGGCTGTTTATTTTCGCCCTTGGCTTTACCACCGACTGGGCCGCCCGGAAAGCCCCCCTGTCTATCGAAAAATGGATTGGGCGTCAGACGCTGAAACAATTTCCCGGCGAAGACAACCCCGCCTTAAGTCAACGCTTGCAGGCGCTACTGACGACGGCTTCCTCAGAAGAGCGTCTGCAGCGTTACCCGTTTCGTATCCTCGTGCTTGACCGCGACGACGTAAACGCGCTTGCCTTGCCCGGTGGTACAATTGTCATTTTTTCGGGTCTGCTGGATGAGATCACGTCGGAGAACGAGTTGATGATGGTGATCGGTCATGAACTGGGCCATTTTGCCCAGCGGGATCATTTGCGCGGTCTGGGGCGCGGGCTCGGAATTGCCATTGCGACAACGATGATTTTCGGCCAGGACAGCGGCTTCAGCGACCTGGTAGCCAAAGCGGTTCTGCCGATCCAAGCTGGATATTCTCAGCAGCAGGAGCGCGCAGCTGACCGCTTTGCTCTCGATCTGTTAGCGCGCCATTATGGCCATTGCGGTGGCGCCACCGATTTCTTTGTACGCCATGCAACAACCAGCGGTCCCCAAATTGCCTACCTGCTGGCATCCCACCCTCACCCGCAGGCACGCATTGATGATTTAAACCGGATCATTGCCAGCAAACATTATGCGTTGTTGGCGCCCCAACCCCTCGGAGAAGACTTGCGCCACAGGCAGAGTGATCCGCCCGCTTCCCCCACGCACTAACATCTAAAACGGTGCATCTGCGTTACGCAACAGCATCTGCATTCTTCTGGACAAAACCTCTTTGAAAAAAAGTGGTTTCTGTTTATAGTGCCAAAATGGATGTGAATCATAATTCACCAAAAAAAAATCAGAACGCCCAGAGGCTGGCAACCGAGGTGCGGCGGGAGCAGATTGCTCTGGCGGCATTACACCTGATCGGCACAAAGGGGCTTGAAGGGATGAGTATTGCCGGGATCGCCCGAGAAATCGGCCTTGTTCCTTCGGCGATCTATCGTCACTTCAAGGGCAAAAATGAGATCCTCGATGCGGTCAATGATCTGATTCGTGACCGGCTTCTGGGGCTGGTGGCCAGCGTTCTCAAGGAAAAAAACGATCCCGTCGCGCAACTCCACACGCTGTTGCAACGTCACGTGGCGCTGGTAAAAACCCACATCGGCATTCCTCGCTATGTCTTTTCCGTTGAAGGCAGCGGCGTTTCAAAAGACAACAACCAGCGCCTGTACGGGGCGGTTCAGGCCTATCTGGCCAAAGTGACACACATTATTCGCCAGGGTCAGGCTTCTGGGCACATCAATACCGAGATGGACGCCGCCACTCTGGCGTTTATGTTTTTGGGACTGCTGCAACCCGCTATTTTTCTTCACCACCTGAGTGGCGGGCTGTTCGACATCGAAGAGCAGACAGAGCGCGCCTGGACCATTTTCAGTTGCACGCTTACCCCACCCCCCTCGCCACTCCCTTAATCCCAATCTCGCGAGTTGAATGGTCAAGATGAACAGTAGAGATTTTTTACATTCCCAAAGTGAATCATGATTCACAAAGAATTCTAGCCCAAGGGGCGGGAGCACACACCCCGAACAGGAAATGTTCGGGGAATTAATCACCAGAACCACAAGGAGGCAAAGATGAAAAGAACGTTTGCAACAGGACTGGCCATGTTATGCAGTGCCCTGTTCCTGACAGGAACGGCTCTGGCAGGAAACAGCTGCATTGACTGCCACAGTAGCGTTTCCCCCGGTCAGGTCAAAGACTGGCAGGCAAGCATGCATGCAGAGGCGGGGGTCACCTGCGATCTGTGCCACGGCGACGCCCACACCAACGCATCAGATAGTCAGAAGGCCCTGCTGCCGGATGAAAAAGTTTGTGCCGAATGTCACGAAGAGCAGTTCACATCGTTCAGCCACGGTAAGCATAATTACGGCTGGACCGTTCTTAACGCGATTCCCGCAACACATTTTGCCCCGGATGAGTTAATTGAGGGCGGGCGAGGCTGCGGCGGCTGTCACAATATGGGCATCAAAACAGACGCGCAAAAAGCGGATCAGCTGGCAAAAGGCTACCGTTATCAGACCAACTCATGTGACGAATGCCATACCCGTCACAGTTTCTCAAAAAAAGAAGCCAACAACCCCAAGGCCTGCCAGCAATGCCATATGGGCTACGACCATCCCCAGTGGGAAATGTGGTCCAGTTCCAAGCATGGGGCACGCTACTTCGCCAAGAAAGATGGCGATCTTCCCGACGGTGCAGCGGCACCGACCTGCCAAACCTGTCATCTGCCAGATGGCACCCATGAAAATCACACGGCCTGGGGCTTTCTGGGCGTGCGTCTACCATTGCCGGAAGATCCGCAGGCTGCGGCTGACCGGGTAACGATTCTCAAAGCACTGGGAGTACTCCATCCCGACACCGGCGAGCCAACAGCCATTCTGGATGCGGTTAAAGCGGTCGATATGGCCCGCCTGGATCAGGCTTCATGGGAAAAAGAGCGCAACAAGATGCTTGATACCTGTCGTCAGTGTCACTCTTACACCTACGCAAAAGAGCAGCTGGATATGGGGGACGCGATCCTGACAAAAGCGGACCGGCTGATGGCAGAAGCCATTGAAACGGTAGCGGGTCTATACCGCGATGGCATAATCAAAAAACCGGCAGGTTACCCGTTTAACTATCCGTTTATTCTGGCGCTGATGCACACCAACGGTGCGAACTGGGATGAGAATCTGGACGAATTGTCCTACATTGATCAGGTTCTTCTACAGATGTACTTCAAACACCGGATGCGGGCTTACCAAGCCTTCTTCCATGTCAACCCGGACTATGCCTACTGGTATGGTTGGAACATGATGACAGAAGATCTGGGGGAAATTAAGCATCTCGCCAAAGCCATGCGCGCCGATCACGAGAACTAGGCGTATCAACAGTCAGGCCACTCTTTTATGGAGTGGCCTGACATCATCTATCAAGCATTATCGCGTTCACGATGCATCTGGAAGCGTAACTCCCGCATCGCCGCAAAAATGGCATCCTGCCACTCCTCACCGCTGATCTGCCATTGTTCACACGCGGTGTAGTCAATGCCGTCTTTCGAAGAGTTGACCAGCTCAAAAAACGTATAGTTCGCCACACAATGCTGTGCAAAATCGGCCACTCTGCCACGTAAGTCTGAAAGATATCGAACCATGACGCCCTCCTGATTGTCGCGTTTCAGGCTGGGGAACCTACATCTTGGCACGGATCAATGCAACCATTCTAATATTAAAACAGCAGAAAACTGACAGCAGGAACAAAAAAAAGGGTTCGCTGATATTCAGCAAACCCTTTGATTTTTTATGGTGGAGCTAAGCGGGATCGAACCGCTGACCTCTTGAATGCCATTCAAGCGCTCTCCCAGCTGAGCTATAGCCCCATAAGACGAAGGCGTTTATATCAAAGGGGGCGTGAGGCTGTCAACGCATTTCTGCATGGAACGCATAAAGTTTTAATTTTTTTCGAACATTCGCCAGAGCAATCTCACCGCAAAGAGAAAACAGCCCACAATTTCATCAAGTTACAGAGGAACCACATTCAGAGCATCAAACTCAGCGCCGAAAGCAGAGCAATCACGACCAGGGTCGGTCCACACTGGCGAATCTGACCGAGAATCAATTGAATCAGGACATAACTGATAAAGCCGAAAGCCAGCCCGGTGGAAATACTGTAGCCAAGGGGAATCATCACAATCGTAAGGAAGGCGGGAGCCCCCTGCTGGACATCATGAAAAGGGATCTCGGCCACATGGCGCATCATCAACAACCCAACGACAATCAACGCAGGAGCCGTCGCGTAAGGGGGAACCACCGCAATCAGCGGGGTAAAAAACAACGCCAGCAAAAACATGACGGCGGTGGCCACCGCAGTGAGCCCGGTACGCCCACCGGCACTGACGCCGCTGCCCGATTCGATGAAGGTGGTCGTGGTGCTGGTACCGAGCAATGCTCCTCCAATGGTGGCCAGGGCATCGGCGTTGAGCAGGCGGGAAATCAGCGGCACGGTCCCCTGCCGCTCAAGCAGGCGCGCATCGCGACAGACCGACACCAGAGTGCCAAGACTGTCGAACAGATCCACAAACATGAAGGAAAAAACACTCGACCACAGCGAAATGGACAGGGCCGAAACGATATCAAGTTGCAACATCAGGGGCGCCGGTGACGGCGGCAAGGCAACCAGTTGCTGTGGAACCGGCACCATGTCCAACACCATCGCTGTCAGGGTCGCCAGAGCAATACCGATCAACATGGCGCCGCGCACCCGTTTGATCTCCAGCACGACGATCACCAGCAACGCGGCCAGACCGACGCAGGACTGGGGAGTAAAGGAACCGAGCTGCACCATAGTCGCCGGGCTTTTGATCACCAGTCCGAGATTCTGCAGGCCGATAAAGGCAATGAACAGGCCGATGCCCACCCCGGCGGCAATCTGCAACGGCTGGGGGATGGCCGCAACAATATGCTGGCGCACCCCGAGCAAGCTGAGCAACAGGAACACCACTCCAGAGAGGAAAACCACCCCTAAGGCCGTTTGCCAGCTCACCCCTTGCCCTAGCACCAATCCATAGGTGAAAAAGGCGTTAAGTCCCATTCCCGGCGCCATCATCAATGGAGCATTGCCAAGCACAGCCACCAATAAGGTGGCAAAGGCGGCAACCAGACAGGTAACGGTGGTCAAGGCGGCCCGATCCATCCCCGTCTCGGCCAGCATGGCCGGATGGACGAAGATAATATAGGAGGCGGTCAGAAAGGTGGTGATCCCGGCAATCAGTTCGGCCTTGATTGTCGTGTGGCGCTCGCTCAAATTGAACAGCCGATCCAGGCGGTGGGTCATGAGGCTCTCCATCCATGGGGATTGTCGCAGTTAAAACGCAACAAGGGTGCACGAAGGCACCCTTGTCTGGTTAAATCTATTGGTTCATTTCCCGTGATCAGGAGCAGCCGCAGCCACCACCACAGCATCCCGAAGGAACGGTGTTGAGCGTTACCGGCTGAGTCAGACGGGTCAGCGCTTCCATGTATTTCTGGCCGGTCTTCTCGACAATCTCTGCAGGCAGATCGGGTGCCGGAGCACATTTGCCCCAGTCGAGGGTTTCGAGATAATCGCGCAGGAACTGCTTGTCAAAGCTGGGCTGCTGACCACCGGGCTGGTATTGATCTTTGGGCCAGAAGCGTGATGAATCGGGAGTCAGAGCTTCGTCAATCCAGATCAGTTCGCCGTCAAGCATGCCGAACTCAAACTTGGTATCGGCAATGATAATGCCTTTTTCGTTGGCAATATCACGGGCTCGCTCGTAGATGGCAATGGTGGTATCACGCACTTTGGCAGCCAGATCGGCACCACACAGTTCCTCAACTTTGGAAAACGGGATGTTTTCGTCGTGCTCACCCAGTTCCGCCTTGGTAGACGGGGTGAAAATCACCTCGGGAAGCTTGTCGCTCTCTTTGAGCCCTTCTGGCAGCGGAATACCGCAGATGGCACCGGTCTTCTGGTAATCCTTCCAGCCGGAACCGGAAATATAACCACGCACGATACACTCGACAGGCAGCGGCTCGGCTTTTTTCACCAGCATGCTGCGTCCTTCGAGTTGCTCACGATATTTGTGGGTCTCAGGCGGAAAATCATCCACATTGGTGCTGACAATGTGGTTGGGGATGATGTCGGTCATCTTCTCGAACCAGAACTTGGAGATTTCCGTCAGCACGTAGCCTTTTTGCGGAATCCCTTCGTTCATGATGACATCAAAAGCGGAAATCCGGTCACTGGTGACGATCAACAGATATTCACCAACATCATAGATGTCACGGACTTTTCCCTGATTGACCAGTTTAAGATCGGGGCAGTTACTCTGCATTACGATCGGAGTCATGATTCATTTCCTTCCATTGAACGCAGGATCGCCGGAGCGATAATCACATCTGCTGTTTGTTTAAGTTCATCCAGTTGGCTGCGCAGCATTTCATCCTGCTTGCGGGCCAGAACCGTTTGTTGCAACCGTTGCGACTCCTCTTCAGTGAGACCATTAGGATCTGCCGGCTGCAGTTGCTTCAAACGAACGACATAAAAGCTGTCTGCCGCAGAGAACAGTGTCTGGGGCACTGGCTCTTTGATGGTCAGGGTAAATGCGGTTTGTGCCAGACCGTTGACATTGCCCAAGGTCGGAACAAATTCGCCCAGCGCGCGGCTGAACAGTCCGGTTTCTTGCACCGAACGGCCTTTGCCGGCAACGATTTTGAGTGTAGCACCACCCTGGATTTTCTCCAGTGCCTGCTGGGCGGCCTGTTCGGCCAGCACAATCCCCTGCTCGCGTTTATAGGCTTCGCTCACCTGAGCTTTTACCTGATCGAGCTCCGGAATATGGCTGGGGATCTTTTCGCTGACGGCCGCCAGAACCACACCGCGAGTGGCGGTTACCGGAGCCAGCATTTCACCCGATTCTGCCGTGAACGCGCGTTGGGTCAATTCGGTATTGATGCCAACCGTTGGAATCGCTTCGCCACGGGTAAACAGACCGGTTTCGACCGGAGTAAGCGACAGGCTTGCTGCAGCAGCGGAAAAATCATTTTGCTTGCGGTTGAGATTATAGGCATCCGTGGCTTTTTCGTAGGCCAGTTTTTTTGCCTCATCGAGACGCAGCGCTTTTTCAACGTCGTCCTGCACGTCAGCCAGCGGAGTAAAACCGGCTTCAATGTGGTCACCCCCTTTGATGATATGGTAACCGAAACGGCTTTCCACGATCGGACTCAGGGCACCTTTTTCCAGGCTGAATGCGGCATTCTCAAAGGCGGGATCCATCATGCCACGTTTGAAAAAGCCCAGGTCGCCCCCTTTTTTGGCGGTTGCGGCATCGGCAGAGTATTGCTTCGCCAGCTTGGCAAAATCACCGGTCTGGGCTTTTTCCAGAACCTGCTCGGCCAAGGCGCGTTGTTTGTCCCGCTCCTCAGCGCTGGCGTCCTGTGCAACGGCAATCAGGATGTGGGCAGCAGACGCCTGTTCAGCAATCGCATAATTGGCCAGATGACGGTTGTAATAGTGTTCCACATCACCTTCATTGATCTGCACCTGGTCAAGGAAATCGCCCGGCTCAATGGTCACTACACTCAAGGCAACTTTATCGGCTACGCGGAACGCTTCCTGATGATCCGCATAGTAGCTCGCCAGAGCCTCGTCATTGACATCAACCTGACCGGTAAACTCTCCTGCCTTGAAGGTCAGATAGCTCAGGTTGATTTTTTCGTTGAGACGACGGTACTCGTCGGCAACTTCTTCATCCGACACGTTGGCTTCACTCTTGATCTGCGCCTGGGTCAGATTAACCAGCATCTGTCTTTTTTGCATCTGCTCAAACAGTTCCGGCGTCATGCGCTGATAACTCAGTACCGACAGATATTGTTCTTTATTGAAGACACCATCAACCTGGAAGGCGGGAACCTGGGCAATGGCCTGGACCACATCGTCATCACTGACAGACAGGTTGCGACGATCGGCTATTTCGAGCAACAGCGTCTGATCGACCAGCATATTGATCGCCTGACGGGTAAGTTGCAGCTGTTTTTCCAGTTCAGGAGTAAAATTATCCTGGTACAGATTACGGTACAAATTGTACAGGTTGCTGTAGGTGGTGCGGAACTCTTCAAAACTGATGTCGGCTCCGTTAACCTGTGCCGCAACGGTGATGTCTCGCTGCTGATCGCGCCCCTTACCCCAAACGAGGAAAATGGTGCCGATAAACGTGGCGATAATGACCCAGAAAACAACCTTAACCAGGGTGGTTTTCTGCTTTTTACGAATCAAATCCAGCATAGAAAGATTTCTCCTTGTCGAACGCGGAAAATTACGGTAAAAACAGCGTCGCATCTTACGTCAACACTCCAAGGGATTGCAACAGTTTTTCCCTGTTGCGGGCGGTTGAAATCCTGCCTGCAGCACCCGTGAACGTACGGATGAAATCAAGGCGGAAACCGCTACCGGAAAAAGTTGCCGAATCACGCCATCCGTGACAATGTAAGCAACCTCCGGTTAATCCTTGAGCAGAGCCTGTCTTTCTGCTAGGTTGATACTCTTTCACCATATGGCACCCAAACTCCCTGCTTCCAACAAAAGGAACCTGCAGCTATGTTTAATCTGCTTAACGCCCTGTGGGGTATTTTCTCCAACGATCTGGCCATTGACCTTGGCACCGCCAATACTCTGGTTTACCTGAAGAGTAAAGGCATTGTCGTCAGCGAACCTTCCGTCGTCGCAGTCCAAAAAGATGCGACCGGAACAAGAAAAGTCCTCGCTGTCGGCGTTGAAGCAAAAAAGATGCTCGGCCGCACTCCCGGAAGCATTGTTGCTATCCGTCCGATGAAAGACGGCGTGATTGCCGACTTTGACATCACCGAGGAGATGCTGCGCTACTTCATCCATAAAGTGCACAACCGTAAAGCCCTGGTTCGCCCCCGTATTGTAATCTGTGTTCCGTCCGGTATCACTCAGGTGGAAAAACGTGCGGTCAAAGAATCGGCAGAATCTGCTGGCGCGCGTGAGGTGTACTTGATTGAGGAGCCGATGGCGGCCGCCATTGGTGCGGGCCTGCCCATCACCGAAGCCAACGGCAACATGATTGTCGATATCGGTGGCGGCACCACCGAGGTTGCCATCATCTCTCTGGCCGGCATCGTTTATGCCAAGAGCGTGCGCGTCGGTGGTGACAAACTCGATGAGGCGGTCACTCAATACATCAAGCGCAAATACAATATGCTTATCGGTGAACGTACCGCCGAGCAGATCAAAATCGAAATTGGCAGTGCCTACGAAGGTGATGAAGAAGGAACCATGGACGTGAAAGGCCGCGACCTGGTGACCGGAATTCCACGCACCATCACCATCAATTCTGAAGAGATTCGTGAAGCTCTGGCCGAGACCGTCAACGCCATCGTTGAAGCGGTTCGCGTCGCTCTCGAGCGAACACCGCCGGAACTGGCTGCTGATATTGTCGATCGTGGCATCATCCTCGCGGGGGGTGGCGCCCAGCTGCGTAACCTTGACGAGCTGCTGCGTCGCGAAACGGGCTTGCCGGTTATGATTGCCGACGATCCGCTGTCCTGCGTTGTCCTCGGCTCGGGGATGGTTCTCGACGAGTTGGATCTGCTGCGCCGCGTTACCGTTGTCACTTGATAGCACTGACGGGATTGACGAAGCTGCTCCTTTGCCCTCCCGAGTCTGAGACCCTGCATGCTCGACCTTCTCAAGCGATATCAGACCGCGCTGTTATTTTGTCTGCTGCTGCTGTGCGCCCTGCTGCTTTACTCCAACAGTCTGCGCCAGCGTGAACACACGTCACTGTTTGAAAAGGCGGTGTTGCAGCTGGCCAGCCCGTTCTACCGCACCATCGACGCAGTCAGTCGTGACAGCGCCGCCTTGTGGAACAACTACATCGACCTGATTGATGTCCGCCAGCAGAATATCGCCCTGCAGGAGCAACTACGCCAGCAGAAAGCCCACCTCAATCATCTCAAAGAGATCGAACAGGAAAACCAGCGCCTGAAAAACCTACTCGGGTTTCTCGAGTCCACGGAGCTTCCGGCCATCCCGGCCCGCGTCATCGCCGTAGATGCTTCAAGCTGGTTTCGCACCATCACCATCGACAAAGGCACCAACGACGGTCTTGATGAGGGTTTACCGGTCGTTGTTGCCGAAGGCATTGTCGGTCGCACTATCAAGTGCGCCTCACGCACCTCGCGGGTACTCCTGATCATTGATGCCTCCTCCGAAGTTGCCGTGCTGGTGCAACGCAATCGCACCCGCGGCATTGCCCGTGGCCAGGGCGCCCAGCTGACTCTGGAATACGCCCTGCGTAGTCACGATGTCCTTGAAGGGGATGCCGTCGTCACCTCGGGGACCGGCGGTGTGTTTCCCAAGGGGCTTCCCGTTGGCACCATTTCCAAAATTGTCCGCCATGATTACGGCCTGTTTCAAACCCTCGAACTGACCCCGAGCGTCGACTTTGACCGCCTGGAAGATGTGCTGGTTCTGCCGGGAGAAACGCCATGAAGCGGATGATTATCCATCTGCTTCTCGGTCTGGTTTTTATCCTGCTGCAAACCACACTGTTTCCCCGTTTTCTCGGCAATGGCCCCCGTCCCGACCTGGTTCTGATCCTCACCCTGTATCTCGGCATTCACGAACAGCCGTTTCAGGGCGCGCTGACGTCCTGGCTGCTCGGCTGTCTGCTTGATGTTCTCAGTGGCACCACCTTCGGACTTTATGGACTGATTCTGCTCCTGGTGTTCTGCGCCACGGTCATTGGCGGACGGCAACTCAATCGCGACAATGCCGCAGTGATGTTTTTTGCAGCCATTCTCGGCACGGCTGCCCACGATGTGTTACTGGTCACGACGCTGCTGTTCTTCGCCGATGCTGACCAGGGCTGGCTGATCGTGCTACGACAACTGCCGCTGCAACTGATCTTCAACCTGCTGGCGGTCCTGGCCGTCACCCCGTTTCTCAACCGGACCAAAGCGCCAAAACCGCTGAGTCTGCTGCGCACGACACGGTGATCCCATGGCCCTGAACAGTCCCAAACCCGATGACATCCGGCGCAAACGGCGCTTTGAACTGCTCATGCTGGCGGCAATCTTCTTTTTTACCCTGCTAGCCATGCGCCTGTGGTATCTGCAGATCATCAGCGGCGAACGCTACCAGATCCTGTCGCAGAAGAACCGCACCCGCTATATTCCGATCGCGGCACCGCGCGGCCCGATCTATGACCGTTCCGGCCTGCTGCTGGTGGACAACCGCCCGTCCTTTACGGTTTCCGTGCTGCGCCAGGAGGTCACCGACAAGGAACAGCTGCTCAAAGACCTGGGAACCTACCTGCACAGTGACTGGCAAGAACTGGCCGCCGACTGGGACAAACGCCGCTACTATCCACGTTACCGCCCGATCCCGTTGAAAAGCGATATCGACCGCGACACCTTGGAACAACTGGCGGAGCACTCGGTAGACTTGCCCGGCATGCTGATCGAAGTTCAACCCATCCGCGCCTATCCCTACCGCGAAGTTGCCGCCCATCTGTTCGGCCACATTGGCGCCATCACGGAAAAAGAGCTCAACAGTCGTGAATTTGTCGGCTATCGTGCCGGGGAATTTATTGGTAAAAGCGGGCTGGAAAAGCATCTCGAAGCCTATCTGAAAGGCCAGGCCGGAGAGAAACTGCTTGAGGTGGACGTCAAAGGCAAGGAATTACGTCAATTACAGGTTCAGGAACCGTTGCCGGGCAAGAGTGTCTATCTGACACTGGACCGTGATCTGCAACTGGCCACAGAGCAGGCCTTTGACGAGCAAGCTGGCGCCGCCGTGGTTCTTGACGTCAACAACGGCGATATTCTCGCCATGGTCAGCCGGCCGGCTTTCGATCCGGCGCTGTTCGCCCGCGGCATCAGCGCCGAAGAGTGGCAGGCTCTGGTGGAAAATCCCGACCATCCACTGCAGGCTAAAGCGATCAGCGGGCAGTACCCGCCCGGCTCAACCTATAAAATGGTCACGGCTCTGGCAGCGTTACGCGCCGGTGTGGTCACCCCCGACGAGTTGATCGACTGTGAGGGGCGCACCACCGTCGGCAACCGTGACTTCCGCTGCTGGAAAAAAACCGGTCACGGCCCCACTAATCTGAAAAAAGCGCTGCGGGAAAGTTGCGATGTGTGGTTCTACGAGATCTCGCTGCGTCTGGGAATCGATCGCATGTCGGCCATGGCCCGTGAACTTGGGCTGGGGCGCGACTTCAACCTGCCGCTGGATAACGAACGTTCCGGGCTGATTCCTGACAAAGAGTGGAAACGGCGCCGTTTCAATGCCTCGTGGTACAAAGGGGAGACCGTCATTGCCGCCATCGGCCAGGGATATGTGCTGGCCACGCCACTGCAGTTGGCCGTAATGACCGCCACGATTGCCAACGGCGGCACCCTGTACCAGCCGCAACTGATCAAGCGGATTGCCGATTACACCGGACGCCCGCTGCAGGAAACCCAGCCAGTGGTACTGCATCAGGCTGACATCTCTGCCAAGAACCTGAAATCAGTAAAAAACGGCATGGTTGAGGTTATCAACCATGTTGCCGGTACCGGCCAATCGAGTAAACTGGCGGAAATCACCGTCGCGGGCAAAACCGGCACCGCCCAGGTAGTCAAGCTGAAGGAAGACCCCGAAGATGGCGAGAAACCGAGTCCTGACGAGATTGCCTACCGCCTGCGCGACCATGCGTTGTTTGTCGCATATGCTCCGGCGGAGAATCCGCAGATCGCCATTGCCGTCATCGTCGAGCACGGTCAACACGGCGGCAGTGCTGCCGGTCCAATCGCCCGGGAAATCTTTGAGCATTACTTCAATATCCAGCCCGCCTCCCCCGAGCAGCCGGAAGAGTAACGGAGACAGACATGTTTGACCGACGACTGATCTCAAATATCGACTGGATTTTACTGTTTCTGGTTCTCACCGCTGCCGGAATCGGCATTATGAATCTGTACAGTTCCACCTCGGGCTGGAATATGACCGGAACCCCCATCTACCTCAAGCAGCTCTACTGGCTGGGGTTGGGGCTGCTGATCGCTTTCGGTGTCGCCCTGTTTGATTACCGCCACCTTGAGTACCTCGGCATTTACGGCTACATCGGATGTGTCTCGTTGCTGGCGGGTGTACTGCTGTTCGGCAAAACCAGTATGGGTGCCACACGCTGGATCGATCTGGGCGTCTTCAATCTGCAACCGAGTGAAATCACCAAACTGGTGCTGATTGTCGCCCTGTCCACCTATTTCAGCCGCAATGAACGCCCCGACGGCTATGCGCTTGGAGAGCTCTGGGCTCCGGGGCTGCTCCTCGGCACGCCGGTCGTGTTGATCATGAAGCAGCCGGACCTCGGCACCGCCATGCTGCTGATGTTCATCGGTGTGACGATGGCGCTGTTTTCCGGCATCCGTCGTTCGGCCCTGGCAGTTCTCGGTGTTGGTGGCGTTTTGTCGATGGTCGGCGGCTGGTTTCTCCTCCACGGCTACCAGAAAGACCGCATCCGCACATTTCTCGACCCGGAACGCGATCCGCTGGGAACCGGTTACCATATTATCCAGTCTAAAATCGCCGTCGGCAGTGGCGGCTTCTGGGGCAAAGGTTTCATGCAGGGCACCCAGTCGCAGCTCTCATTTCTCCCCGAACGCCATACCGACTTCGCCTTCTCCGTTTTTGCCGAAGAGTGGGGGTTGTCCGGTTCACTGTTGCTCCTGGCCCTCTACCTGATGATCGTGCTGTGGGGGATTCTCATTGCTCGCAAAGCGGGTTCAGGTTTCGGCATGTACCTGGCGATCGGTGTCACGGCCATGATTTTCTGGCATATCATTGTCAACCTCGGCATGGTGATTGGTCTGCTGCCGGTGGTCGGCGTGCCACTACCACTATTCTCTTATGGCGGCACCAGTATGGTAACGACGATGATCGGCACCGGCCTGCTGCTCAACATCAGCATGCGCCGTTTCATGTTCTAATTCTTCACAACCGCTTGCCACAATCGTTAACTATCTATAATATTACAGCTCTGAATCGTCTTCCCGACCGACAAGGAGCACCGTGTTTTCTTTCCCCGCGCGCCTGGGCAGCTGGCCCCTGCTGTTGAGTTACTGCCTCGGTCTGGTCTGGGCAGCGAGCGGCCACGCACTGCCAACAGCCTTACTGGTCATCGCGCTGCTGTTAGTACTGGCCAGCCCGTTTCATCGCCGTCAGGCATTCAAAATCCCCCTGCTGATTCTCCTGCTCTTGTTCGCTATTGGTGCGTGGAACGATCACCACGGGCTGCGGCCCTTACCATCGCCGCCATCGTCCGCTCTCCAGACTCTGGTTGGCGAGGTAGAACGGATCGAACCACAGCCACAACGCTGGCGCATGGACGTTCGGCTGCACCTACCTGTTAAATTGGCAGGACAACGGATCCGTCTCCATGTCATGGAGCAGGAATGCACGCTTCATCCCGGCGATTTGATTGAACTCAAAACCCGCCTGCGTGCTTCTCGCCTGTTTGGTATTCCGGGGGAATTTAACTACCCGCGCTATCTTGCCGAACGCGGTATCGCCCTGAGTGGCTACGTCACCGCCAAACAACCGATCAGACGACTGGCCGCCAACGCTACAACTTCGCCTCTGACCCGCATCGAGCGTTGGCGCCACCAACTGGGCCAAGCCATTGCCGCCACCCTGCCCGAGAGCGACAGCGCATTGTTGCTCAGTCTGGTTCTGGGAGAAAAGACCCGTCTGAGTCAAGCGCAGCGACAACAACTGGCGCAACTGGGTCTGTCCCACTTGTTCGCCATTTCGGGACTACATCTCGGTTTGCTGGCGAGCGGGCTTTATTTTATGCTGCAGGCATTCTACCGCCGCAGTGACTGGGCCTTGCACCACTGGCCACTGCAACAGGCCGTTGCCCTGCTGTGCCTGCCGCCGCTGTTGTTTTATCTGCTCTTCAGTGGCGGAGCGCTCCCAACCTGGCGGGCCGCATTACTGGCAACGCTGGCAGTCTGGTTCACCCTGCGGCAACGCCATGTACGCCCGATTGATCTGCTTTGCTCCATTGGTCTGTTAATTCTGGTGGTAAATCCGCTGGCCCTGTTTGGAGCGTCATTTCAACTCTCTTTCGCCGGTGTCGCCGCCCTGATTCTGGTCATGCCTTACTGGCAAAAGCGCAGCCGCCACTGGCCTGCGGCGAAGCGCTGGCTGCTGCTGCCACCCCTGGTCACCCTGAGTGCCACGTTGGGAACAGTGCCCATTGCCCTGTGGCATTTTCATCTGCTGGCACCTGCGGCAGTGCTCAACAACCTGTTTTCGGTCCCGCTTATCGGACTGGGAGCACTGCCCCTGGCCCTGATAGCAACGGGACTATTTGCCTTCCACGCTCCGTTGGCAGCTCTGTGCTTTGAAATAGCGGCCCGACTGCTCCAATTATGCTTGACCATGGCCGACGCCTTAAGCCAGGGGCTCCTCGCCGCCCGCTGGCTGTATCTTCCCCCGATCGACCACCTGCTGATCGGCGCAATCTGCCTTACACTACTGCTGAGCCTGGGGGGGAAACGCAAAGCCGCTGCGGGTATGGCACTCCTCACAGTTGTCACAACCGTAACTTATCTGGCGTGGCCCACCGTCACCCCTCCGCTGCAGTTGACAGCCTTCAGCGTCGGTCAGGGCGATGCCCTGCTACTCCAACGCGGCCGGGACCATACGATGTTGATTGATGGCGGCGGGCTCTACAGTCGTACCTTCGACGTCGGTGAACGCTTGCTGGCTCCGGCACTGGGGCGGCTTGGCATCCGTCGCCTGGAAACCGTGGTATTGACTCACGACCATCCCGATCACCGTAAGGGACTGCTCCATGTCCTGCGCTGTTTCCCCGTCGGCGAGTTCTGGTGTTCAACTCCCGTCAACCAGCTTCATCCCGACCTGCAACACATTCTCCGTCAACGCCAGATCGCCGTGCGCGTTTTTCCGCCGGGATGGTCGCTGGTCGCGCATGATCCCCTGGGCCGTTGTGAGGTGTTTGTCCCTGCTCAGGCCGCCGACAAAAACGATCAATCACTGGTGGTCTATGCCTCCTGCCGCAATGACGGCCTGTTGCTATGCGGCGATCTGGAACAAGCAGGGTTACGCCAGCTTCAGCAGGCGGGAATCCCCGGACCGGCTCAGGTGATTAAACTCCCCCATCACGGCAGCCGCCATGCCCACCCGCAAAGCCTTCTCGATCAACTGGCGCCCCACTGGGCCATTGCCACAGTGGGCTATCGTAATCGTTACCACTTCCCCCATCAGGCGGTTGTTGACCACCTCGAACAGCGGCAGATCACGCTGCTGAGGACCGACCGCGACGGCAGCGTCCAACTGACCTCCCGGGGCCACGGCTGGCACGCCAGCTTTTTGACATCTCCCCTCCCCTGGCCTTAATTTTTTGGCGAGATCCTCTTTACGGCGAGTTTTTTTTCTCCGGGGGTTCCCATGTGTCGGCAAATCCTGTATTAAAGGAAATCCGTTCACCATCTGCGGTGGACGATGAACTTTATCGGCCTTGGGCCGGACGGACCACCAAAGGAGCCACCCGTGAGTATTACCGGAATCAAAGGGATGAATGACATACTGCCTGAAGAGATTGCAACCTGGCAGTTTTTGGAAGAAACGGCACGCAAAATTTTCGCCACCTACGGCTGTCAGGAGATCCGGGTGCCGGTGGTAGAAAAAACGGAACTGTTCTGCCGTTCCATCGGTGAGACCACCGACATCGTCGAAAAAGAGATGTACACCTTTAACGACAAAAGCGACCACTCCCTGACTCTGCGTCCCGAAGGGACAGCACCGGTCATGCGTTCCTTTATCCAGCACAAGCTATACAATCTGGACCAGGTCTCCAAGCTCTACTATATGGGCCCCATGTTCCGCTACGAACGCCCCCAGAAAGGGCGCTACCGCCAGTTTCACCAGATCGGGGCCGAGATCATCGGCATTGATGATCCGCGCATGGATGCTCAGGTCCTGGCCATGCTCAGCCACTATTTCGAAGCCGTCGGTCTCGACGATGTCAGTCTGCAGATCAACTCGCTGGGCTGCCCGGAGTGCCGTCCCGCCTATCGCCAGACCCTGATCGACTTTCTGCAGGAGAGGATGGATCAACTGTGTCCCGACTGTCAGCGCCGCTGCAGCAGTAATCCGTTACGGGTTCTTGATTGCAAATCAAAATCGTGCAAAGAGGCCACGGTGGATGCGCCTTCGGTACTCGATCACCTGTGCCCGAGTTGCGATGAGCATTTCGCCACGGTCCAACAACGCCTGAATCAACTCGGCACCAGTTACACCATCAACAACCGCATGGTTCGCGGCCTTGATTACTACACCAAGACCACCTTTGAAATGGTCACCAACAACCTCGGCGCACAAAACGCCGTTGCCGCGGGTGGACGTTACGATGGCCTGGTCGAGGAATTGGGTGGTCCCGCACTGCCCGGCATCGGCTTTGCCATGGGCGTTGAACGGCTGGTTCTGCTGCTGCAGGACAAGAAAATTGAAACCCCGCCGCCGGCCCTGTTTCTGGCCACCCTTGGCGAAGAAGCGGAACTGTTCGCCTTCAAAATTCTCAACCAGTTGCAGCGCGAAGGCATTTATGCCGAGATGGATTTCAGCGGCAAAAGCCTCAAAGCGCAACTGCGTCGGGCGGACAAGTTAAATTGCCGCTATACCATCATGATCGGTGAAAATGAATTGGCCACAGGCAGTGCCCAACTGAAACACATGGTGGACGGCGAACAGCAGACCATTCAACTGGACGGTCTGTTGGACGGGTTGCGGGCGCTACTTGACGACAGTGCAGCGACATCGCTATAATGTCGCGTTTGGCGTATGCGCCGAACAGCAACGACTGGCAACAACGGTGACACTGACACCGCAAAAAAGGCAATCGACGAACCTGCTGCCAGGTTTGCTCTATAATTTCATTTGGAGGAACAACCCTTGAACGACGCACTCGGAAACTGGAAAAGAACCCATTATTGTGGCGATATCAGCAGCGCAGACATTGGCAATGAAGTATGTCTGATGGGCTGGGTGCAACGCCGTCGTGACCACGGTGGCCTGATTTTTATCTATTTGCGTGATCGCGAAGGGATCGCCCAACTGGCACTGGACCCGGACCGCGATCCCGAAGCCCATGAAAAAGCCGATAAGGTGCGCAACGAATACGTTGTCGCTGTCAAGGGAACGATCTCTCCACGTCCGGAAGGAACCGTCAATCCGAAGATGAAAACCGGTGAAGTGGAAGTGGAAGTCAGCGAACTGCGCATCCTCAATGTCTCCAAGACCCCGCCGTTCATGCTTGATGACCATGTTGATGTGGCCGAAAACATCCGCCTCAAACACCGCTACCTCGACCTGCGTCGCCCGGCATTGCAGAAAAACATGATTCTGCGCCACCAGGTCACCAAGACCGTGCGTAACTATCTCGACGAGCAGGGTTTTCTCGAGATTGAAACCCCGGTACTGACAAAAAGCACCCCGGAAGGGGCTCGCGACTACCTGGTGCCCAGCCGGGTCAACGGCGGCAACTTCTTTGCCCTGCCCCAAAGCCCGCAGCTGTTTAAACAACTGCTGATGGTCTCCGGCTATGACCGTTACTGCCAGATCGTCAAATGTTTCCGCGATGAAGACCTGCGTGCTGACCGCCAGCCCGAATTCACCCAAATCGACTGCGAAATGAGCTTTGTCGATACTAACGACGTCATGACCATCATGGAAAACATGATCGCCCGTGTCTTCAAGGAAACTATCGGTGTCGAAGTCACCGCTCCAATGGCGCGCATGACCTATGCTGAAGCCATGGACCGTTTCGGGGTCGACAACCCGGATCTGCGCTTCGACCTGGAGTTGACCGAACTGTCATCCATTGTTGAGGGTTGCGGGTTTAAGGTCTTCGCCGATGCGGTCAAAAATGGTGGTATGGTCAAAGCCATCAACGCCAAAGGCTGTGCAACCTTCTCACGCAAAGACCTCGACGATCTGACTGAATTCGTTAAAATCTACGGCGCCAAAGGTCTGGCCTGGGTCAAAATGACCGAAGAAGGCTGGCAATCGCCTATCGCCAAATTTTTCACCCCTGAAGAGCTGGAGAAAATCAACCAGGCCCTGGACGCCCAAGTGGGTGACCTGCTGATGTTTGTCGCCGACAGCACCAGCATCACCAATGAATCTCTGGGACGACTGCGTGGCCACCTTGGCCAGAAACTCGGCCTGGCCAAAAAAGACGATTACCAATTTGTCTGGATCACCGACTTCCCGCTGCTTGAATGGGACGGTGAAGCCAAACGTCACGTTGCAGTGCACCATCCCTTTACCGCGCCGCGCGATGAGGATCTGGCTCTGCTCGATACAGATCCGGGCAAAGCCTGTGCCAAGGCATACGACCTGGTTCTCAACGGTTCAGAAATTGGCGGCGGCAGCATTCGTATCCACGACCAATCAATCCAGAGCAAAATGTTCAACCTGCTCGGCATTGGTGACGAAGAAGCACAAGAAAAATTTGGCTTCCTCCTCGATGCCTTGGAATACGGCGCGCCTCCTCATGGTGGACTGGCCTTCGGCCTTGATCGCCTGGTCATGATCCTGACCGGGTCCGACTCGATCCGTGATGTCATCGCCTTCCCGAAAACCCAGAAGGCCACCTGCCTGCTGTCAGGTGCACCGGGTGAGGTTGACGACAAACAGCTTCAGGAGCTCTCGATCCGCCTGCGCATCCGCAAAAAGGAATAGCCTGGCGAGGAGCTTCAGTTAACCGGCACCTGTGACACCGAGACGCGAACCATGCATCACCCGACACAAGCCGTCCCGGCAGCAACCGGTGTCAGCACGATGGAAATTCTATTTTCGCCAGCGGCCCGTTACACTTCACCATGAAACGGACACAACCGCTGGCGAATAAGGACGCTCGATGAGCTTATCTTTTCGACCTATTGTTGTGTTGTTGTGTGCAGTCGGCCTAATGGCCGGCTGCGCAACAAGTCCGCCAATAGAACTGCCCATTGCCCGTCAGGCAATCGACAGTGCCCGTAACGAAGGTGCACAAAGCTATGCACCGACAGAACTGAATCAGGCCATCTCCGCTCTTGAGCAGGCCGAACGCCTCCTCGACAACGGCCAGCAGGACCAAGCGGTCCTATCGCTGCAAAACGCCACTCAACTGGCCATCTCGGCTAAAAGCTCTGCACGCACTCAGCGGGAAACCCAGCGACAGTATCAGCAACAATGTGAAGCTCTGACCGCGCAGCCGCGTCTTGATACACTCAAAGCACAACTCGAGCACCCGCAGGAAAAGCTTGTGGTTCAAGCACCGGCGCCACCACAACCGGCTGAAACGACAGTGGCGACTACAACAAACAACGTGTCAACCAAAACAGTGCTGGTTTCCGAGTATCGCGTTGGAACAGGTGAGAATCTCTACGCCATTGCCGCACGCCCGATGATCTATGGCGAAGGGTTGCTGTGGCCCTTGATTTACCGTGCCAATCGCGACCAGATCAAAGACCCGCAACAGATCTTTCCCGGCCAGACCCTGAGTATCCCACGCAACCACAGTGCGGAAGAGTTGGAATCCGCTCGGGAGACGGCCAGACAGTCCGGGATTTTTCTCCCATAGGACAACAACTTTTCCCCTTGCAGCCTGAAAAAGCTATGGTAATTTTTCTTGACAGCTTTCAGGGTTTTGCATACTGTATACGTCGCTTGTAGTATACACTCCGACTAGTTTTATGGAGCCGCTCGCAACCTGCTGAAAACCGATGTTTTCCGCTGCGTTCGGGCACGCGTTACCCCGTTCCGAGGCGACATGTGCCGCTTCGGGTTTTATTCATTTATTGATTTGGAGGAGAGACACATGGCACGAGCTAAGATTTCGTTGATCGGTGGTGGTCAAATTGGTGGCGTACTGGCACAACTCTGCGCACTGCGCGAGCTGGGCGACGTTGTTCTGTTTGACATCGTTGAAGGCATGCCTCAAGGCAAAATGCTGGACATCGCTGAAGTAGCACGCGTTGACCAATTCGACGTAGACCTCAAAGGCACCAACAGCTACGCTGACATCGCCGGTTCCAACGTTGTTATCGTTACCGCTGGCCTGCCCCGCAAACCGGGCATGAGCCGCGACGACCTGCTGGGCGTTAACGCCAAAATCATGAAGCAGGTTTCCGAAGGCATCAAAGAGTACGCTCCTGAGGCTTTCGTTATCATCATCTCCAACCCTCTGGACGCTATGGTCACCCTGTGTCAAAAGGTTACCGGCTTCCCGCCTGAGCGCGTTATGGGCCAAGCTGGCGTTCTCGACTCCAACCGTTTCTGCTCCTTCATCGCTTGGGAACTGGGTGTTTCTGTCCGCGACGTCAATGCAATGGTTCTCGGCGGCCACGGCGACACTATGGTTCCTATCGTACGTTACGCCAACGTCAACGGTGTTCCGGTCATGGAGCAACTGATCCGCAAGTACGGCAACGAAGCTAAAGCTCAAGAAGTCATGACTGCTATGGTAGAGCGTACCAAAGCTGCTGGCGGTGAAGTTGTTAAGCTGCTCGGCAATGGTTCTGCATTCTACAGCCCGGCTTCTTCAGCTATCGCCATGGCCGAAGCTATCCTGCGCGACCAGAAGCGCGTTCTGCCCACCTGCGCCCTGCTTAAAGGTGAGTTCGGTGTTGACAACTACTATGTTGGCGTTCCTTGTATCCTGGGCGCTGCCGGCGTTGAAGGCATCATGGAATTTGAACTGGATGCAGAAGAGCAAGCCCTGTTCGACAACTCTGTTGCAGCAGTTAAGGGCCTCATTGATGAACTGCCCAGCATCCTGCCCGACATGGCAGACATCCTGAACAGCTAATCAGTACAATCCATAGTTGACTCAACCCAACAAGGGCAATGGCGACATTGCCCTTGTTGCTTTGTCAGTGTCTGAGAGCATAAGGACTTTTTAAAAAAACCCTCTCCTTTTTTACACTCCCTAACACTGTTTTAGCCAAACTCAACGGATGTGATATTTTATTTCATCTTACGCATCTCTGTGCTTGCACATTGTATATTGCATATTGTATACAATTGGTGTATACAATTTGCGACGAGCAAATGACGATGTTTGATTGCTGTAAGCGCAGCATAATTTCTTAAAACATCTCTTTTTACACAGGAGACAGTATGGCAGAGAACGCAAAACTCACGAGTGCTGAGCAAATTGTCGTGAAATTCACCGGTGACTCCGGTGACGGCATGCAGCTCATCGGTAATCAGCTTACCGCCCTGGCAGCTTTGGACGGTAACGATGTTAACTCCCTTCCTGACTATCCATCAGAAATCCGTGCCCCGACCGGTACCATCGCGGGTGTTTCCGGTTTCCAGATGTGCTTGGGCGATCACAAGATCTATACCGCGGGTGACGCTCCTGACGTTCTGGTCGCGTTTAACCCTGCTGCGGTTAAGCACAGTGCCAAATTCGTCAAGCCGGGTGGCATGATCATCACCAACTCCGACTCTTTCACCGAGAAAGCGCTGGCAAAAGTTGGTTATGAGAGCAACCCTCTCGAAGACAAGTCTCTTGACGGCTACGACGTTAAAGCCATCCCCATGTTCACCTTGGTGCGCGAAGCACTGGCTGACATGGACATGCCTAACGCTGCTAAAGACCGCTGCAAGAACTTCTTCACCATGGGCGTCCTGTGCTGGCTGTTCAACAAAACACCTCAGCTGGTTCTCGATTTCATCCAGGAAAAATTCGGTCCCAACGCCAAGAAACCTAAACTGCAAATTGCTGAAGCAAATACCAAGGCATTTAAAGCGGGTCTGAACTATGGTGAAACCACCATCATGTTCCAAGAGCGCTATGACCTTGGTGCTGCTCAGATCGAAAAAGGTCTGTACCGTAACATCACCGGTAATGACGCTTCTGCTTTGGCTATTGCCGCTGCCGGTGCCAAATCCGGTCTGCAACCGTTCATCGGTTCTTACCCGATCACCCCGGCAACCGACCTGCTGCACTACGCATCAGAATTCAAAGACCTCGATCTCGTCACCATGCAGATGGAAGACGAAATTGCCGGTATCTGCTGCGCCATCGGTGCTGCCTACGCTGGCAACCTGGCATTCACCACGACTTCCGGCCCGGGTCTGGCTCTGAAAACTGAAGCTGCCGGTCTGGCTCTGATCCTGGAACTGCCTTTGGTTATCGTTAACGTTCAGCGTGGCGGTCCTTGTACTGGTCTGCCGACCAAAACCGAGCAATCTGACCTGCTGCAGGCCATGTTCGGCCGCAACGGTGACAGCTACATGCCGATCATCGCTGCCAACAGCCCGGCTGACTGCTTTGATGCAACCTTCCAAGGCGCTAAAATTGCTTTGAAATACCGCACTCCGGTTATCGTCCTGACCGACGGTTACATCGGCCAAGGCAGCTGCCCGTGGAAAGTACCGACTCTGGATGAGCTCGAAGACCTCACTCCTTACGTCAACCTGTGGAAGCCGGAAGATCATCCTGGTGAGACCTACATGTCTTACAAGCGTGATCCCGAGACACTGGCACGTGACTGGGCGATCCCCGGCACTAAAGGCTGCCAGCACCGTATCGGCTCCCTGGAGAAAAACGAGTCTGGCGCTGTTAGCCATGACCCGATGAACCACCAGAAGATGACCGAAATCCGTAAAGCCAAAGTTGACAATCTGGCCGCGGTTCTGCCTGAGGCAGAAATCAACGGTGCTGATTCCGGTAAAGTTCTGGTTATCAGCTGGGGTGGTACTTATGGTGCGGTTAAAGGCGCTGTTGATCGTCTCATCGCGGATGGCAAGCCGGTTTCCGGTGTAAACCTGCGTTGGGTATGGCCGTTCCCGCCGAACCTGGGCGACATCATCAGCCGCTTTGACAAGGTTCTGGCACCTGAGCTCAACATGGGCCAACTGAGCCTGCTGCTGCGCGCCAAGTTCCTGGTTGACGTACAATCTCTCTCCAAGGTTCAGGGCGACCCGTTCCGCGAGTTCGAGGTTATCGACAAAGTCAACGAAATGTTAGGAGAATAAATCATGGCAGAACTGACTAAAAAAGATTTCGCCTCCGCTGCTGAGGTTAAGTGGTGCCCGGGTTGTGGTGACTACGCCATCATGAACGCTGTCCGCGCTGGCATGGTTGCTGCTGGCAAGCCCCGCGACGAGGTGGCTATCGTTTCCGGTATCGGTTGCTCCAGCCGTTTCCCTTACTACATGGAAACTTACGGTCTGCACACCATTCACGGTCGTGCCGCAGCCATTGCTTCCGGTGTTAAAGTTGGTAACCCCAAGCTTGACGTTTGGGTCATTTCCGGTGACGGTGACTCTACCGCAATCGGTGGTAACCACTTCATGCACGCAATTCGTCGTAACATCAACCTGAATTACGTCATGATCAACAACAAGATCTACGGCCTGACCAAAGGTCAGTATTCTCCGACTTCGGAGATGGGCCAGATCTCCAAAACCACTCCTTACGGTGTTATCGACTACCCGATGACTCCTCTGAAGGTGGCAATGGGCCTGGGGGCTACATTTGTTGCTCGTGGTCTGGATGCTCAGATGAAACTGTCTGAAGAAATCTGCGTTCGTGGTGCTAAGCACCATGGCTTCAGCATGATGGAAATCTTTGCCAACTGCATCATCTACAACGATGGCGCCCATCAGCAACTGACAGACAAGGATACCGGCGCTGACTACTTCATCATCCTCAAGGATGGTGAGAAAATGATCTTCGGCACCGAAAACCAGTACTGCCTGGTTCAGGACGGCTTCAAGATCAAAGCTGCCAAAGTAGCTGACGTTGCTGAATCCGACATCCTGGTTCACGACGAGAAGAACGCTGAAGTGGCTGCCCTGCTGACCGCAATGCGCCCTGACGGTGGCCTGCCTCTGGCTCTGGGCATCATCTACGCTGATGATAGCAAAAAGACCTACGACGACATGGTTTACGAGCAGGTTGCTGCCGTTAAAGCCAAGCGTGGTCGCACGGTTGACCAAGTCATGCAAGAAGGTCACACCTGGACGGTTTAATCACCGCGCCAATGACCACACGTACTACCCGCCCGGAGGATTCGTCCTCCGGGCCGTTTTAACATAAAACCATGGAACACTTGCTGGACATGTCAGGCTTCTGGGATGTTTGACGGCACCACGCTTTGGCTCCTCATGAAACCTGCCTGTCCTTGCACACTCACCAACGCCTCATCTCACAGCGCCGCGTATTTTTTTTCAGCGGTGCTTACATAGCTCTCATCCGACCATGTTTTATTCTCGGTGAGCCAAGGCTATGACTCGACACGCACTCGAGGTTGAGCGTTACTGAAATCACCACTAAGGAGAGAACATGTCCACGATTATCTGGTCAGAAATTGATGAAGCACCGGCATTAGCGACTTACGCATTGCTGCCTATCGTACAAAAATTCCTCAAAGGGTCTGGTGTTGATGTTGAAACCCGCGACATCTCCCTTTCAGGGCGTATTCTTGCTAATTTCCCTGAGAAGCTGAAAGATGAGCAAAAAGTTGCTGACTATCTGGCACAACTGGGTGAATTGACTCAAGACCCTTCAGCGAACATCATTAAGCTGCCGAACATCAGTGCTTCTATCCCTCAGCTGCAGGCAGCCATTAAGGAACTGCAGGAAAAAGGCTATGATGTACCTGACTACCCTGAAGAGCCTAAGACTGCTGAAGAAAAAGAACTGCAGGCGCGCTACTCCAAGTGCCTGGGCAGTGCGGTAAACCCGGTACTGCGTGAAGGTAACTCTGACCGTCGTTCCGCCGCATCCGTTAAAAAATTCGCCCAGAAGAATCCTCATCGCATGATGAAAGACTGGCCTGCTGATTCCAAAACTCGTGTAGCGCACATGAACGCTAACGACTTTTATGCCAGTGAAAATTCGGTTACCCTCGACAAAGACACCACACTTACTTACAAGTTTGTCGGCAACGATGGCAGTGAGCAGGTTCTGAAAGCCAACCTTCCGGTACTGGCTGGTGAAGTTGTTGATTCTTCTTCCATGAGCATGGCGGCAGTCCGTGAGTTTTTTGCTCAACAGATTGAAGAAGCTAAAAAAGATGGCGTGTTGTTGTCTCTGCACATGAAGGCAACCATGATGAAGATCTCTGACCCGTATATCTTCGGTCAGTGCGTCAAAGTCTTCTACAAAGATGTCTTCGAGAAATACGGTTCCGTGTTTGAAGAGATCGGTGTTAACGTCAGCAACGGTCTGGGCGATGTTTATGCCAAGCTCAAGCGTCTTCCGGATGCGCAACGTGAAGAGATTGAAGCCGCCATTATGGACGTCTACAAAGATCGTCCGGCCCTGGCCATGGTTGACTCCCGTCGTGGCATCACCAACCTGCATGCCCCCAACGATGTCATCATCGATGCTTCAATGCCAGTCGTTGTTCGTGATGGCGGCCGCATGTGGAACCTGCAAGACGAACTGCAGGACACTATTGCCATGATCCCTGATCGCTGCTACGCCACGATCTACCAAACCGTGATCGAAGATTGCCAGAAAAATGGTCAATTCGACCCCGCCACCATGGGTGCGGTTTCCAACGTTGGTCTCATGGCGAAGAAAGCCGAAGAGTACGGCTCTCACGACAAAACCTTCTACTCTCCTGGCGACGGGAAGATTCAGGTTATTGATGATGCAACCGGCAGCGTATTGCTTGAGCAGACGCTCGAAGCTGGCGATGTCTTCCGTTCTTGCCAGACCAAAGACGAGTCGATTCGTGACTGGGTTAAACTGGCGGTATCTCGCGCTAAAGCAACCGGCGTACCGACTGTATTCTGGCTGGATCCCAAGCGTGGCCACGATGCGCAACTTATCGCAAAAGTTGAAACCTACCTCAAGGACCACGACACCACGGGTCTTGATATCCGCATCATGACTCCTGATGATGCCATGCAGCTGGCCTGTGATCGCAGCCGTCGTGGCGAAGATACCGTTACCTGCACCGGTAACGCCCTGCGTGACTACCTCACCGACCTGTTCCCGATTCTGGAACTCGGCACCAGTGCCCGCATGCTGTCTATCGTACCGCTGCTGCAAGGTGGCGGCGTGTTCGAAACAGGTGCCGGCGGTTCTGCTCCTAAGCATGTTGAGCAGTTCCTCAAAGAGGGTCACCTGCGTTGGGACTCGCTGGGCGAGTACTGCGCTCTGGTTCCGTCTTTGGAGCACATTGCCAACTCTACCGGCAACGAAACCGCGCAGCTGTTTGCCGATGCACTGGATGCAGCCGTTACGGATTATCTGCTCAATGAAAAAGCGCCTTCCCGTAAGGTCAATGAGATTGATAACCGCGGCAGCAGCTTCTACATTGCACTGTACTGGGCCAAAGCTCTGGCTGCTCAAGACAAAAACGCCGAGCTCAAAGCCAAGTTCACGAAAGTTGCCGCTGATCTCGAGGCCAATGAAGCCAAGATCAATGAGGAGCTTCTGGCTGCTCAAGGTTCACCGGTTGACATTGGTGGCTACTTCAAGCCGGATTTTGCAAAAACAAGTGCGGCAATGCGTCCTAGTGCGACCTTGAACGCCATTATCGACGCACTGTAGGTCGAAAATACGCACTAAGCACAACAAAAAAGCCAAGGCATTTATTGCCTTGGCTTTTTTATTTTTATTGTCCCGTCCTGAAATAGGTTTACACCTTGGAGACTTATTTATGGACAAAGTAGAAAGCAAGCGGAGTCGGCAGACTCAACGAGATTACACAATGAGCTTTAAATTGCAGGGTGTTGATGCCGTAGAAAAAGGCGATATGTCCTACAAGCGGGTCCAGAGGATCTATGCCATCCGGTGTCGCTCAACCGTGTTAGCATGGTTAATAAATCACGGAAAGTTGGACCCGGGCGACTATGACCGAAAGGGCGCTCCTGTTCTCAACAGAGCACATAACTCCTTCTGCGGCACAGGCCCGGAGAACAAGAAGCCCTGCATCGCCTTACAACCAAGATCACTCAAAAAGCTCACCTGCTCCATCGTCTCGACTCCCTCGGCAATCACACTGAGATCCAAAGTATCTGCCATAGAAATGATTGTAGCAACAATAGCCGCATGATTATCATCATGCATGACATCGACCAGAAACGATTTATCAATTTTCAGCCGATCAAGCGGAAACGTATTGAGATAATTCAGTGATGAATAGCCGGTGCCAAAATCATCAATGGCCAGTTTTATCCCTAATGCATTAAGTTTCTGAAGGGTGTCCCGAGCGGAGTCGGCATTTTCCATCAGAATACTTTCAGTAATTTCCAACTCCAGCAATTCTGGCGGGAAATTGGTCTCCCGCAATGCTTTTTCCACCTTGTTCACCAGGAGACTATCGTCAAACTGCCGCCCGGAGAGATTGACCGACAGACGCAAGGGGGTTGACAGCGCCCTCTGCATATCGCCAACCTGCTGACAGGCCCGACGCAATACCCACTCCCCCAAGGCAACAATCTGTCCGGTTTCTTCAACAACGGGAATAAACACCTCAGGGGTAATCATTCCTCCTTGCTTTTGGTTCCACCGCACGAGAGCTTCTACTCCGGTAACAGTCTGAGTGCCCCAATCAATCTGCGGCTGGTAATACACTTCAAACTGATTCTCAATCAAAGCATGCCGTAATTGCTCTTCGAGCTCCAACTGACGGGTCGCATTACGATTCATCTCTTCGGAAAAGAAACAGTAGCCATTCCCTCGCTCATATTTTGCAGCATACATGGCCATATCGGCATTGCGCATGAGAATTTCAGCATTCTCGCCATCTTGTGGATACACTGAGATACCGATACTGGCACTGATCACCAGCTCCCGATCCGCCACCAGATATGGCTGGGATAGTGCGTCGAGGATTTTTTGGGCAATATGAGGAACATTACTGAGTTGTTTAAACCCGGAAAGAATGACGATAAACTCATCGCCACCAAGGCGCGCCGCAGTATCATTTTCCCGCAGGCAGATCCGTAAGCGTCGCGCCGCATCTTTGAGTAAGAGATCCCCTACAGAATGCCCCAAAGTATCATTCACCTTTTTAAACTGGTCGAGATCGATGAACATTACCGCCAGAAAATGGGAGAAGCGACGGGCATCGGCAATGGCATGAATCAAACGGTCCTGCAACAGGATACGGTTGGGTAACCCGGTCAACGTATCGTAATAGGCCAGTTGATGAATTTTCAATTCAGCTTGTTTGCGTTCAGAAATATTGCGGAAAATACCCCGAACACTATGAGGTCGATTATCCTCGTAGCGCAGGCTGATATTCCCTTCCAGTAAAACAGCACTGCCATTTTTACATTGAAAAGAAACTTCTATCGGACTGAGTTCTTCACCTTGAATCAACATTTCGATTCGCTGGCGACAGCCATCGCGATCTGCGGGAGCAAGAATATCGAAAACATTGAGTTGAGCCACCTCGTCATCGCGATAACCGAGCGTTTCTTTCCAGGCACGGTTGACATAGAGAATTGAGCCATCAAGGGTAACAGACTGGATCAGATCGGAGGCATTTTCAAAGAGATCAAGGTAATGTTTCTGGAGTTTCACCTGGCGTTTCAATGCCTTGCGCAAACGCCCCGACCAGACGCCGACCAGACCACCGGCGATACTGCCGTAAAAGGCGGGAAAGAGATAAGCTTCAACACGCCACAGGTAAGCACCGATATATATTTTCTGGAAAACGGACAGGAAACTGAGCAGGAGAGCCCCCAGAATGGGCAAGAGGATAAAATCGACACTCAAGCTGTACAGGCGATGTGCCCCATAACATTTCATTACATTCCCCCCATGCGGTTCCAGCAGGAATTTATAGTATATTAATCGTCAAAAAAAGGCACGCCCAATGATTAGAGCGTGCCCGTTTATTAGAAAAGACCATCTAAGTGGCCAAACCGTTCCAGTCTGGATTAATCAGATAACGGTTCGTCCTCGCCCCAGTTTTCCAGCCCCAACCCTTGAAAGCGGGGAACCCAAGGCGACGTTTCCATAGACTGCGGTTCCACGTCGTCTACGGTTGTCCCCTGTATTTCCGGCTGCCTTACAATTGCAGGGGAAGACACCACGACAGCGGAAGGGGCCTGCTCCTTCCCGCTGTCAAGATGTTGCTCAACAACAGGAATCACCGCATTAGCCGTTGGCATAGGATCAACTACAGGCTCAGCGGGCAAAGATGGTGCGGAGACGGCAGGCGGGACAGAGACGTTCACAGGAGCAGTAATGGGGACGACAATCTCTTGGCCCTCGCTGGAAGGATCATTTACCATCACTGTCTCGTCGACACTCGGGGTGACAACGGTATCGGGGACAACAGGGGCCGTAGCAATTTGAGCGGGAGCCGCTGGTGGCACCTTTGCCGTTGTTGTAATACGGGAATACAGCTCGTACAACGTGGATTCGACTCCAGACCACAAATCAATTTCACCTGTTCCATAAAAATAATCGGCGACACCCAGTAATTGGCCATTTTCGGCATTGATCACTTTGGCGTGAAAACTCTTCACGGTCTTGATGGGTTCACTGTCCGCATTGAGATCAATCACCCGTTGCCAGCGGCACAACACTTGGATGTCGGCGTTATGACCGGCTGAGGCCGGTTGCCAGCCCAGCTGGTAAATGGCTTCGGAGACCTGAGTTACAGCAATCTCCGCCGGGGGCTGTTCAACAACGACATCGACATGCGCATCAGCAGATACACGCCAGCTGGAATCAAGGTCCACATGCAAGTGGCTGCACGCAGTCACCAACACCATGCAGAACACTGCAAACAAATAACGGCTCACTTTACTCATCAGTGCGGTTCTCCCTGGGAAACAGGCCATGAGTTATCGATCAGTTCTCGAATCTGCTGATCGTCTAAATTAAGCGGAGGCATTGGCGACAAAGGCCGGATCTGGCGGGGATTTTTAATCCAGCGGCTCAGGCCATCAGCATCCCACGCCTGCTGCTCCTTAAAATTCTGCGGATAAAAGGGGGTCAGCAATCCGGAAAGGTTCGGAGCAACCGTCGCCTGCCCCAGCCCACCGGCATGGGCGGTCAGAACCCGGTGACACGAACCACAGTGCTTCTCAAACGGGCGCGGTTCGGCATCCGCCTCTTCAAAATGGACGATCGAGACATCCTGCTGCTCAGCAACATCCTGATCCACGCCACCCGCCAGCAATGCCAGAATGACAAGGTCGCGATCCTCACGGCTAAACTGAAAATCCGGCATATAATAGGCGGGCTGGGTCAACGCATCATCCAGTTCCGAGATCGAACGTCGTCCATAGAGGTGATCGAGATCAACAGCCAGCGCATTGCCCTGTTTCGCCTGACGATGACAGCGCCGACAGGCAAAGAGATTCACCTTCATAGTTGCCTGTTTCACAACGGCGGAATCGGCAAACCGGTACCAGCAATAACGCCCCTCGATCAAGCGAAAATGGGCCAGGTCCTTGCGACGTGTCGCGGCATTACCACGATGGCAGGCAACACAATCCGTCAGGGCTATGGAGCTGTCATCGACAAAAGTATGGGTAAGCACCGCACGCCCGTGACACCCCAGGCAGCTATTAAGTTCGCCACCAACCGCCGTCCCGGTCAAGCCTGCAAACAGCAGGATCAGAAAGGCAATACGAACGACCAATTTTCACCCCGGAAATACAATGCAACAAGAGTAAGGACACAAATCACGACACAACTGACCACCGTCAACCAATTCACCCACCGTTGTTCCCCTGCCCACCACTGCGCCCGTTTGGCTGTCGGTGTCCCCGGCAACCACGGCAGCACGCAAAACAGTCCGCCAAGGACGACAACACCATAGATGGCGTATTTTGAATAGCTGACCACTTCCTGCATCCAAATCAGAAACCAGGCCGCACGGGAAGGATTCGGCACACGCGACACGTCGGCCGGTCCAAGTAGTGGTGCCGGAAACAATGCCGCAAACACGATTGTTGCCAGTAATGTTGCCGCCATGGCCCCCTTGATGAGACGAAAAAACGTCGGGTCGCTTTTGACAAAATTCTTCACAGGTAGGGCAAAGCTCCTTTTTGTTTACGGATTTTGTAAAAATGCAAGGCACACAACGCCACGGTCAGCATGGGCAGCACCACGACATGCAACATATAAAAACGCAGTAACGACAACGGCTCGCCAACAGCATCGGGCACCATAAAACGGTAGAGCCATTCCCCCAAAGGCAGGATACGCACTAGTTCCATCCCGGTTTGTGTCGCCCACAGGGCCAGCTGATCCATGGGCAGCAGATAACCGGTATAACCGGAGAACAGCGCCAGACACAAAAGAAGGAAACCGATCAGCCAGTTCATTTGCCGTGGTGGCCGGTAGGCGCCTGTCAACAGCACCCGCACAGTATGGAGAAAAATCAGCATCAGATACAGATTGGAAGCGGTTCGATGCAAACTGTGGAGAAAATGCCCGGCAAAGACCTGCTCCTCAATGTAGAGGATAGACCCATAGGCATGCTCTGAATGCGGTTGATAGTACATCGCCAGGAGCAAGCCACTGATGGCAAGCACCAGAAACAGGGTAAATGCCATCCCCCCCAGGCAAAACGTATAGCTGATTTTCAGATTCTCCTTGAGAACCATGCGGGGGAACAGGTGACGGATAAAATCGTTAAACACAAGCACCATCCTTTACATACACAAGCAACCGACTTAACCGTAGACCAGCCATAAATCATCCTGCCGCACCAGACGCAAATGAGGCAGAGGACGGTCAGCAGGACCGCGTGTCACCTGCCCCTGGCGATCAAAGGTACTGCCATGGCATGGACAACTCAACTCGCGTGACGTCACCGACAGAGTACAGCCCAAATGGGTACACACCAAACTCAGGGCGTACACCTGACCGCGTTCTCGAATCAAGGCAAAACGCTGTTGCCGAAACACCAGCGCCCCCCGTTCCGGGATACGCTGATCTTCAACAGTCGCCAGCAGACTTTCTTGCGGAGGTGCCGAGGAAAAGAATTTGACCAGCCCCCAACCGGAAAGTGCCGATACGATTACTGTCTGGATGAAGCGGCGTCTTTTTTGAGAAAATCCTGCCATTTTTCCACATAGCCTCGCGAATATTCCGGAGTTTTCCGGGACATACGATCAAACCGCTCCGGGCTCAGAAAGCTGCCATTAACAACCCGTTGACCGTCAGCGCGCCAGAAACTCTCCAGTCCAAGCCCGTCACGATCCGGGCGGTAAATTCGTTTTTCCAGCGGTTCAAGGATAAAACGCCGTGCATTACCGTGACACTGATTGCACATAGCCGTTCCACGCCGAATGGTATGGGGCGTGAAAACCTTCCACTCACTGGCCAGGCGCCGATTCTCTTCCCCTTCGGCCTGGTTGTCGACAATCTTGCTAAAATACGCCTGAAACTGGGGACGGATCGGGGCAACCCGCCCGTGTTCATTAACTCCCAGCGGAGGCAGATCCTGACGTTTGAGGTAACTGCTTTTCACGTAACGCTCGTTGCCAGAAGGTTTCACCCTGAAATAGTTGCGATTACTGCTGTTGATCGTTTCAATATAAAAGGTCGCATATTCCTGAGCCGCCCAGGCAGCATGGCAACTGACACATTCCATCTTTTCCAGATGGGC
>PKUE01000174.1 GCA_002869685.1 Desulfuromonas sp.
GCACCTTTTAGCGTCGGCTGATTTTGCATGGCTATATGAACTTACCTGTAGTTTTTTCATCAAAATGATACTGCCGATAATAATTACAATAATCCATGCCTAGCTTAAGTGGTGCGCTTTGAAGTTGAATCTAACGACCCCTTGGAGAATTCTGGGGACAGGACAATTCTGGGGACAGTATATTTAACTCTCGGTTTCCTGCTTCTTTGGCCCACGCTTTTTTGGCCGAAGCATCCGACCAGTCTCTTGTTCCAGATGATCAACAAAAGACGCTTTACCGAGTGGCCGCCCTGTTCTTTCGTGTTTCTGCATCAATTCCCGATCCTGATCGGATAGAGGAGAAAGAAAATTATGCCAGTTACCGACCATTTCAAGCAGTGGCTGGACCTTGACTAAATCATCATCTTGCCCTGCAAGGTGTGCACGAGCACTGCTCCAAAGGTAGTCTTCTGGCCGTTCAACCATATTTGCCGTCACGGGGTTCATTTCAACGTAACGCACAGCAGCCAACAGGTGGCTCTCATCCATAGGAAAAGAAGCAAATCGTTCCTGCCATAAATGCCCCCGCCAGTTCTCGCGAAAGTTGATGCGACGCGTATAGCGACGGTGAGCTTCACCAATCGCTCGCGCTAATCCTTCTTCCGTTTGAGGCACAGCGATCAGGTGGACATGATTGGGCATCAAACACCAAGCCCATATCTCAACCTGATGTTTGTTGAGAGATTCCGACATGAGTTTGATATACGCTCGATAATCATCTTCACAAAAAAATGTTTTCTGGCGACGATTACCTCGCTGGGTGATGTGATGAGGGTAGCCCGGAGCTACTACGCGTGCGATTCTGGCCATAAAGAGAGGATAACAAGTAAAGATCGGTTGTCAAAGATAAGTATACTGTCCCCGGAATTCCCTAAGTATACTGTCCCTGGAATTCCCTGGAATTCCGTCTTTGAGCCATACCCCCGTCAGAGATAAGTTTAACCGAACTAGGGGAACCCCACCATCTGCTAATTCTGATGGTAGACCCCTTTTTTTACTCACACGATTTAAGGCGCTCAGGTTGATTCCTGAGCGCCTTTTTTATTTATAGCTGGTCGTCTTGATGGGGCTTTTCGACACCGACGATAGTTGCGCTAACAATTTGGTCACGCAGCTCTTTGGCGTTAACTTTCAAATAGACGGGGGTCCTACCAAGGATCGCCTCGGCCAAGATTGTTTTACTCTCCTCTTTACGGAGTAAAAATTTATCTTCGAGCTTGGCGTTAAACCCTTTTTCGCTGGACTCATCTGATATGAAAAATATGAATTCGCTTTCCTGGGTATTGTCGAGTTTCTCAACACGATAATTGCCGTTTAGTTGGACTTCAATTGATTTTGAGCGTGGAGTCCGGACGATGTTCTTAATATCACCTTGACTGAGCTCGGTGGTACCAATGGTTAAAGAAGTTGCCCCTTGGGACCCGCGCAGAACCTTGTTGTAGGTTTCTTCAGCCTCTTCTTGCACTGTTTGTAAGAATGGCTGAGATTTGATCGCATTGGCTAAAATTTCGGTTCGTTTTGTTTCTTCCTGACTTTGAGCGGCCATGGCACTTGCCAGTTCTTTTGCAGTATCAGTTAAGTCACCTTGTTTTTGCTTTTCAACGTATTTGTTGAAGCTATAGGCCGTTGCGCCAATTATTCCCAAGCCAAGAATAGTGACAACCATTTCTGTTCCGCTCATTTTGGTAACGAGTCCTTCTGCCATCTTGAGTGCGGCGGCTGAGAAGTCGACGGTAACATCAGAACTTCCCTCTGACACTTTATATATAATCTCAAGCTCTTTTTTGTCGTCATTGGTAGCACGACTGTTACCTCCGTAGCGCATTTGAGCATAGCTGCGGTTGATGAGCTTTTGAAATTCAACCAGTCCTTCCATTGTGGAACTGGTGAGGGAACTGCTGAAAGGTTCCCCTTTGAATTTCAGGTCGATTGTCGGCCAGTTATTAAACGTTAGTTCTATTGGGTGTTGTGCTTCAATGTCGCTTAAAACTTGTTCAAGTGTAGACCAAGCGTCCTCTTCGGACGCGATTTCATAAGATTGCATAAGTTCCCTTTCCTAGATGGAGTTTACCACAGCTAACTGAAATGCGCTGGGCATTATAGTGGGTGAGGTAAAGAAATGGTAGGGTTCTAATGTTTATAAAAAAAGACTCGCAGCGGTACATGTGCAGGAAAAAGAGACAGATTTTTCATTGCAGCTAGAGAGAAATTTTATCAGAATCTTGGTTTTGAAACCTTAATCCTACCCCCGCTTACTCCACCCACACTGCTCACGATTCTCACAAAACTCATGACACGGATGGTGGGTCAACACCTCCTGCAGCAAAGCTTCCTCACGCAGCAACGGATCAACCATCACCTTCTGATTGACATCGCAATAACTGAGGCGTTCATACATCTGATCAAGTTCGGATTCGGGGCGGGCCGGGCCGTTGAAGGCTTTCCATTGGCCGCATTGGATACGCACCTCGCGGTGGTGCTGGTTACTCAGGTGAGATTCGGGATAGGTGTACCCCCAGGCATCGACCTTGCTGAGCTGGCCGGGTTGGGCCGGGTCTTCACAGATCAGAGACATCTTGCGGCGCAGGTAGATACTGCGATGTTCGCGGGTGGGGAGATAATCTTCGAGCCGGTCGAGCACTTTGATCACCTTGAGCGGATCATCAAAGGTCATCAGCTCACCGGCTACCAAGGTGGAACAGGGATCTTCCGGCACGATAAGGCCGGGAAAACCGAGAGGAAGATTGTAGAGATAGCCACGGCAGTAGCCGATACGGATGGTGCTGACGCGCTTCTTGATGTAGCGGTTAAAGTTGCTGAAGCGCTCCATCAGGCTGCCGTAAAAGAAGAACGTGGCGCAGTCGGCCACATCACGAGCACGAAGCTCGTTTTCCTGACGCCAGCGTTTTCTCAGTGATGAAATCATCGAGGACCTTTTCTACAAATAGCACTCAGGCTGCAAACGTATAACTTGTAAATAATACCACTCATCGAAAAAAGCAGCCATGCCCTCCCGTACTGCAGCGCCGAACGGAAGGAACGTCGCCGTGATGATTTTCGGCAAACTGTTTGAGGACTGTTGCAAACAGGCCGAGTTTTTGCCGATATCACGGCGTAAGAGACTGGAGAGAGGGGACTCGAAGAGCGCGAAGACCGGGAGTCGATTTTGCGCCACTTTTGTCGACGTAAAAGAGGCCCGACGTGCGGGCGCGGAAGCCCGCGTCATGTGGGCACCAAGTTAGCGTAGAGAGGATGTTGTTTCTTGCGGTCCGGCCCGGATACCGGACCACAAATACCAAACAATAAACTCTGCTTCTACGTCCAACAGATTTGGAACTGACTACGACAATCCCTTACCAAAATGACTCCGCGTCGCACTCTGCAACTTACTCACCGCATCAAACGAACTACGCAACAAATCCTGTTCCGTCTTACTCAAAGCATTGGGATCAATATAATTACTGGCCGGTTCACCGTTTTGCAGCAGGCTGATCTCATTACGCAAACGCAGGAACGACAACGCCTCAAACGCCACCCGGATATGCTCAGCCGTCTCTTCGGCAAACACGTGCTCTTCCGTCAACTGCCGCAGCCGATCAAGTGTGGTCAGCGCGCGAATCTCATGTTCCAACGCAAACATACGCAAGCAATCGACAATATACACCAGCCCGCCCTTCTTCAAGGACAGCTTACCTTTGTTGTCGCCACTCTTTTCGACAGTAAAACGCCCCCACAGGCCGGTGGGCACCTTGTGGGTGAGGTTCAACTGCATAACATGGTAAAGGAAACCGGGATATTCTCGCACCGCCTGAAAAACAATGCTTTGCAGCGAGTGCGCCAATCCGGCATCACCAACCAACGGCGTAAAGTCGAAGAAGATCGACGAGTAACGCACCTTGTGCGGCTCGGGGTTGGCGGCCCAGTCGTCGATGCGCGAGCGCCAGTCGATGAGGCGGCCGCGCCAGGCCTCGTTGCTGACCATGACATCGCCTTCACACAGAGGATAACCGACCTCATCCAATGCATAAACCAGCTTATTGGACAGCGGAATAAAGAAATCGTCGACCTCTTTTTGCTGCCAGTCGGGGAAGTTTTCGAAGATGAAACCGTTATCTTGATCTGGACCGAGCAGCATTTCACGACGACCGCCACTGCCCATAATCAAAAAGCAGTAACGCACGTTGGGCGGCGTATGGCCTTCATCGATCATCTGCTGCCAGCACAACTCAAAGGTGCGCTTGATCAGGGCATGATGAATATAGGACAGAATCTCCATCACTTCGGGCGCGCTGCGCGTCTCGGACAACAGCGACGACGCCACCCGCACCAGACTGCGATGGATAGCGGCAAGACCATCGATGGAATCGGTTTCTTCGACACTGCCGATCATGATCATGGCTTTCTGGCTGCGATACCGCAGCAGATCGCTCATCGACACCATGCCGACGAGTTCGCCACCGTCAACAATCGGCAGGTGCTTGAGCTTATGCCCGGACATGTAGGCCATGGCTTCGTACATGTAGGTCTGCGGCGACATGGACACGGGATTTTCAGCCATCAATTCACGAGCCGTGATGGTCTCGGCATCGGCTCCTTTAATCGCCAGAACTTTGCCGATCACGTCGCGACAGGTGACCATGCCGACCATACTGCCACAATCGTCTGTCACCACCACGGAGCGCACTTGATGTTGGCTCATGAGTTCAGCAATTTCACGCGCCGAGGCCTCAGTACGACAGTGCAACACCGGCACACTCATGATCTCGGACAGACGCTTTTTAAATGGATAGGATTCCATCTGGGTCAGCGCCTTCTGGCTATGCTCGGCAACAATGTCGGCGTAGAGATGGCGAACGCGGTCAACAACCATATGGTTAAAATAAGCCATGAACTGCGGGACATTTTCAGCAATTTCAACCACAACAGGCTGTGGCAACAAAAAACATTCCGTCGCTTTGACGGTGCGTGCGCCACCGGTGTACGGATCGCCGGTGAATAACGGCGTACAACCGAAGGTGCCACCGGGATGGCGGTAATCAACAACAATCTCCTCGCCACCCGGAGTCAGGACCGTGATTTCAACCAGACCGTCTTTGATCACGTATAAATTACCGTTAAAAGGGTCATTCTGATTGAAAACATGGAAGTGTTGAGGGAATTTTTTTATACTGGCACAAGCCCGCAGTTGCTCGAACAACTCATCGGACAAATGGCTGAACGGTTCATGATCACGTAAGGTGCTGAGGTCGGACATAAATGCCTCCGGCGGTCAGGTGTCTGGGGTGTTCAAACAGTTTATCATTCAGCATTTAAAAGACAAAAACATTTTAAGGACAAAACCAATCAAAAAATCTTTGGCATCAATCGGTTAGCCGATATGTGAAAAGATGAGACATAGTTTTATAATGATGCCATTCGATATGGAGAATAAATCATGAAATTAAAAAAACTGCTCACCGCCGATGCCCCGCTACAGGATGTTGAAGTGCGCGGCTGGGTGCGTACCCTGCGGGCCAGTAAAGAGGTGTGCTTTATCGAGCTTAACGATGGCTCCTGCTTTGCCTCGCTGCAACTGGTGGCGGATCGCACGGTGGAAAACTTTGCGGAACTGAGCCACATCGGCACCGGCGCCTGCATCAAGGCGGTCGGCAATCTGATTGATTCACCAGCCAAAGGTCAGCGCTGGGAGCTGCACGTTAAAGAGTTAACCGTGGTTGGCAACGCCGACCCGAGCTATCCGTTACAGAAGAAGCGTCACTCCTTTGAATACCTGCGCACCATCGCCCACCTGCGGCCGCGCTCCAACACCTTTGGCGCGGTGTTTCGCCTGCGCAATGCGCTCTCGTATGCGGTGCATCAGTTCTTCCAACAGCGCGATTTTCTCTACGTGCATACGCCGATCATCACCGCCAGCGACTGTGAAGGCGCCGGAGAACTGTTTCGCGTCACCACCCTTGATCCAGCCAATCCGCCTAAAACGGCTGGGCACATCGACTGGCAAAAGGATTTCTTCGGTGCGCGCACCGGCCTGACCGTCAGCGGCCAGTTGCAGGGTGAACTATTTGCCACAGCATTCAGCGACATCTACACCTTCGGCCCGACGTTTCGCGCTGAAAACTCCAACACCAGCCGCCACGCGTCGGAGTTCTGGATGATTGAACCGGAGATCGCTTTTGCCAATCTGGCCGATGACTGCCAGCTGGCCGAAGATTTCTTGCGCTTTCTGGTCAAATACGCTCTGGAACACTGCGCGGAAGATCTGCAGTTTTTCAATGACCGCATCGAAAAAGGGCTGCTCGACAAGCTGACCGCCTTGGCCGACGCCACCTTCAGCACCATGACCTATAGCGAAGCGATTGAGCAGCTGAAAAACAGCGGCCAAAACTTCGAATTTCCGGTGGAATGGGGATTGGACCTGCAATCGGAACACGAACGCTATCTGTGCGAACAGGTGGTCAATGGCCCGCTGTTTGTCACCGATTACCCCAAGGAGATCAAGGCGTTTTACATGCGCGCCAACGAGGA
>PKUE01000062.1 GCA_002869685.1 Desulfuromonas sp.
CTGCGCCGCAAGATGTCGCTGATTTGCGAAGACCCGGCTCAACCCGGCCAGCTCAGCAAGGTCGATGCGTGGGTTTACACCTATCCCGAATCTCACCTGAGTAACCAGCACCACCGCGAGGAGCGTATCCAATGCGGCCAATGGAAAGCCTTCAACGGCCCGGCCCGCCCCGAATCCGAACTTGATCAGATGTATGAACGCCTAAGTTATTGTGATGTCAATCAGAAGGTGATGGTTGATCCGTTGTTACGTCAGGAAGCCTTGTTGCAGGAGGTGCTGACCCATCATCCGTGTCATGAATTTTGTGAGAATCGAGAGCAGTGTGGGTGGAGTAAGCGGGAGCAGCATTAAGGTTGGTCGCAGGGTCGTTGACTCTCGAAGATATTTTGTCTTTTATAACTCGTTCAATCGGCTGAGTTAAAATCTTGATTATTAGTTGTAGTTTAAGTAGCTTGGGTTTTGTTGAGGCCGAGGTTGAGATCTCCCTCATGGTGTTTTCCATTTTTCCTTCATATTATTGCGATAGGTGAAAAATGGGTTTCCTTATTTGCGGTTAATTATCTCAATAAGTGAAAAATTTTACACCTATCAACATTGTTATGTGCCTTTGAGGCCTATGATATGACCTTATCCCTTGTACGGAATGAGCTTAGCCGCTTCTTAGCGGCCCCAGATGCCGAGGTGCTCGCACTTCGAGGCAAATGGGGTGTTGGTAAAACTTACAGTTGGAATCAAATAGTAGCGGATGCCAATCGACGCAATGCGATTTCCCGTGAGCGCTATGCCTACTTGTCATTATTTGGAATAAGCTCGTTAGATGAGTTGCGCTTCTCCCTTTTCGAGCAATCAGTTGATCGTTCGCTGATCGGCAAGCAGCCCACTTTGGAAACGTTTCAGAAGAATGCTGGACAGCTATCGATGTCGCTTGGTCGCAAGGCGTGGAAGCTTGCGAGTTCAACGCCGTTTATGAAATCTGTATCTCCTGCGCTCGAGGCTGTTTCCTTTTTTTCCATTCGAGACACATTGATCTGTTTGGACGATTTAGAGCGCCGCAGCGAATCACTATCTGCTCGGGACGTACTTGGCTTGGTTTCTTTACTCAAAGAGCAACGCAACTGCAAGGTGGTGCTGCTGCTTAATGATGGCGAAGATGGCCTTGAAGATTTCGAGAAGTATCGTGAGAAGGTCGTGGATGTCGAACTCCTCTTTGACCCCACAGCAAAGGAATGCTCGGAGGTTGCATTCCAGAACGCTGCGCCTCTGTATCAATCAATTGGCAAACTAAGTGAGAAGCTCGAAATCACCAATATTAGTACACTCAAAAAGATCGAGCGGTTGGTGCAGTTGGTTGAGCCAAAACTGGTGGAGTTTGAGGAAGAGCTGTCTAATCAAATTGTGCATTCACTGGTTCTTTACGGCTGGTGTCACTATCGGGCTGGCGATTCATTGGTCCCACCGCTCGATTACGTTCAAAAGATTGGATACGCATTGTTCGGTTTGGGTGAGAAGGATGATATACCCGACGAACACAAGGCCTGGAACACGAAGCTGCATGATTATGGCTATCAAGTTACTGACGAGCTGGATGATGTCCTCGCCAATGCGGTGAGAACCGGTTATGTCGTAGATGCCGCCTTCGACAAAGCCGCGTCAGAGAAGAACCAGCAGATTGTCTCTGCAAAGGCTACCGGGTCGTTCACTCAGGCTTGGCGAACTTATCATGACAGCTTCAACAATGATCAAGAAGTCGTCGTTTCAACCCTTTATGAAAGCTTCAAAGTCAATGCGAAGTACATTGCGCCAGTCAATTTGAACGGGACGATTCGTCTCTTTCGTGAGCTTGGCGAAGATGAGAAAGCGGACGAGCTAATCAATCTATACATTCAGGTCCGAGCTGACGAGCCTGAATTGTTCAACCTGAGCGAGTATTCTTTTCCGGGCGATATTTCAGACAAGAAAGTCCGAGAAGCCTTTCACAAGGCTTACGAGAGCGTTGCCGTTAGTGAGCCCGTTAAAGATGTTCTCCTGCGGCTCGCAGGCTCGAACGGATGGAGTGACAAAGATGAAATTGTCCTCTGCGGCACCACGGTGGATGAATATTACGAGTTGTTTAAGTCAGAGGCTGGCGATCACTTGTCCGATATTGTCAATACGTGTCTCAAGTTCGGCCAATTTTCAAACCCAAGCGAGCGCCATAAGCAGATTTCGGATAATGCAAAAGAGGCTTTGGTAAGAATCGGCAAAGAAAGCGCTATAAATGCACTGAGAGTTCGCAAGTTTGGAATTGATATTGAAGGTGGCGCATAGGAACAATGGGGTCTACCATCAGAATTAGCAGATGGTGGGGTTCCCCTAGTTCGGTTAAACTTATTTCTGACGGGGGTATGGCTCAAAGGGGTAGTAACCTGTTTACAGGCTTGCTCGATTTTGAAATGCCGCCCCCGCCTTTTGCATCATCTGATGGATCAACCGGGATGATGCCCTTTTATGTGGCTCTGCGTTGTAGACGTGATCCAAGGATGATGCCTTGAGTCTGTTAGATTCAACTTCAAAGCGCACCACTTAAGCTAAGCATGGATTATTGTAATTATTATCGGCAGTATCATTTTGATGAAAAAACTACAGGTAAGTTCATATAGCCATGCAAAATCAGCCGACGCTAAAAGGTGCGCGGCTAATTTTTCCCGTTAGCAGGCGAAAATTTAAAATGTGGAGGGCATTTTGAAAATTTCTACCTTAATCACAGCATTCCTAATAATTGTCGTTCTGGCACAAACTTCCTTCTCGGATCAAACGAAAGAAAGTGCAGCCATTTCCGTAGCAGAAAACTTTCTACAACTGGTCGATTCAGGTCGTTATTCCGAAAGCTGGGATGCAACTTCGAAACTTTTCAAATCACAAATTTCAAAACAGGAATGGGCCGAGCAACTTGATACCGTTCGTCCGCTTTTCGGAAATATCATCAATCGGAAAATCGAAGATCAAAAATACACAAAATCATTGCCCGGTGCACCCGACGGGGAATATGTTGTAATCCAATTTTCTACTGAATTTGAAAACAAGAAAAAAGCGATAGAAACCGTCACTCCCATGCTTGAAAGTGACGGTGAATGGAGGGTTTCGGGCTACTACATCCGATAAGCCCGCTAATAAATCAATCAACGCGGACGGGAAATAGGTCTGTGCAATTTTGGAAAACTTCGTTGGGTTGCAAGCGTCGTTTCGCCCGCCAGTTATCATGAACCGTTAGCTCAATAAAAGGCATAGTGAATATATGAGTAGTTTGTATACCCAACTGATTACTCTCTTTATCAGTTTTTTTGCGATTATGAATCCCATTGCTAACACCGCGGCTTTTGCTGGTTTAGTAGGAGATAAAAGCAAAGAGGAACAGAGAAAAATTGCGACTAAGGCGCTTATTATTACTTTTTTTATAATTCTGTTTTTTTCAGTTCTTGGAAAAACTATTTTTCATTTGTTTGGAATTACCGTAGATGCTTTAAGGGTAACAGGCGGGATTTTGGTATTTATTGTGGGGTATCACATGCTTAATGGGAGTGGCTCGAAGCTACACTCTGCAAAAGGTGATGAAGACTCAAATGTAGCAATATCCCCTTTAGCTGTTCCACTTCTTGCTGGTCCTGGGACAATAGCAACAGCAATGAATCACGCTGCAACAGGTGGGATGATGGGAATACTAACTACAATAACTGTATTTTCTGTTTTATGTATTATCACCTTTTTCTGCTTTATTTTTAGTTCAAGAATTTTGTCGGTTATAGGGAAAAGCGGTCTTAGTATCGTCACTCGGTTGATGGGATTAATTCTTGCTGTTGTAGGAACGCAAATGATTATCAATGGGCTAACCACTATAATCAGCCAAATGAGCTAGAAGGGGCAAAGGGGGCAAAGGGGGCAAATCTTCGGTTGACTTGTATTGGCCCTTGTCCGCTTTTGTCTGTGGCAAATAATTGTAGGAAACGGTGGCGGTTTTCTCAAAACCACGCTTCACACAAAAGCGCTATTCCCGCAACAATCTCCTCTTCTTCCAACCCGCTAAACCCCAACTGAGTCAAACTGCCCGTGGCCTTTTCCGGCTCAAACCAATATTGCCGGGTCGGATAAACCTTGACCCGATGCGCGGCAGCTTTTTGGATCAGAACCTCCTGCGGGGTTTTATCCAGAACTTCGACAAGCAGATGCAATCCACCTCCCGCGCCATGAATTTTGACGCGTTCGCCCATCATTTCCCGAATCGACCGGACTAAGACGTCGTGCTTTCTTTTATTCTGAAGGCACATCTTCCGTAGATGCTTTTCCCAATGGCCTTGGGCCATGAATAGGGTCATCACCTGCTGTTGCAACCACGGCACGCTGGGGTTGTAGCGGGCAAAGGCGGTTTGGTATTTGGCCAGGAGGCGTTGCGGCAGGATCAGATAGCTGGTGCGCAACGCTGGCGATAGGGCTTTGGAGAAGGTGCCGAGATAAATTACCCGTCCATTCCGATCAATCGATTGCAGCGCCGGGATGGGGCGGGTGTGGTAACGCAGCTCGCTGTCGTAATCATCTTCGAGGATGATGCCGTCCACCTGTTCCGCCCAGCGTAATAACTCCATACGCTGATTGATCGGCATGACGTAGCCGGTGGGGAATTGGTGCGACGGGGTGATGTACACCATCTTGGCGGGGCTGTGTTGCAGATCGTCCAGACTGATTCCCGATGCGTTCACCGAAATGGGCGCAATGGCATAGCCATGATTTTCAAAGACGATGCGGGTGAAGTCATAGCCCGGATCTTCCATGGCCAGGATGCGGTTGTCATCACTGAACAAGGTGCAAATGAGGCCGAGAGCATCCTGCAGGCCGTTGCACAACACAACTTGATCCGGTGTGCAGACGATGCCGCGTGAATCATGCAGATAATCGATCAGTTCACGGCGCAGCGCCAACTCGCCTTGTTTGTCGCCGTAGGCGCAAATGTTTTCCGACTCAAAAGAAGCCAGAGATTCGGCGGTTAAGCGCCGCCAGATCTGGCGGGGGAACGACTCCGGTGGCAGGTTGCCATATTGAAAATCAAATGTGTAGTTTGCACTCTTCTTCGATGAACAGTCTGACTGAGCCTGTTGTTCCTGCCAACCTGAGTTGGCAATTCTAGCCATGGTTTTGTACGGACGATCCAGCATGGTTTCCTGAATATCCTGCACGATAAACCCGCACCCTTGTTTGCTGACGGCATAGCCTTCAATGCACAGCTGCCCATAGGCGTTTTCAACCGTATTGCGGCTGATGCACAGTTCTTTCGCCAACACGCGCATGGCGGGCAAACGTTTTCCTTGGCTCCACTCTCCGGCAATAATCTTCTGTTTCAGTTGCTCGTAAAGCTGTTGATAGAGCGGTTCTTTGTGGTTTGGGTTGAGATAGATCATGACGACTCCATGGAAATTGTCCCTATAAAATATCTCAAAACTGGCACTTCTTAAAGTGACAATTGTGCAATAGGATTCACAGGACATCGTAGTGATATTTATTCCCGAACTTTGCTTAAACCCAAATAGGAGGAGTGGACATGCGTAGAAAAGATTTGAAAATTTCATCCACAGAAGAAATCGAAGCGATTATCAAACAATCCAACGTCTGTCGCCTGGGGCTGTGTGACGGTGACACACCCTATGTGGTGCCGTTGAATTTTGGCTATGAGGATGGAAAGTTTTATTTTCATTCAGCGGCTGCGGGCCGCAAGGTCGATCTACTCAAGGCTAATCCCAAGGTGTGCCTTGAATTTGATATGGAGCTTGGATTGATTAAACACGAAAAAGCCTGCAACTGGGGCTTTCGTTACAGAAGCGTGATTGTCACCGGCCATGCAACTGTGCTCAACGGACTTGAAGAGAAAGTGCAGGCGTTTAATATCATCATGAAAAACTATTCGGACAAGGACTATACCTTTCCCGAAAAGGTGGTGGGGAATACTTTTGTCTTTGTTGTCGATGCCCAGGAGATTTCTGGCAAGCAGACCGATGAATCGACGATTGTCGATTGATCGAAGAAAATGTTTCCCAGTTTTCTCCTTTCTCTATCTATTGATGTCTAATATAGTCGTCAAAGAGTTGCATTGACGCCATTGACGGGCGCAACGTTTTGCCCGTCTCTGTTTGTCGTCCCCGACGGTAGAAAGGTGAATGGAACATGTTTAGCGCGGAATTTTTGCTGACGTCACTTGTCGTGGTTTTGATCCCGGGTACCGGTGTTCTTTATACCATTTCAACGGGGCTTTTTAATGGCCGGCGTGCGAGCATCGCAGCCGCTTTTGGCTGTACCGCAGGGATCATTCCCCATTTAACGGCAAGTATCTTGGGGCTGTCAGCGATTATCCACATGAGCGCTGTCGCGTTTCAGGCGGTAAAATATGCCGGGGTTCTCTATCTTCTATATCTTTCATGGTCGATGTGGCGGGAGACGGGTTTGCTACAAGTTAATGCCCCGGAATCGCCCAGGAGTTTGCGACATGTGGCTATCAAGGGATTTCTGATTAATATTCTGAATCCCAAACTGTCGATATTTTTCCTGGCGCTCCTGCCGCTATTTGTTGCACCGGATAGCGCATCCCCCGCGCTGCAGATGTTGATCCTGAGTGGTCTTTTTATGCTCATGACGTTGGTTGTTTTCATCCTGTACGGACTCCTGGCGACGTCCGTGCGCAGATATATCGTCAATTCCTCAACAATCACGGGTTTTCTACAGAAATCATTCGCGGCTATTTTTGCCGCCCTGGGTTTAAAGCTGGCTTTGACCGAGCGATAGCAGGTGATTGAATAATGCTTGCGAGGTGAAAACTAAGGAGAAAAGCCATGGTTATTCGTTCCGCACAACTTTCCGACACGCAAAAAATCGCGGCAACGCACAAAGCCTCGATTGAAGGGGTTTGTGCGAATTCTTATGATGCGCAATCGATTGCCGGTTGGGTGGCAATCCTGTCACCTGCGATCTATGAAAGTGCCATAGAGGATAAGGTCATGATTGTGGCGGAAGAACAGGGTGACATCCTTGGTCTGGGTATTCTCGATATCGAACAAGCAATCATCGGAGCGGTTTATATCCATCCGAAAGCCAAAGGCACAGGATGTGGCTGGAAGCTCTTGTCTGAATTGGAAGCAATTGCCTTGAAAAACGACGTCTCTGAGCTGACCCTCTTCTCGACAATCAATGCGTTGGGTTTTTACCAACGCCATGGATATGTCAGCATAGAAAAAGCCTTCCATAAACTACCCAACGACGTAAAGCTGGAGTGCGTCAAAATGCACAAGGTGCTCTAGGAGCATGGTTTGAATTGAACCATTTGTAATGTCCGCTCTTGTCCGCTTTTGTCTGTGGCTAAAAAATTGGAGGCCGCAGAATATACCTTTGTAAGGTGTTTTTTATAAAGCAAAGGCGTGCAAGTTTACTGTTTGATTAAATTCAAAACTGAAGTTGATAACTCGTACTGCGGCCACCTGCCGAGTCTTTGGCCAAGATGTTACGGGAAAGCAGGTCGTTGATATCCCGCAACGCAGTATCCTGAGAGCATTTTTCGAGTTTGGCCCACTTTGACGAGGTCAGCTTGCCGGTAAAGCCATCCAGTAGCCGGTTGAGAATATCCCGTTGGCGGTTATTGAACGGCTCATGCGCGTGAGCCTCCCAGAAGCGGGCTTTGATCAAAATCACCTCAAGGGTTTGTTCGGCGGTTTCAATGGCCCGCTTCAGACAGCCCAAAAACCATTCAACCCATAACGAAATGTCGAGATTGCCTTTTTGACAGCGTTCGAGGATGTCATAGTACTCTTTACGTTCCTGTTGGATACGGGCCGACATGCTGTAAAAACGCAACGGACTTTGCTCTGAGCGCGCCAGTAGCATATCGGCTATCGCACGCGCCAGGCGACCATTGCCATCGTCAAAAGGATGGATGGTGACGAACCAGAAATGAGCAATGGCCGCCGCAATGACCGGGTCTGTCGGGCTGGGAGCATTAAACCAAGCGAGGAAGCGCTTCATTTCCGCATTGAGTCGCTCAAAGCTCGGGGCCACGTAATGGACCCTCTCTTTTCCGAACGCCCCGGAAATAATTTGCATCGTACCACTGGACGCATCACGCCACTGGCCAACCTGGATGCGTTGCAGGCCGCTTCGTCCTGTGGGGAATAGGGCTGCATGCCAGCTGCACAGTCGTTCTTGATCTAATGGTCGCTGATAGTTTCTGGTGGCATCAAGCATGACTTCCACAATGCCTTCCGCGTTGCGATCAATCGTTACGGATTCTCCGCGATCAATCCCCATTCTGCGGGCGATGGACGAACGGACCTGCTCGCGGTTAAAGGTTTCACCCTCAATTTCACTGGTTTTTAAAACGTCTTCCGTCAGAATTTGCAGCCCGGCTTCCTCGCGCAGGGCAAATCCCAATGCGTCCATGCGGCCGAGCAGCCGTCCTTGAAGATGGCGGACTTCGGCGAGGAGAAAAGCCAGCTTTTCCCGATCCCAATAAAAATCAGGCCAGTGCTGTTGTTGATGGATATACATATAACCTCCGCATGATATAAGGAGATTGTGCCCCGTATTCTCCGCATTGACAAGTATAATCTCTGCATATCGTGCAGTGATTATGCTTGTTGTCGTTAACAAAAGGTCACGATTTTGATGAGTTGCCCTTGTCCGCTCTTGTCTGTGGCAAATAATTTCTTTAACGCGCTCTTATTCTTGAAAATGAGGTCATGGCTGTTACGCTATTTAACATTACGAACCCAAACCAAAAGGACACGCTATGGCAACTCGAAACGACGTTTATAAATGTGCAACCTGCGGCAATGTTCTCGCTATTTTGACGGGTGGGCAAGGTGAGCTTGTCTGCTGTGGCGCTCCGATGGAACGGATGGTTGAAAATAGCACGGATGGTGCCCATGAAAAGCATGTGCCGATGGTTGTCGGTATCCTTGACGACATTGAGGTTTCGGTGGGGAGTGTTGCTCATCCCATGCAGCCGGAGCATTATATTGAATGGATTGAACTGCTGACTGATCGTGTCAGTTATCGTCAATTTCTGAAACCCGGAGA
>PKUE01000078.1 GCA_002869685.1 Desulfuromonas sp.
CGTTATCCTGCCCGAGGGCGATCATGGTGCCGATTCAGTCACTGTCACTCTGACGGACCTGACGCAGTATCGGGGCAAAACTGTCGGCCAGACGCTGACGATCGCCTTGATCGAGCTGATGGAGTCCTCCGATGTTGCTACGTGACGCGGTGAGCATGGCACGGATCGCCTTGGCGGCCAACGGTTGGCGGCTGTTGGGGCGGTAGACCAGGGTTGTTTCCGGTTTGAGCCTACTCTCGTCAAAGGTCGCGACACTGTGCTGAATCTCTTCATGGGCATTGTCTGCCAGCCAGCTGACCGGCAGGACAAACAGCGGGTACAAACCGACAGCCCGTCGCCAGCCGTGGTAATCATCTTTAATGGCCACAGCTTTTTTGAGGCGCTGATAGACCTCCTCGTTTTGAAAATCTTCCCGCATCAGTTGAGCAGAACAGCGCGACAGGGTTGCCTTGAGCGCCAGGATTGTACTGTCTGGTGCCCACAGTGCCAGTTGTTGTTGGACCTCTTGCGGCAGCCGCAGTAATTCACGATAGCGGCTATCCAGATCGCGTTGCCGCATCTGTTCGGCAAGATAACGTTGCTCCTCGTTGCTGTCAGCCTGGCGCATTCGTTGGGCCAGAAATCGGTCGCTGCGCAGATAGCTGAACCCTGTGACCCGTTCGGTGGCGGCATCGCCTGTCTTGTGACGCTCCACTTGGCGGTCAAACACGTCAAACAGCGTTGCGCAGGAGCGGGTGTCATCCTGTGGCGTAATCTGTGGGGTACAGCCGGTTATAAACAGGATAGGCAAAAAGGCTGTCAGCAATGTCGCCGTAAGCAGTTGTCGCAGAGCCATGAAAACTCCTTGCCAAAGAAGAAAGGTTTTTTGTCCAGTACCCAGCTTAACAGCAGGCTGGTGCATGAGGCAATTGTTTCGGGTCCAAAGAGCCGTGGCATTGATGGCCGAATGCCGGGTTGTTGTGAGATCGTGTGCCTGCTTATGACTGTGAACAAGCGCCATTCAGCCCTCTGTTAGCAGGCCATGAATTCCTTGCCGAACCGTCCGGATAACCCTTGTCGCTGTGAGGCGTCTGTGGTAAATTTTCAAGTCTTTTACATGACTTTGTGACCTACACATTCCCCCGTGTGCCATTGTGTTGCGCAAGGTACTTCAAATTTACCGGAGACCCTGAATGATCCGTTCCCTCTCGAAGAAAATTTTTGGCAGCCAGAATGATCGCGAACTGAAAAAACTGCGCAAGATCGTTGACCAGATTAATGCCCTCGAAGAGCAGATTGAACCGCTTAGTGATGACGCATTGCAGGCAAAAACAGGTGAATTCAAACAACGCCTGGCCCAAGGGGAAACCCTGGACGATTTGTTGCCCGAGGCGTTTGCCGTTGTGCGTGAAGCGGCCAAGCGGGTCTTGGGGATGCGCCACTTCGACGTGCAGTTGATTGGTGGTATGGTCTTGCACAGTGGTAAAATTGCCGAGATGAAAACCGGTGAGGGTAAAACCCTGGTGGCGACTCTGCCGACCTACCTCAATGCCCTGACCGGCAAAGGGGTGCATGTCATTACCGTCAATGACTACCTTGCGGAACGTGACTCGGCATGGATGGGTCAGGTGCACCGCTTTCTTGGCTTGAGTGTCGGTTGCATCATTCACGGCATTACCGACGAAGAGCGCAAGCAGGCGTATCAATCGGATGTTACCTATGGCACCAACAACGAGTTCGGTTTTGATTATCTGCGCGATAATATGAAGTTCGAGCTCAGCCAGTATGTGCAGCGTGATCTCAACTATGCCATTGTCGACGAAGTCGACTCCATTCTGATCGATGAAGCGCGGACACCGCTGATTATCTCCGGTCCCAGTGAAGCTTCCAGCGAGCTGTACTACCGGGTGAACGCCATCATCCCCCGCCTGAAAAAGGGCGAGGTGATTGAACACCGTGATGGCAAGATTGGCCAGACGCTTAAAGAATACACCGGTGATTTCACCGTGGATGAAAAAGCCAAGTCGGCAGCCCTGACCGAGGATGGGGTAGCCACTGTGGAAAAAATGCTTGGTGTTGAAAATCTTTATGATCCGCGCCATATCGAATTGCTGCACCACGTCAATCAGGCGCTTAAAGCGCACGCGTTGTTCAAAAACGAAGTGGATTACGTCGTTAAAGACGGCGAAGTCATGATCGTTGACGAATTTACCGGCCGTCTCATGCCGGGACGGCGCTGGAGTGATGGCCTGCACCAGGCGGTGGAAGCCAAGGAAGGGGTGAAGATCGAGAGCGAGAACCAGACGCTGGCGACCATCACCTTCCAGAACTATTTCCGCATGTATGACAAACTGGCGGGGATGACCGGTACTGCTGATACCGAAGCGGCTGAGTTTAACGAAATTTACAAACTCAGCGTTGTGGTGATCCCGACCAACCGCCCCAACCAGCGCGCGGACCAGGCTGATGTGATCTACAAAACCGAGCAGGAGAAGTTCAATGCGGTCATTGAAGATATCCGCACCTGTCATCAGAATGGTCAGCCGGTTTTGGTGGGAACCATCTCCATCGAGAATTCGGAACGGTTGTCGGCGCAGTTGAAAAAAACCGGTGTGCCTCACCACGTGCTCAATGCCAAGCATCACGAAAAAGAAGCCGAGATTGTTGCCCAGGCCGGTCGCCTCGGTTCAGTGACTATCGCCACCAACATGGCGGGTCGCGGTACCGATATCGTGCTCGGTGGTAATCCGGAGATGCTGGCCAAAGCAGTTGTCAATGGTGATACCGATGACGAGCGTTATGCCGAACTGCTGGCGAAGTACACCGAAGAGTGCCGTGCTGAGAAGCAGAAGGTTCTTGAGGCTGGCGGTCTGTATATTCTCGGCACCGAGCGTCACGAATCACGTCGCATTGACAATCAGCTGCGTGGCCGTTCCGGTCGTCAGGGTGATCCCGGCGCCAGCCGTTTTTACCTGAGCCTTGAAGATGACCTGTTGCGTATTTTCGGCAGTCACCGAGTGGCGTTCATCATGGACAAACTCAAGATTCCTGAGAATGAGCCCATTGAACACGGTATGATCTCGCGAGCAATTGAGAACGCGCAGAAAAAGGTGGAAGGGCACAACTTCGATATTCGTAAGCACCTGATTGAATACGATGATGTCATGAACCGGCAGCGTGAGGTGATCTACGAGCAACGCCGCGAAGTGCTGGCCGGGGAGAATATCCGCGGGACCTACAACGCCATCATCGAAGAGATGGTTGAGGATATTGTCGCCACGTTCTGCCCGGAAAAAGTCGCACCCGCTGACTGGAATGTGTCGAGTCTGGTGGATGATTTCAATTCCCAGTTTAACTTTCAGCCCGAATTGCCCGATCTGGACAGCAAGCCGAATACCGAGGAATTGACCGAAGCCCTCAAAAAACAGGTGTTCAAGCGGTTGATTGAGAAGGAGAATGATTTTACGCCGCCGGTGCTGGAACATCTGATGACTGTCCTGCTGTTGCAGGTGATCGACAGCCAGTGGAAGGACCATCTGTTGTCCATCGACCACCTCAAAGAGGGGATCGGCCTGCGCGGCTACGGCCAGAAAAACCCCAAAGAGGAGTACAAGCGCGAGGCCTATGATCTGTTTATGCAGATGATGGGACGTATTCGTCAGGAAGTGTTGCAGAAGCTGTTCATGATTCAGTTGGTGCAGCAGGACGATGTTGAGCGGATGGAAGAGGAACAGAAAAAGCGCAAAGTCGTGATGAACCGAAGTGACGAGGCGGATAAGCCCGCTCAGCCGGTTACCCGCGACGAAGATAAAGTTGGCCGTAACGATCCCTGCCCGTGTGGCAGCGGTAAAAAATACAAGAAATGCTGCGGACGCTGAGCACGATCCGCAATTGGGAGAACGACAATGACAATTCCCACAGTTCAAGGGTTTAAATTCTCTGCTGCCGACGGTGCCATCAAGGCGCCGGGGCGTAATGATTGTGCCTTGATTGTTTCCGAAACACCGGCCCACTGTGCCGGTGTTTTTACCCGGAACAAGGTGATTGCTGCACCACTGATTGTCTCCAAGCCGCGCATTGCCGCCGGGCAGTGTCAGGCCGTGTTGATCAACAGTGGCAACGCCAACGCCTGCACCGGTGAGGCCGGTCTGGAAGTGGCCCGTAACAGTAGTGCCACTCTGGCAGCTGCCCTCGGTATCGATGATTCCCTGGTGGCCGTTGCCTCCACCGGCGTGATCGGTGTGCCGTTGCCGCTGGAACGTCTTAATGGCGCCATCCCGACCCTGTGCCAGGGATTGGCGGCAGAAAATGCTACCGCTGTGGCCGAGGCGATCATGACGACGGACAGTTTCAGCAAAACCTCGTGTCGTACCATCGAGGTGGGCGGGAAATCCTGTCAGGTGCTGGCCATCGCCAAAGGAGCCGGGATGATCCACCCCAACATGGCAACCATGCTTGGTTTTGTTATGACCGATGCCGCGGTTGTTCCTGAACTGCTCCAGCCGCTGTTGACCAAGGCGGTTGACGATTCCTTTAACTCCATTACAGTGGATGGCGATACTTCGACCAACGATATGGTGTTGGTGCTGGCCAATGGTGCCGCAGGCAATACCCCGATAGAATCCGGTAGCCGTGACGCTGACCTGCTGGCTCGGGCCGTTGAAGAGGTGTTGCTCGATCTGGCCAAGATGATCGTAAGAGACGGTGAGGGGGCGACGAAGCTGGTGCAGATAGAACTGTGTGGCGCAAACAGCGATGTTGAGGCGAAGATCGCCGCGCGCAGCGTTGCCACCTCCAGCCTGGTGAAAACCGCCTTTTTTGGTGAAGATGCCAACTGGGGACGGATCATTGCCGCAGTCGGTTATTCGGGTGTTGATGTTGATCCCAATAAAATTGACATCTTTTTCGATGATGTGCAGGTGGTATCCCAAGGTCTGACCACGGGAGCCCAGCAGGAAGCTGTGGCGACAGAGGTGCTGAAAAAACCGGAATTCCGGGTGACCGTCGATCTGCATCTGGGCCAGGGACGAGCGCACTATTATACGTCGGATCTGACCTACGATTACGTTAAAATTAACGCCGATTACCGCACCTGATAGCGGCAACAACTGGCGGATAATTTCAACTGAAAGCCCGCAATCGCGGGCTTTCTTTGTCATGGAGGAAGGGATGATCATCCTGAACCCGGCAGCACTGATCGATCACACCTTGTTGTCTCCGACAGCATCCACGGCGGCGTTTGAGCAGCTGTGTGAAGAAGCTGTGGAGTTCGGCTGTGCCTCGGTGTGTGTGCCGCCATCACAGTTAGCCCTGGTGAGTGACCTTTTGCACGGCTCCGAAGTGGCCGTGGGGACGGTGATCGGATTTCCCCTGGGGTATGAGACGACGGCGACAAAAGTGACCGCCGCCGCTGAGGCCTGTAACCTTGGCGCCGGGGAGATCGACATGGTAATTCATGGAGGATGGGCGCAACAACGCGATTACCGCCGGATTGAAGCGGAAATTTCCGAAGTGAACCGCGCCTGTGACGGCCACCTCCTCAAGGTGATCATTGAATGCTGTTATCTGGACGACGAACAGAAGCGCCAGCTGACCGATGTGGTTGTGGCAGCGGGAGCGGCCTATGTCAAAACCTCCACCGGCTTCGCTCCCGGCGGAGCGACCATTGCCGATGTCGCCCTGCTCTCCGGTGTCGCAAACGGCCGGATCGGGGTCAAAGCCGCCGGAGGTATCCGTGATTATATGACCTTTGCTGCTATGGTTAAAGCCGGGGCAACGCGGATCGGCTGCAGTGCCACGGCGCAGATCGTTGAGCAGTGGTTGTCACAACAGGAGTCACATGTTTAAGCGGGTTGTTTTAATTGTTCTTGATGGGGTCGGTTGCGGTGCACTGCCCGATGCGCATCAGTATGGCGATGTCGGGGCGAACACCCTTGGCCATGTCGCGGCTCAGGCTGGTGGACTTTCCTTGCCGACCTTGCAGCAGCTGGGCTGGGGAAACATTGTTGCCATGGAGGGCGTTGCCGCCGTTGAGAAATCGCGGGGGGCCTGGGGACGGATGGCCGAGCGGAGTGCAGGTAAAGACAGCACTACCGGACATTGGGAAATTGCCGGTGCGATTCTCGATAAACCTTTTGCCACTTTTCCGCAGGCGTTTCCGGCACCCATTATTGAGGCCTTCACGGCGTTGGCAGGAGTTGAACCGCTGGGTAATGTGATCGCCAGCGGGACTGAAATTCTCGTTGAACTGGGTGAAGAACATGTGCGCACCGGGCGCCCCATCGTCTATACCAGTAGCGATTCGGTGTTTCAGGTTGCCGCCCATGAAGACCTGTGGCCACCGCAGAAATTGTATGAATTGTGTCGTGCGATGCGGACGGTGCTGGATGATTGGCAGGTGGGACGGGTGATTGCCCGACCTTTTGTGGGAACGCGGGCCGACAACTTCAAGCGAACAGAACGGCGGCATGATTTTTCCATGCAACCACCACCTACGGTGCTCGATGCCTTGTCTCACCAGGGCATTGCCGTAACGGCTGTCGGCAAGATTCGCGATATTTATTGTGGCCGTGGCATCAGTCATCACTATGCCACGCGCGATAATGATGACGGCATGGTGAAAATTGCCGAGGCCTTGGATCATCTGGGGCGTGGACTGGTTTTTGCCAATCTGATTGACTATGATATGCTCTATGGGCATCGCCGCGATGTGACCGGTTTTGCTGCGGCACTGCAGCACTTCGATCGGTGGCTGGAGGGTTTCCTGCC
>PKUE01000009.1 GCA_002869685.1 Desulfuromonas sp.
ATAAAACTCCAGTGGCCGACTGTCGAATGTATTAAATTCCTCGCCGTTGAGGGTGACTGCGTCAAGATAGCCCAGATCATCACCTTCGTAATACGCCTGGGCCGAAAATGAGGTGATCACCAGCAGAACGGCAACCATGCAACCGTGGAGCAACGTTTTCATCATAAGGAAAACCTTTGAAACGAAGAATCGCCTCGGGTTTCACAAACCCGAGGCGATTGCTTTTTAAAAAGAGACCAGATAGGCGAGTTTTACCAGATGTTCCTGGTAATCCTGATCGGTATCGGAGCCTTCGGAATCGTATTCACGCCGTTCCGCAGTCAGACGGATCGCTTTGGAGCGATCACTGCCCGGATGATAGTTGGCCCGGAACTGATAGCTGGTGTAGCTGTTGTCCGTGGACTCATCGTTATAGGAATCTTTGGTGGAGGCGGTAAAGTCGGTGGACCACAGATCCCCGGCATCGTAGCCGAGATCGATACTGCCGCCGACACTCTCCTGATCGCCACTGTCTTTGTTGACAAAGTGACCGTCGAGACGAATGGTGCTGCGGAACATATGATCGTTGGCAAAGCGTTTTTTCCAGCCGATGGTCCCGCGCAGAGTATTGATGCGCTGGTCTTCACTGGTGACGACATGCTCATCAATGTTGGTAAAAATCCAGCCGAGACCATAACGCCAGCCACTGGTCGGACGGTAGTTGAAATCCAGTTCACAGATCTGCATATCCTGATCGGCTCCACTGCCGACATTGCGCTTGAACTGGCTGCGCAGACCGAAATCAGCACGTTTCAACCAGTCGGGGCGGTATTCGAGATAGACCACGCCGTCGCGCGTGACCAGCGTATCCTCTTTGGCACCGTCCAGGTTGTCATGGCTGTGCTTGAGGGTGATCCGCAGTTTCAGCTCACGGCTGATCATCCACTCGGTATCGTTTTCAAACCGTTCGCGGTCCGAGGATGCGCTGGCAATGATCGGCTTGAATTCGGTATCGAGACGTTCATAGAAAAAGGTACTGCGCACGGCGCGGGGAATCGGTTTGGTAACAATTTTCAGGCGGATGGCACCGGCATCGTGATTGGTCAGGTTGTCGTCGCTGTGGGTCATGGCCGTTTCACCACGCAGGGTCAGGTAGCGGTTAAAGCGCCAGTTCCAGTCCACCCCGGCGGTCTGGGCTTCAACGGCCGCCATCGCCAGGTCGCCGCCCTGCACGGTGGACGCATCATCCTTGACATAGGACAGGGTCGCGCCCAGCGTCTGAGCCGGGGCATACTGCCAGCTGGTATTGAATCCGGCGATGTAGCGATCCACCGATTCGTCGGATTTATAATCGTACAGCTGTTCCCAGGTCGGTTTCTGTAGGCCGCCGATCAAGGTATGTTCCCAACCGTGATCGTGATCGCCAGTTTTATAGGCGAGTTTGATCCCTTTGACACTGCTGGTGAACACCAGCGGATTATAGGTTCCGGCCACATCGCCCAACTCCAGATTCCATTGCGGGGTCTGCCAATAGCCGTGCAGATACAACAACCGGGCATCGCGGTTATCAATCTGTTCATTATTGGTCGCCCGGCCCCGGATATCCAGGCCCATTTGGCCATTTTTCAGGGTGCGGCTCAGGTTAAGACTCAACTCCTGACGCCAGGTAGTGCCCTCGTCCATGGTGCTGTCCGAGCGGCCTTTGACTTCCTGCCAGGCAATCTCACTCTCGGAACGACCACGGAGGGTCCACAAACTCTCCTCAGCACACACCAATGTCGGCAGCAACAGCATCACCACAACGGCAGATAAAATTTTGTCATAAAACATCAGCTTAAACCTTTAATCAGCGGTTGAATGTGTTAAAAACCAACGGTCAATGAGCTTTCGTTATTGCTCTCATTGCTTTCCGGCACCGTGTCCAGATAATCCACGATGACACGATCCTCGGAATAGCCACTGGGACAACTATCGCTGTTAACCCCAGTGAACGTGATATCCTGCGCCTGTCCCGATGCCAGGGATTGCACGCTGGAGGTATAGGTATCCTTGTAGAGATAAAGGATGATCTGGCAGGGATCACTGGTGGTTCCACCGATGTTGCGCACGCGGCAGGTCACGGTGGGAGACATGGCAGTGGGCAGCACCATATCAAGAGGCGGACACGTCAGGACCGCACTCTCGACGACCAGATCGGCCGGCGTGGCGGGAACCAGGCTCTCTTGAGAATTAAAAACCTCAACTTCCTGGCCGGAAATCTGCGGAACCTCTTCCACCCACTCGGGCAGGCTGCCGCCGAACAGGCTGTTGCCGGCCAGTTCCACCAACAGGTAATCACCCTCGACATCATCGAACAAAAAGCGCGAATAGCCTCTTAGGGTCAATTGCTCGCCATCATCGAGATTTTCATAACGTTTCTCCCAGCGCACATAGAGGAAACGTTTGACATGATCAGTAACAACCCGATCAATCCAGTAGTCGACATGATGAATTTCGTAGTGACGAAAATCACTGTAAAGAGCATCGGTAAAGGTGATGTAGTCCTGACGAAAACGCTCATCGGAAACCAACGCCAGGAAGCCCTGGGCATCTTCATCTTCATAAGCGGCCATCAGGTTTTTAAACACCGACTCAACCCGATCAGAGCGTTGCTCGTCCTTAACGATCAACTCTCGGTCAAAACTGTTGTCGGCAAAGGCCGTGCTCACGACACTGACAAGCAGGGCAAAGATAATCAGCAGACAGCTTCTCTTTAAGATAGACATCATATAATTCTCCTAATAAATAAATTTTTTCATTGTGAGGGAACGACATTACAAAACTTTACAATGAGATGCAACAAGTTTATACACTTTCACATTAGTAGCCACGACACACACTTAATAAATCACTGTTTAAAATCATAATTTACTGTTTTTAGACATTTTTTTCACCAATTATCTTTCGTTTCAAAAATGTTTCATTTGCCGAAAAAAACTTAGTTTTGGACAGGACTAAATGTTGAGAAAAGTAACGTTATCAAGTGGGTTGTTGTGGAGAGAATTTGAGGTGAAGGCAGGTGATGCCTTATCAGACGAAGAAAGATCTCGAACTTTTTTAAGAAAAAATTTAACTGTCATGAGTCTTTGTACGTAACCCTGAGCTTTCAATTTCAAGCCATCAATGTCAGGGAACAGGGAGAAATCCGGATGGCACGGTGGTGAGGATAGTTGACACGATTCAGGTCATTACCGGCATGATTTTGCTTCAGCAGAAACTGGAGCGTCTGGCGACAACCGACGAATTGACCGGGGCAACCAACAGACGCCAGCTCTTTACTTTTGCCGATCAGCTCTGCCAGCTGGCAAAGCGCTACAACACACCGTTCAGTATTATCTTTTACGACCTTGACCACTTTAAGGCCGTCAACGATACCTACGGGCATGCCGCAGGCGATGAGGTATTACGGCAGACCACGGCCACCATCCAGGCCATGCTTCGGGATACGGATATCCTGCCGCTACGGGGGTGAGAATATCCGTATCCTGGCACCGAAAACGGATTGCGACAAGGCCTACCAGCTTGCGGAGCGGATCAGAAAAGGCGTGGCAAAAAGCCGAATCGATATCAGCACCGGCGACAGTTTACACGTCACTCTCAGTATAGGGGTCGCGCAATACCGTGAAGACGAACAGGCTTCAGCGTTTATCGACCGGGCGGACCAAGGGGTCTATGAAGCCAAACAGCAGGGTCGAAATTGTGTGTTTGCTCTCCCCATATCCGATAAAACAATGCTCTCCTACTTCGCATTAATCCCAAACTCCACCCGACTGGCTGGGCCAGTTTCAGGTTCAGCATAAATTTCCGTGGTCATCAAAAACAGCCGCGGTTTCAGCTCGGGATTGATGGCCAAGATGCCGTCACGCACAGCCATGGCACGCGCCTTGGCCAGGGCGGCCATCTCTTCATCGCCTGCGCGGATATTGGCCAGCAACAGTTTTTCCATCTCTTCCGGTGGCAAAGATTTGAGGAAACCAAGCACGTTACGTGGTCGGGGGAATTCGGCATCTTTGTAAACCTGTTTCAGTACATCCGGATATTCCTCGTCGGTGATTTGCACATCGCCAACCGTCATATCTTGACGCTGCTTATCGTTCATATCGTCCCACTTGACCGCCTGGAGCATTTGCGTGAGTTGTTGGCGACGATAGGCTTCGGGATCGTTGTTCTGATCAGCATAGGGGCTGATTTCGAGAATCAACGATGGCCGCTTGGTGAGGACTTCGGCCAGACTGTCGAGAACATGCGCCTGATCGGCACTGATATTGGAGCGCCCCAGAGTGAAGCTGATACTACTGACATCTTCGCCGCCGGGAATCAGTGACGACAGCAGCGCAAACGGCGAGGTGGCCGCTTTGACCAGCAGATTACGCAAAACGGTGAAGATGGTGCTGGCGAGGCTGAAATCGGGATCGTTGAGGTTACCGGAAATGGGAATATCGAGATGAATCTCGTCGTTGCGGTCTTTGAGCAATGAGATAGCAAAGGCAACCGGCAGTGAGGTCGCTTGCTCGCTGTCTATGGTGTCACCAAAGGTGAACTGGTCGATCATCACCTTGTTGTCGGCCTCAATCTGCTGATGCTCGATGGTGTAATTCAAATCAAGATACAGCTTGCCCTTGTCGATGGCATAACCGAGATAGGTGCCGGAATACGGCGTCATCGGCGACAGGTCGATATCCTTGAAGCTGATGGTCAGATCGGCAAACAGATCCTGGCTGAGCGGATTGAGCTTACCGGTGATGGTCAGTGGTGAGTTGTTTTCCAATTGACCCCGCAGGTCAACATCGGCCTGCATCTCTTCATCCGAAGCGAGGCCGGAGATACGCCCGCCCAGATCGTACATGGTGGTGGCAAAGGTGCTGGGCAGATGGCGGTCGGTGAAGGATACTGTGCCCCCTTGCAGGGTGACGGCATCAATGCGGATATCCGCTGGCGGCTCGCTGGATTCCGGCTCCGTCGCTTCGGCCACAACCGCCGGTTCCGGTTCAGGCTCAACAGCCGCCTCTCCTTCGGTCGCAGCCGTCTCAGAAGCCTGAACACTGGTCAGGTTAACCTGGCCATCGGCAGCCACTTCGATATTGGCCTGATAGTCGTTAAGTGCGACTTCTTTGATATGCAGCGCAAATGGTGCGACATCGCCCTCGATACCGGACAGATTTAACCCATCCCAGCGCACCATTTCGCCGCCCTGACCATCCAACAGATCAAAACGGTGGACAGCCACGTCACCGGAGAAGGTTCCCTGCAGGGCATCGCCCTGTTGATTGAGGCGCACGGCCAAAGTCGAAAACAACTGGCCATCCTTGACCTTAAGTTTCAGATCAGCGGGAATGAAGTCGTTGAAATCGTTCAGCGGAAAGGCTTTGACGCGTGAATTGGCCACCAGCTTCAATGGCGTGTGCACCACGCTGCCATCGACACGCACATCGCCTTTTTTACCGACTTTGGCGGTTACGGTGTACGGGCTCTTGCGTGCTTCGGGATAGCTGAGATTTTCGGCGTGCACTCCGATCTGGTTGACCACCAGCAGTGGTTTCTTTGCGCTGGTTTCATCACGCAGTTGCAGTTTAAACGGCCCCAGATCAAAGCTGGCCAGATCAATGTTCCAAGGTTTGCCATCAGCCTGCGCGGTTGTTGCCGTCGAGGCCGGCTGTTCCTTTGCCGGACGCAGCAGTTTTTGCGGCGACAACGAACCATCGGCAAAGCGGGTGGCTTTGATATCGCCCGTGGTTAAACGCAATTGGCCAAGATGCACCTGCTGGTTGTTGACATCGACATCCGTACCGCTCAGCTGCAACTCTTTAAGGGTAAAACGATCCTGCCCGGAAAACGGCACCAGCAGATCGCGCAATGTCAGCGCCCCATCGTGAACCTGGGTAGCACCATCGGCAAAAGTCACCTGCCCGGAAAGATCCAGCTGCCCACTGATCGGCGCGGTCAGCGTCTCTTCTAAATAGGGATAATAGGGTTGCAGCGGCAAGCCGGTTGCGGCAAAGCGCATATCCGCCTGGGCTGGGACCGCACCGAGTTGGCCGTTCACCGTCACATCCAGGTGGTGATCGGTCTGCAAGTGCACAGCTACGTCAGCCAGTTGGTCAGGATGGGTGGAAAAGTTTTCCACCGTCAGCGACAGGTCATGAATCCGCTCTGTCACCGGCGTTGCCAACGCCTGATCGTTAAAGAAAAGTTGACCGCCATGCAGTGCCATGGCGCGAACCAACAACAGTGGCAACGCGCTGTCGCCTTGCGGCTCGGGAGCAGGCGTCTTTTCCTGCTGAGGCTCTGGGGAGGCAAACAGGCGGTTCAGGTTCAGTTGCCCTTGTTCATCACGGCTGAGGGTCAGCTGCGGTTCAAACAATTCCAGTCGGGACAGCGTTACATCCTGATTGAACACATCGGCCCGTTCAAT
>PKUE01000103.1 GCA_002869685.1 Desulfuromonas sp.
ATCAATCGTGGCGCACCGACCTCACCGTCCCGATCACTCCTCTGGCTGAAGGCATTAAAAAAGCCCTGACCGGTTAAAACGGTCAGGGCTTCCACAGCAAACAGCATCAGATATCGTACCCGCGGCTAGGCGCTTTGCTCCTCCGGCGGATGCAAATAACGGGTCACCGCCGCGCGAATAGCGGTTGCCGCCAGGTTGGAGCAGTGCATTTTTGAGTCCGGCAATCCGCCTAAAGCCTCAGCGACTTTTTCATCCGTGACTTCCAATGCCTCATTCAATGTTTTTCCCATAACCATGGTGCTGGCCATAGATGTTGTCGCGATCGCTGCACCACAGCCATAGACCTTATACTTCACATCGGTAATAACATCGTTGTCGATCTTCAGGAAGATCAACACGGCATCACCACAGCCGGGGTCCCCGACCTTTACCACAACATTGGGATTCTCTATCTGCCCTACATTTCTCGGGTTGGAGAAATGATCCATGACCTTGTTTGTGTACATATCGTTCCAACGCTCCCATCAATTTATTCTTGAGCAAAATCGTCTGGTTTAAAAGGTTATCGTAAAACAGCTTTACCCCAAGAGTCAAGAGCAAGTAGTATAACGCTTTCACTTGCACCATCGCCAACAAAAGTTCTCTAACCTGAAAGCCCGATGTTCACGTGTCCACGCAGACAGAAAACACAACCACCTTTTATGCGGAACACTGCCTTCAAGCCATGCGGGAGGCCATTGCCTCATCAAATGGCAATGAAGTGTTTTTTCTTGGCCAGACCGACAACGACCTGAATATTGTCGAAGTGACGGTCCTGGCACGTGGCCACCGCACGGCAGTCCCGGCACTGATCAGCCGCTGTTCCAGCGGAGATACAGTTATCCACAACCACCCCTCCGGCAACCTGACCCCTTCCAACGCCGACCTTGAGATAGCCGCCCGGCTTGGGGAGACCGGCATCGGTTTCCACATTGTGGATAACTCTGTTGACAAGGTGTATAAAGTGGTTGATGCCTGCCCGGCACGCCCCGTCGCACCAGTCAAGCACGAACAGGTGGGACATCTATTGGCCGCAGACGGCCCCCTGGCGACCCACCTCGGCAACTACGAAGAACGCCCTGAGCAACTACGGATGGCCTTTGCCGTGGCCGATGCGTTCAACGAAGAGGGACTGGCAACCATTGAAGCAGGAACAGGAACCGGCAAGAGCCTGGCGTATCTGATCCCGGCCATCCTATGGTCATTGCGCAATGAACAACCGGTGGCAATCTCCACTAACACCATCAACCTGCAGGAACAACTGATCAGCAAGGACCTGCCCCTGCTCAAGCAGGTCATGGAAGAGGAGTTCCTTGCAGTCCTGGTCAAGGGACGCAATAACTATCTGTGCCAGCGCCGTCTGGACCTCACCGCGCGTGAACCGGACCTGTTTCAAGCCGAACTGGCCAGCGAACTGAACCAATTAAGCCAATGGGCAAAAGTGACTAATGCCGGCAGTCGTGACGAGCTGACATTCATCCCCTCACCTGCCGTATGGTCCGAGGTTTGCTGCGAGATGGACCAATGTCCACGGACCCGCTGCCCCCATTACAGTAGCTGTTTTTTCCACAAAGCCAGACGACGGGCATCTCACGCCGACCTGTTGATTGTCAATCACGCCCTGTTGCTTTCTGACCTGTCTTTGCGCGCACAAACCGAAAACTACAGTTCTGCTGCGGTTCTCCCCCCCTACAGCCGCATCGTTTTTGACGAGGCACATCATCTCGAAGATGCCGCTACCCGCAACTTTTCAATCTGCCTGAGTCCGGCAAGTTTTTCTTACACGCTCAACCGACTGGTCCACCCGCGCAAACAGGATAAGGGGATGCTGCCGCGACTGTTGTCTTTTCTTGCCCGCGAGCTGCCGGACTCCCTCAGTGCACTCTACGACAGCCTCTACCGCCAGATTGAGGAAGCCGCCATCGACAGCCGTCAGCTGCGCGACAACCTGGCTGAAACATTTACCCGCCAGCGCGACCTGCTCCTGCAAAGCGACCCGCCAGCCGGAACGTCAACATTCTGCTGGCGCATTACGCCATCCTGCACAGAGACCCCACGCTGGCTGGGCCTGCAACAGACATTTGCCCCCATCATCAAACAATGTGAAATCCTGAGTGATCGTCTCGACCGTCTGATCAAAAGCTGCGACCAACTTCCGGACAAACTCCACGAAGCTGCCACCACCCAACTGACTGACATTCGTGGCATGGCTGGGAGGATCAGCGGCCTGGGCAGCGATCTGGCCGTCGTTCTGAGCGCCGACCAGAACGCCTGTACCTGGATAGAAATTACGCCTTCTCGTACGCGAAAAAAAGAGCTGATCCTATGGCTCAACAGTGCACCGATCAGCGTTGCCAGCATGTTGAAACAGGCGGTTTACGATCGTTTTCGCAGCGTTGTCTTCACCAGTGCAACCCTCACGGTCAACAACCAGTTCCATTATTTTCAACAACGTACCGGTTTAAATCTGTGTACAGAGAAGCGGCGACGACAATTAAGCCTGGACTCACCTTTCGACTTCGCCTCCCAGGCCATGATTGCCGTACCAACCGATATTGTTCCGCCAACTCATAGCGATTTTGCAGCCATGCTCAGCGACCAGATTCAACGCGCGGTCACCGCGTCACATGGTCGCAGTTTTGTCCTATTCACGGCATATTCGCTGTTGCGCAAACTGTATAACGAACTCGAGCCCTCCCTGCACGCTCAGGGATTCAACTGCTTGTATCAGGGGCAAAGCGCCCGCCACCTGCTGTTGAAAAAATTTCATCTCGATCAGCAACACATTTTGTTCGGCACCGATTCGTTCTGGGAAGGCGTGGATGTCCCCGGCAAGGCGTTGCAACAAGTCATTATTACGCGGCTGCCGTTCCGGGTACCGACAGAACCGATTCAGATCGCCCGCAGCGAACATCTGGAACAGATGGGCATTGACCCTTTCATGCACTACACGGTCCCCCAAGCCGTACTGCGCCTCAAACAGGGCTTTGGCCGCCTGATCCGCCACCGCCAGGACCGCGGCGTGGTCTTGATCCTCGACCAAAGAGTAATCAGTAAAGGTTACGGCCGGACATTTCTCAACTCTCTTCCCGCTGCCCGCCGCATTACCGGGCCAAGCACAGAGGTTCAACGAGAGATCCAACACTTTTTTTCAGAGCAAAACCCATCTACGGAGGACTGAACACCATGGCAAAACCAGGCCAAACCGGCATAAAACGGGTGATTGATGCCTGCAACTACTCAGCTAAAGGGCTACAGGCTGCCTGGCAGCATGAAGCTGCGTTCCGCCAGGAGCTGCTTGCAGTTATCATCCTGACTCCCTGCGCCTTTGCCCTCGCAACCAGCCTGACCCAGACCGCCCTGCTCCTGCTCCCACTGTACAATGTCCTACTGATGGAACTTGCCAACTCAGCCATTGAAGCGGTTGTGGACAGAATCAGCGACGCTCACCATCCACTGGCGGGCCGCGCTAAAGACCTTGGCTCGGCCATGGTCATGGTATCCTTGGTGATTACCGCCCTCGTCTGGCTGCTGGTCCTGCTCGACAGGTAAAAAACAGCTGTGCAAATACACAGGCCATAAACCGGAACTCATCCTCAAAAGAATACGAGTTACCACGTGGCAAAGACCACTGCGGTTCGCTATAGTCTAACCATCAACAGCAGGAAACGGTTTTTCCACAGAAAACCTCCTACTTTTTGGCCGGCAGCCTCCCCTCGCCGGCCATTTTTTTATGCAATATCGCCGTGTGGACTGTGATAGGCTAGAAAATAGCTCACCGCTACAGTAATCAACATCCCCGAACAATCTCTGCCCCACGACTTGTTCGGGACGTAAATAAACAAGGAACTTTTCTATGCCCCGTTACAAGCGCCTTTTTACCCTATGTTGTCTGGTCTGGTTTCTCTGTCTTTCCATTGCTTCGGCAAGCCCTCTTTCCGATCAACAATTTGACCCGCAAAGAGCCAAACTCCTTGGCTACATTGTCAGTCAACACCTGACCCGTCATCACTACAGCCATAAAAGCCTTGATGACGATCTGTCCGTCGCGGCGTTTGACCTTTATCTGAAGCAGCTCGACGCGCAGAAACGTTTTCTGCTGAAGACTGATGTAAAAATGCTTGGCGCTTACGAAAGCTATATCGACAATGAAATACGCCGCGGCGAAATCCATTTACCCATCTACAGCGCCCAGATCATGTCTGAACGTATCCCCATCGTCAAACAGATGATCACAGACCTTTTAGCCAAACCTTTTGACTTCACGCGCGACGAGCAGCTCGAAACCGACAACAAAAAGCTTGAATTCTGCTCTACAGACGAGGAATTAGAAGACCGCTGGCGCAAAACCCTCAAATTCCAGGTAGCCAATCGCTACCTTGACATCAAGGAAGAACAGGACCTTGCCGCCAAAGACGACACGGCGACATCTGAACAACCGCCTGCGACAGACGATGAACTCCGTCAGCAGGCCCGGGAAAAGGTTGCCAAACGCTACGAGCACCTGTTTGCCAGAATGCTGCAAGAACAAGAGCAAGAACATTTCGACCGCTACCTCAACGCCATTTCCCGCGCTTACGATCCACACAGCAATTACCTCCCCCCGGATGAGAAAGAGGATTTCGACATTCATATGCGTGGTTCTCTCGAAGGGATTGGTGCGTTGCTGCGTGAAGAGGACGGCTATATCAAAGTCGTCAATCTGATCCCCGGTGGCGCTGCAGAACAGGAAGGACAACTGGAAAGCGAAGACACCATCCTGAAAGTCGCTGAAGGAGACCAGGAACCGGTTGACATTACCGACACCCGCATTCGCGATGCGGTATCGCTGATTCGCGGCCCCAAAGGCACCGAGGTTCGCCTCCACGTCAAAAAAGCCGATGGATCACGACGGATCATCTCAATTGTCCGCGAAGTGGTGCAAATTCAGGAGACTTTTGTCAAATCTATGGTGATCACTCCGGAAGGCGATGATACCCATTATGGCTACCTCAAGATTCCCAGTTTTTATCGTGATTTTAAAAATGGCGACAAAAACGCCCGCAATGTCACGACCGACACCCGTAACGAGTTAGAGAAACTGCTTAAAAACAACATCAGCGGTTTGATTATCGACCTGCGCAATAATGGTGGCGGCTCCCTTTCTGATGCGGTGGACACCTCTGGCCTGTTCATCAAAAAAGGCCCCGTGGTTCAGGTCAAAGACAGCACTGGAGAAATTCAGGTCCTGGCAGATAAAGATCCGAAGATCTACTACGATGGCCCTATTGTTGTCCTGGTCAACAAATTCAGCGCCTCAGCCTCCGAAATTCTCGCCGGGGCTCTGCAGGATTACCATCGCGCCCTGATCGTTGGCAGCAAGCACACCCACGGCAAAGGAACCGTCCAGGCCGTCCTTGACCTCGACGACAATCTGCCGTTCCGCAACATGGAACACTTTAAACCGTTGGGGGCCCTGAAAATCACGGTACAAAAATTTTACCGCATCAGCGGCGGCTCCACCCAATATCGCGGCATTGTTCCCGATATCATACTGCCGGATCGCTTTGAAGCAGTAAAAAGTGGTGAACAATACATTGACTATTCAATGCCGTGGGATACTATACAAAGTAGTGATTACACCCCCTTGGCAACCCACCTGCCCATTCGCCAACTGCAACTCAACAGCGAACACAGGGTTGCCGAAAGCCCAGAAATGCAACGGATTATCAAGCAAGCCGACGAGGCTCGTAAGCGCATTGAAAACACGCGCCATACGTTAACCCTGGCCGCCATCAAATCGGAACGGGATAGCCTCGATGGAGAGGAACACACAGATACCGAAGCAGACGATGAGGCAACCGTGAATCACGAGGAGGACTGGCAGAAACAAATCAATGAAGACCCGTATGTCCATGAAGGAACGGCACTGATTCACGATTTGTTGACACTGGGATAGCACAGGACGGCTTTTGTCGTCGAGGAAAGGACCCTCATGGCGGAACATTGCATTCTCATTTCATCGGACGTTCAGGACCTGCTGAACCTTGACGACGACTTCTCCCGCAAAGAGGGGTTTTCGCTTCTGGTTGCTTCATCGGCCAAAGACCTCCTGAAACTGGCCCGTGAACACCATCCGAGTATCATCTTCCTCATACCGTCCATGGAACTGGATCAGCGCAACTGCTGTCGCTTACTCAAAGAGGACTCGCGGGTTGCCAACATCCCCGTTGTTGCGGTTGTCGATAGCGCAGCTGCAGAAGACCTTGAGCACTGCCATCATGCCCGTCCTGATGATATTCTTTTCAC
>PKUE01000131.1 GCA_002869685.1 Desulfuromonas sp.
AAAATCAGTTTGCTGATCAAGCCATTTCGGTTAACCTGATTTGAGAATAAATACAACCGATTGAATCACTGAGCCGGTTTTGGAGGGAGGATTACACATGACTGTCAGTCGGGAACCAAACACCATGATGAAGGTGGTTATTTTGACCCATAACTATCGGGTTGTCGGGCGGGTGTATGTCAAAAAAGGTGCCCGCTTGACCGATGCCGTGTGTGAGGCGCGCCAGTTTATTGCGGTGGCTGCGGCGAAAGTGTGGGAGCGTCAGACTGGAAATCACCTGTTGCAGGCGGGCTTTATCAATGTCAGCCGTGACGAAATCGAGATTATCCTGCCCGCCGATGAGGTGGACTGCGAGTGTGAAGACATGGGCAGTCTGGGAACCTGGCTGCTGGAACGGCGCCACGATGCTGATGACGAAGCACAGGAGCTTGATCTCAATGTGGAGTGAGGAGAGTATTCATGACGCCGTTTGATCAATTCGTTGAAAAAGTGGTGGTGCATAATAAGCTGGCCAATGCTGAATTGATGCAGAAAGCCAAAGCCTACCTGCAAAGCCACCCGGAGCTTGAACTGGCTGATCTGCTGGTCAGGGCCAATGTGCTCAAGCCCCAGCAGGTGACGATGATTCGCGAAAAGTTTGAAGCGACGCAGACGTCGGTTCCGGCACCCCAACCTGCTGCACCCTCTTCGCCTGCTCCAACTGCCGCGCCTGAACCTGTCCCGGTGCCTTCTCCTGAACCTTCTCCCGTTGCCGAAAGCTCTTTACCCGCCTTTGAACATGAAGCCGCACCGGCTGTGGTGGCCAACGATGTGGGTTCTCTGACAACCTTAGAGGATTATCTTTCTTTTGCCCGGCGTCAAGGGGCCTCTGACCTGCATATCAATGCCGGGTCACCGCCGTTGATGCGTAAGGATGGCAAGCTGACGGCCTTGGAGCGGGAACCGTTCACAGCGCAGGAAACGGAATCGCTGCTGTTCAGTGCGCTGGATGGCGACCAGACTTCGCTGCTGCATGAACAGCTGGCTCTGGATACTTGCTGTGAGTTTCCCGGTCTGGGGCGTTATCGCAGCTGCTTTGCCAAACAGAGTCGCGGCTGGGATGGGGCGTTTCGCATTGTCGATCTGGCGATCCCCACCTTTGAGCAGTTGCAGTTGCCGATCCATCTCAAGCAGTTGACCGAATATCACCAGGGGCTGGTGCTGGTCGCCGGTCCGGCGGGCAGTGGCAAGACCACAACCCTGGCGGCCATGATTCAGCTGATCAACCAGCATCGCGAAGACCATATTATCACCATGGAAGACCCCATCGAGTATGTTCATACGGCGGAGATGTCGCACATTAGTCAGCGGCAGGTGGGCGATCATACCATGAGCTTTTCGGCGGCGTTGCGTGCAGCATTGCGTGAAGACCAGGACGTGATTATGATTGGCGAGTTGCGTGACCGCGAGACGGCCACACTGGCCATTTCAGCGGCGGAAACAGGCCATCTGGTGTTTGCTTCATTGCATACGACCGGCGCCGCCCAGACCATCAGCCGGATTCTCGATTTCTTCCCGGCGGATCAACAGGGTCAGGTGCGTTCGATGATCAGCGAGTCGATTCGCGGCATTGTCTGTCAGCGTTTGATTCCGCGTAAAGATGGCGCGGGACGGGCGTTGGCGCTGGAGATCATGTACAACAATACTGCCATCGGTAATCTGATCCGTGAAGATCGCATGTTCCAACTGCCGACCATGATGCAGATCAACCGCGACAAGGGGATGTGTCAGTTGGAAGACTCGTTGCAACAATTGGTGCAGGATGGGGTAATCGAGGGCACCGAGGCCTGGTTTGCTGCGGCCAACAAGTCGCCGTTCAAGCAATATCAACCGGAACAGGTGGCCGGAGAATGATGCCGACTGTTGATGTCGTAACCAAGGAGAGAAACCGTGGCTCAAATTGACCGACTGTTTGACAAGATGCTGGAACGGGGCGCCTCGGACCTGCACCTGTTACAAGGCCAGCCGCCGAAGATCCGTGAACATGGCCGCATGGTGGCGATTGATGGTGAACCCGCCATCAATGAAGATCAGATGATCGCTTATCTTAAAGAGATCTGTGTGCCGGAGCGCTGGACCGAGTTTTTGGCCACTAAAGACCTCGACTTTGCCTACGAGAAGGATGAAAAAGCGCGCTTCCGGGCCAACTACTACGGCCAGCTGCACGGTATGGGGGCGGTGTTCCGGGTGATTCCGACTAAAATTCTCACCATGGAGGAGCTGCACCTGCCCGAAGTGCTGAAATCCTTTGCCGCGTTGCGTTCCGGTCTGGTGCTGGTGACCGGTCCGACCGGTAGTGGTAAATCCACGACACTGGCGGCGATTATCGATTACATCAACGACAATTTTTCCCGCTACATCCTGACCATTGAAGAACCCATCGAGTTTGTTCATCCCAACAAACGCAGTGTGTTTTGTCAGCGTGAGGTGGGGAGCGACGTCCACTCTTTTGGTGATGGCCTGCATACTGCGGGACGTCAGGACTGTGATGTTATTCTGGTGGGGGAGATGCGTGATTACGAGACCATCTCACTGGCGTTGTCTGCCGCCTCCATGGGGACCCTGGTGTTCGGGACTCTGCACACCAACTCGGCGGTGAAAACCATTGACCGGATCATTGATGTTTTCCCCTCTGATCAGCAGGGGATGGCGCGGACCATGCTCGCCGATTCGTTGCGCGGGATCTGCGCCCAGCTGTTGTTGAAAAAACAGGGTGGTGGCCGGATTGCCGCGAATGAGATTCTGGTGGGAACCACCGGTTTGTCGGCCAGCATCCGGGAAAACAACATCGGCAATATTCGCAACATTATCCAGGGGGGCAAAAGTCTGGGCATGCAGATGATGGATGACGTGCTGGCCAGCTACCTCAAAGATGAACTGATCAGCCCGGATGAAGCTTATCTCAAGGCGCAGGACAAGAATCGTTTCAAGCAGAAAGAGGAAGGGTGATTGAGCGACGACAGCCCAAGACTGTCGCGGTTTTCTCAAGTCGCGTTGAAGAAGAAAATAACGGCTGCCGGGTTTTGGTCCGGCAGCCGTTATTGTTTCAATCTAGCAATGTTCTCGGGTCTTGTGGAACGTTACATCCGGCCACTGTTCAATGGTGTGCTGCAGGCGCCACTCACTTGAAGCGAGAAATGCCAGATTTCCTTCAGCATCGTGGGCCAGTTGGCCGCGGTTCTTCTTTTCAAACTCGTCCATCTTCTTCTTGTCGTCGCAGGTGACCCAGCGTGCCGTGGCATAGTCGATCGACTCATAGACGGCATCGACACTGTACTCGTCACGCAGACGCGACATGATGACGTCAAACTGCAACACGCCGACGGCTCCGAGAATGTAGTCGCTGCCGAGCACAGGGCGAAACAGTTGCACGGCCCCTTCTTCGGCCAGCTGAACCAGTCCTTTGTCGAGCTGCTTGGTTTTTAGCGGGTTTTTCAGCCGCACCCGGCGAAAGTGCTCTGGTGCAAAGCTGGGAATGCCGACAAACTTCAACGGTTCCTTAACGGTAAAGGTGTCACCGATTTTGATGGTTCCGTGGTTGTGGATGCCGATGATATCACCGGCATACGCTTCTTCGACGTGGCTGCGGTCCTGGGCCATGAAGATGGTGGCGTTGGCGATGGCAACATCCTTGCCGATGCGGTGATGCTTCAGCTTCATGCCGCGCTTGAATTGCCCGGAACAGATGCGCAGAAAGGCGATCCGGTCACGGTGGGCCGGGTCCATGTTGGCCTGGATTTTAAAGACAAAGCCACTGAACGCTTCTTCGTATGGGGAGACTTCACGCGTGGTGGTCTGGCGGGGGATTGGCGTTGGCGCCAGTTCCACAAAGGCATCGAGCATTTCCTGGACACCGAAGTTGTTGACGGCGCTGCCGAAAAATACCGGCGTCTGGTTCCCTTTGAGATAGTCTTCAAGGCTGAACGGATTGGCCGCACCTTCGAGCAATTCGATATCTTCACGCAACTCGTCGGCCTGATCGCCGAGCAGTTCATCCAGCTTGGGATCGTCGAGGCTGTCGATGACAATGCCCTGGCTGACCCGTTCGTTGTCCTGAGCTGAAAACAGGTGCAACTGCTTTTTGTACAGGTTGTAGGTGCCTTTAAAGCGCTTGCCCATGCCGATGGGCCAGCTCAGCGGTGCACATTCGATCTGCAGTGTTTCTTCAATGTCGCTGAGAATGTCCAGCGGCGCAAGACCTTCACGGTCTAGTTTGTTGACGAAGGTGATGATCGGTGTGTTGCGCATCCGGCACACTTCCATCAGCTTGCGTGTTTGTGTCTCAACCCCTTTGGCGCTGTCGATCACCATCAGGGCGCTGTCAACGGCGGTCAGAACCCGATACGTATCTTCGGAAAAATCCTGGTGACCCGGGGTGTCGAGCAGGTTCACTTCGAAATTGCGATAATTGAACTTCATTACCGACGAGGTGACCGAAATCCCGCGCTCCTGCTCCATGGCCATCCAGTCACTGGTGGCATGACGCGATGCTTTACGTGCTTTGACGGCACCCGCCATCTGAATTGCCCCGCCAAACAGCAGTAATTTTTCGGTCAATGTGGTTTTACCGGCGTCAGGATGGCTGATAATCCCGAATGTACGCCGCTTGTCCACTTCGTTCTGGTAATGTTTTTGCATAATTAAACCTTGGTTCACTGTTTACAAGATAAATCCGAATCAGTATTCTAGACGGAAGCCATGAAATACCGTCGCAAAATACCCCAACAGTGTGCGGTGGTCAACTCTTTCACACGCTTGGCGGATGGTGGGGGCTGGGAACGAAACAGGTTCATTAATACTTCATTTTATTGTTAGTCTGGAGGCTTTTCATGCTTAAATCGATGCGTATCGGTCGCAAGCTGCTGCTATCGTTCATCTTCCTGCTGGTTCTGACCATGATTGTCGGTCGCGTTGGCAAATCGGGGATGGATACCGTTAGCCGCAATATGGACCATGTTCAGTCGGTCAACAATATGCTGACCCGTTTTAACGAAGCTCGCATCCATGAGCAGCGTTTTGCCCTGAACTCACAAAAAAGTGAAGCGGAATCGCTGCGCAATGCCCTGGAACAACTCAATAATGAAGCCTCGCAACTCAAGGGGATTCTTTCCGAAGAAGAAGCTCTGGCGAAAGTGAACCAGACACAGCAGGATGCCGCCAGTTACCTGAATGCTTTCAACGATTATGTGCGGATCAGCGTTCAGCGTGAACAGAGCATGGAGCAGATGAAAGACAGCTCCAACGATGCCTTCAAAGAGATCAAAGGATTACAGACTGCGCTTAATGAAATCCTTGATGATACCATCGCATCGCGCGACAACTACGATGATGCCGATGACTATCAGGATGACCTTGCCTATGTCATGGAGCAACTGGGCTACACCCAGACGATCAGCCTGCTGTTCCTCAACGCTCGCAAGTTTGAAAAAGAACATATTATTTCCCGCGATGAAGCGTTTCTTGAGCGCGCCCGCAAAAGTATTGCCAACATGCTTGCGCTGACCCAGCGTCTTGAAGACAGTTTCGATGATGAAGAGTATGTCACCATGACTCGCGAAGCCCGACGCCAGATCCTCGGTTATCAGCAGAGCTTTGAAGGCCATGCCAGTCAGATGGATCAGCAGCTGAAACTTAACCAACAGATGCATGCATCGGCTGAGAACGCCAAGGCGGCGTGCCTGGAAACTCTTGCCGTCATCAAGCGTGGTAGTGAAAGCAGTATGTCCCAGGCGAATATTATTCTGATCATCATCAGTATTGCCGCCGTGATTATCGGTTTGGCTCTGGCGATCCGTATTTCACGGGGAATTTCCATCCCACTGAGCAAAACGGTTGAAATGCTTGATGCGTTGGAGAACGGTCACATCGATACGCGCCTTAATCTGGATCGAGGCGACGAAATCGGCCACCTGGCGCGGACGATGGATCGTTTTGCCGACAGCCTCAATACCGAAGTGGTGCAGCCTCTTAACGAATTGGCCTCCGGCAACCTCGACTTTGACGTTCATCCCCATGATGATCGGGATCGTCTGCGCACCGCCCTGAAAAAACTTGGCGATGACATGAACAACATCATGCTCGAAGTCCAGATTGCCGGTGAACAGATCAACTCCGGCTCCAGTCAGGTTTCCGATTCCAGCCAGTCGCTGTCACAGGGGGCTACTGAGCAGGCCAGTTCCCTTGAAGAGATCAGCAGTTCTTTGCAGGAGTTGGCCGGGCGCACGCGGCAAAATGCCGATTCGGCCGAAGATGCCAGCAAGCTCACGGAGCAGGTGCAAAAGGATGCGGAACAAGGGCGTACCCAGATGGGTTCTTTGAATAACGCCATGGCCGACATCAATGATGCCAGTCAGAATATTTCCAAAATCATTAAAGTCATTGATGAGATCGCCTTTCAAACCAACCTGTTGGCACTCAACGCTGCCGTTGAAGCGGCACGGGCCGGTCAGCACGGCAAAGGTTTTGCGGTTGTTGCCGAAGAGGTTCGCAATCTGGCCGCACGCAGCGCCAAGGCCGCCCATGAAACAACCGAGTTGATTGAGGGTTCGGTTTCCAAGGCGAAGATCGGTGCCGATATCGCCGAGCAGACCGCTGAATCGCTCGACAAGATTGTTCGTGGCGTAACCGAGGCCACGACTCTCGCATCAGAAATCGCCAAAGCCAGCACCGAACAGGCGCAGGGGATTTCGCAGATTTCCATCGGTATTTCTCAGATCGATGATGTCACCCAGCAGAATACGGCCAGTTCAGAAGAGACTGCGGCGGCGGCCGAAGAGTTGCGCAGTCAAGCGGATGCCTTGCAACATCTGTTGCGCCGCTTCTCATTGCGTCAGGGGGCTATCAGTTCTTCGCGGAATGACGACCTTTTCGAGCAGGAGTTTAAACCTGTACGGCAGCCGGTTCTGTCGGCTCCGGCTGCTGCGACACCACGCGCGGCAACAGCGCCAGAATCACAACCGGTTGACGATGAGCCGGTCAGTAATTGGGGTGGGCAGGACGATGACACTGTGCAGATCGCTCTGGATGACAGTGAATTCGGCAAATACTGATTGCTGCCTATCGCCATAACGTCAAAGAGGCCCCGTTGTTGAACAACGGGGCCTCTTTTTTCTTCAGAAGTCGTGGGATTGTGCTGTCGGTCTAAATCAGTTGTGTCCCAGCGATTTCAGGACTTCTGCCGCCGTGCGGTTGGCATTGGCCACGCAGTCGTTAAGGCCGATCCCCTCATAAGCGTTTCCGGTCAGGAACAGGCGGGGTGTTGCCGTCAATTCGGAACGGATCTGTTTGACCAGAGCGGCGTGGCCGCTGACATATTGAGGGATCGCCCGCTCATGGCGGAAAATGCGTGCCATCTCCGGTGTGGCTTTGATTCCCATGATTCGTTCCAGATCCGCCTGAACCAGAATCTGCACCTGTTCATCGCTCAGGTTTGCGGCCTGTGGACGGGTCGCGCCGCCCATCATGGAGCGGAGCAGAACTTTTCCTTCCGGAGCACGGTAGGGGAAGATGCTCGAATCCCACAGGGTGCCGAGAACTGAGCAGCCCTCTTTCTTGGGGATCAGATAGCCAAACCCATTCAGGTCGCATTTCAGCGTCTGTTTGTCGTAGCCCAAGCAGACCACGTTCATGGGCGCATAGGGGATCTGTTCCAGGAGTTTTACCGCATTGCGGTTGAAGTTGCGGCATATTTTGGCCAGAGCATAGGCCGGTGCGGCACTGACCACCGCATCGACGTCCAGCTGGCTGCCATCACTGAGTTCGAGAATGTAGTTCTCAAAATACGCCATACTCTCAACGCTGACACCAAAGCGCAGATCCGCACTGAGTGCTTCTTGCAGCGCGTCAGTGAGTTCCTGAATGCCGCCGTTGAAAGAGGTCAGCACGCCACCGGGACCGGCAGCACTGGCCACTTGCTTCCCCGCTTTGCGTTCAGCCCGCTTTTGGCGAGCCATCTTGATCATCGCCTTGAGCAGACCACCATATTCCTGCTCCAGTTCGGCAATGCGCGGGAAACAGCTCTTCAAACTCATGGTCTCAGGATCGCCGGCAAAAATTCCACCGGCCATGGGGGCAATCAGTTTGTCGAGAGCCTCGCCACCCAGACGACGGCGACCGAATTCGGCCAGCGTCTCATCGCGATCATCCCGTTTGGCCGGTACGAACATTTCACCCGCCAGGCGGAATTTTCCTGGCCAGCTGATCAGTTTGGAACCGAGAAACATCGGCCCGTTTTCCGGCAGCCGGTGCAGGGTGTTGTCGCTGAAAATAAACCGTTTGCGGGCATTGTCATTGGAGCGCAGCAGCGTGTCGTCGATCGTCAGGGCTTTGCACAACTCAAGGGTCGCCGGTTTATTGTCGAGAAAACCGTTCGGTCCCCATTCACACAGGTAGCCCTCTTCGTGACGGCTCCAGATTTTGCCACCACTGCGTTGTTGTTTTTCGATGACGGTGATCTGTAACTCGATATTTTGGGCCTTCGCCGCTTGCTCAAGTGCATAGGCTGTGGCCAGACCGGAAACCCCGGCACCAATAACGGCTATTCGTGACATTGACAATCGCTCCTTGTCGTGCGTTAGACGGATACACTACGGATGGTCGATTTTTTACCAAAGACGATCATAGCACCATTTTTCGCCAATAGTCTAAAAACTCGTATAATGTTCACACATTAAGAAGGAATATGTCCTTTGATTAATTGCTAATTGGTCGCCCCCTTGACGGATGAGACGGGCAGCCTTATATTAACCGCGCCGGTAAATCGCGGCAGACAGGAGTTTTCATGGCAAAAGACTATTATGCAGTTCTCGGGGTCGACAAAACCGCCACGGCACAGGAAATTAAAAAAGCCTATCGCAAGCTGGCGGTACAATATCATCCCGATAAAAATCCCGGTGACAAACAGGCCGAAGAACGTTTCAAAGAGATCAGTGAAGCCTACGCTGTTCTGAGTGATAGCGAGAAAAAGCAGCAGTACGACCAATTTGGCGACAGTGGTTTTCACCAGCGCTATTCGCAGGAAGATATTTTTCGCGGTGCCGATTTTGGCGACATCTTTCGCGAATTCGGCATGGGCGACGATCTGTTCAGCCAGTTGTTCGGCGGCATGGGCGGTGGCGGCCGCGGGCGGTCCCCATTCCATCAGCAACGTCCCCAGGCGGTCAAGGGGCAGGATTATGTCATGCGCCTCAATCTGCCGTTCCGTCAGGCTATCCTTGGCGGTGAGCGTCAGGTGAATTACAGCCATAATGGACGCAGTGAACAGATTCAGGTCAAAATTCCGCCCGGGATCGAAACCGGCCAGAAACTGCGTGTTTCCGGCAAGGGTGGCCCCAGTCCCGGCGGCGGCCGTCCCGGCGACCTTCTGCTGGAGATCACGGTTGACAAGGATGCCCGTTTTACCCGTGAAGGAAACAACCTTCAGGTTCAGGTGTCTGTTCCATTCAGTGGAGTCTGCCTGGGAACCAGCGCCACCGTTCCAACCCTCGAAGGGGAAAAGCGCATCAAGATTCCGGCTGGAACCAGCAATGGCGGACGCATCCGTCTGCGTGGTCACGGCGTCCCGGCCCATGGTAAAAATCCGGCAGGAGACCTGTATGCCCAGGTGATGGTTAAGGTGCCAAAACAGTTGACTGAAGAGCAAAAGGCGGTGCTGGAGGAGTTGCAGAAGCACGATCTTTAAACGACTGCCAGTAACGATACTCACGAAAAAAGGCCCCAGGATACGGGGCCTTTTTTCGTTGAGATTCCTTGTGGTGTCGTGCTAGGCCGAGCAGTGCTTTTTGAGAAATTCCACCAGGGCACGCACTGCCACCCCGGTGCCGCCGACCGGTTGGCCCGGCCTGCCTTTCTCTTCCCATGCCGTCCCGGCAATATCCAGATGAGCCCAACGCTGCTCTTCGGTGAAGGTGTTGAGAAACGCCGCCGCAGTGATTGTTCCGGCGGGGCGACCGCCAATATTTTTCACATCGGCCACCTGGCTCTTGATCTGCTCCCGGTAACCATCGTAGAGCGGCAACGGCCAAATCCGTTCTCCGCTGGCATCTCCGGCAGCGCGCAAGGCTTCAATCAGTGGTTCATCGTTGCCAACGACCGCGCTGCTATGGTGGCCCAGAGCGATAATGCAGGCACCGGTCAACGTTGCCAGATCGATCATCACCTCAGGGTTGAATTGGGCCGCCCAGGTCAGGGCATCGGCGAGAATCAGGCGTCCTTCGGCGTCGGTATTGAGAATTTCGATGGTTTTGCCAGAGAGGGAGGTCACAATGTCGCCGGGGCGTGTGGCCCGGTCGGACGGCATATTTTCAACGGCCGGAACAACCCCGACCAGATTGATCGGCAGTTTGAGATGGGCGACAACGGACAGGGTCGCCAGTACCGCGGCGCCACCGGCCATGTCCATCTTCATCATATCCATCCCTTCACCCGGTTTCAGGGAGATGCCACCACTGTCAAAGGTGACGCCTTTGCCCACCAGAACGACCGGCGCGCTGTCCTTGGCGCCGCCCTGGTATTCCAGACAGATCAGGCGGGGTTCACAGATGCTGCCCTGGGCGACGGCCAGCAGAGCACCGAATCCCTGGCGTTTGAGTTCCGCAGGACCAAGCAGGGTGCATTTCATGCCGGTGTCTTCGGCAATCTGCCATGCGTGTTGAGCCAGATATTCCGGGTTTTTCACATTGCTTGGTTCATTGACCAGGTCGCGTGCCAGCCAGACACCGCGGCTGATTACTTCACGTTGGGCGACAACGGCGGAAACGGTCGGGAGTTGTTCCTCTTCGATGCCACTCAGCACGCACAGCAGGGTCTCCGGTGTTCCTTCTTCCGGTTTTTTGTAGCGGATATAGCGGTAGGTCTCCATCAGGATGCCGTCAAGCAAAGGATCGACAACTGTGCTGACCTCGTCACCACCAAAGGTGTCGCATTCAAACAGATAGCGGCCCAGTTTTTTCTGCCGTAGCAGGGAAACCACATAAGCGCCGGTCTGGCGGTAGGTTTCCGCTGTTATTTTGTCGTGGTCGCCCAGCCCCACCACCAACAGTCTGGGGGCATTGGCGCCGCCGCAATGCAGCAGCAGGGACTGTTTGGCTTTGGCGGAGAATTCACCGTCTTCACGGGCGCGCCGCAGCATTTCTGTTTGCTGATCGTCCAGGCTTAAAGGGAGTGATGCCCAGCCTTGTTCGCTTAGTGCGATGATTCGGCAATCCACCGGATCCGTCCAGCTGGCGGCGGTATGAATGGAAAAATTCTGCATGAATCAGCCCTCCTCGTACATGGTTCGCACCTGTAATTATCTCAACGTGCGCCAAGGTGTTTTAAGTTATTAATATCGCTAAACAAATCCTAATGGTTTTCCCTAAGTTTTTGTTGCAATTTCTTTATTGAATGATAGGTTAGTCATTATAGATATTTACAAACACAGGACGGGCTCATGCAAATCTTTGATACACGACATTTTCGTAAGCGTCTCGTCGCCTACGTTGTATTAAGCCTGTTGCTGATTTGTATCACCATCGGCGGCCTGACGGTCGCGGCTCAATACAGCATACTCAAAGAGAACTGGAAAGCCAATCTTCTTGAGCAGGTCAACAACAAGCAACTGATTGTCAAAAGCTACCTGCGCAAAACCATCAGCCTCAGCCAGCAGCTGGCCAGTCGCAGTTTTATCCGCGATCAACTACAGCATTACAAAAACGGGGAGTTGTCCCTGGTTGCATTGCGGCAAAGCAGTGAATCTTTTCTCTCTGATGGCCTGGCATTTATTCCCGAAGCGATCGGAATTACCCGCCTTAGCGACGACGGTCAGATTGTCGCCCAGCTGGGAGTTGCCGTTCCAGAGTCTCTGCTGAGTCATCCGCTCAAAGCATCGCAGAATCGTCCCTTTATTACGCCGGTGACCATTGAACGACAGCTGCGGCTGATGATCAAAACCCCGATTTACAGCGGGAACGACTGGCTGGGAACGGATATTATTCTGTTTGCACCGCCGATGACGGACCAGGTTTTTTCCGGAACGCCGACGGATGCTCAGGGCGCCACATTCCTGTGGAGTCGTGATCCCGATGTCCGTCTGCTGATTTCACCGACGATGACGCCGCAAGAACTCGTGCAGCAGGTTGAATCCTGCACACCTCTTAAACAGTGGATTCGTTCCTTGTCATCGCACAGCGGCCTGTTCGAATACGGCACTGATGTCAGCCAGCATCCGCGCATTGCGGCCTTTGCTCGGGTGGACAATATTGACTGGGTACTGACGACTCTGGTCGATCAGGACAGTTTTTACAGCACCCTGTGGGTCAAACTTTTTCCCGTGGCTGCCATTGCCCTGGGGTTAACCCTGCTTGGTGGCCTCGGCATGTTTGTCATGGTGCGGCCCATGACCCGCCAGGTGATGGTCCATGCCGATGAACTGGAGCGGATCAACTGTTCGCTGCAGCAGGAGATTGAGGAACGTCAGCATGCTGAGCAGGACCTGATTGCCAGCGAACATGAGTGGTCCATCACGTTTGAGTCGATCAACGATGCCATTATTATCCTCGACAGTGAAGGGCATATCCGCAAGCAGAATCAGGCGGCCCGTCGGATCAGCAACAGTTACGGATCGGCTCTTAAAAACAGTCCGCAACGAAAAAACCTGGTGCCGGTTTCCGGCTATCCGTCGCCATTGTTGGAACAGGCCCTGGCCGAACAACAGCCGGCCCAGACTATATACCACGACGAGGTGACCAACTCGTTTTTCCGGATCACCATCACGCCGCTGCTCAATAAGAATGACTTGCTCGGTGCGGTTCAATTGGTTCATGACATTACCGAACAGACCCGCATCGAAAAAATAAAAAGCGAAACCGTTGCCGCTGTCAGTCATGAAATTCGCACGCCATTGACTGCGATCATGGGTTTTGTCGAGTTCATGCAGACCAATGAAACCACGGCAGAGGAGCGGCAGAACTATTTCGCCACCATTCAAAAAGAGATGACCCGCCTTCAGGAACTGATGAACGACTTTCTCGACCTGCAGCGACTGCAATCGTCCCTGTCGCCATATCATTTTGAGCCGGTCGATCTGGAAGAGGTGCTTCAGGACACTGTCAATCTGTTTAAGATGGCGTCGTCCCGGCATCAGTTGATTTTTGATTCCACCGGCTCCATTCCCCAGATTGTCGGCGATGGCAAACGGCTGCAGCAGGTGTTCAAAAACATCCTTTCCAATGCGGTGAAATATTCTCCGGAAGGGGGGACGGTAACCGCCGCGATTCGCACCAGTCAGGACAATGTCTTTATCTGGATCCGCGATGAGGGGATGGGGATTCCTCCCCATGATCAGGAGAAGATTTTCAACCGTTTCTACCGGGTCGATGACAGCGACCGTCGTATCCCCGGAGGACTTGGCCTGGGACTGACACTGGTTCAGGAAATTGTGCGTGCCCATCAGGGGCGGGTGTGGGTGGAAAGCACCCTTGGCAAGGGGAGTACGTTCTTTGTGGAACTGCCGATCAACAACCGGCTGGTGTCGCTGACGAAGGGATAAGGTTGCGTCCGTCCCTGGCGTCATCCCGACGGGTGAGCAGATCAGTTTACGTATAAAAAAACCGGTCACTCGAGAGTGCCGGTTTTTTTATGCAGATGTTTACTCACCCAGACGTGGATCCTTCGATCTGCTTGCCTGGGTGCCTTTCTGATGACAACCGTGACATTGGGTTGGTCCCGCCTCGCGCGACTTATGGCAGCTGCGGCACAACATATGAAAAATTTTGGCGCGGCTGAACGCATCGTTTTTCGGATGGCAGCGGTTGCAGCCTTCTGTCTTAGCATGGTGACAGACCTGGCATTCCACATACATCTTGTGCTCATCGTGGTTGAACTGGACGGTCCCCTGGCTATTGGGCAATTCCAGTGCCCGGCCAGTGGTGGTGATGGCCCCCAGGGCGGCAAAAGTGAGAAGCAGGATGACCCGTGTCATTGCTTACGCTTGAACACGTCGGCTTTGGGGTTGGAAACCCGGTCCAGAAACAGCAATCCGTCCAGATGGTCCAGTTCATGCTGGATGGCGACGGCCTCAAATCCCTTGCAGCGCACCACCTGATCCTGTCCGTCGCGGTCGTGAAACTGGACGACAATTTCACGGGCGCGTTCGACGTTGCCGGTGTAGTCGGGGACACTCATGCATCCCTCGCGCATCACCTTGCTGCCGGTTGACTCGATGATCGTTGGATTGATCAGGGTGAGCAGGCCGTGATTGTGTTTCTTTCCCAGCTTGCTGTGGGAGACATCCACCACGGCTACCCGGCGGCAGACGCCAATCTGGGGGGCGGCAATGCCAACGGAGTGGCCGGAATCGTACATGGTGTCGACCAGATCCTGTACCAGTTCGTCGGTTTCCTGAGCGTCGATTTCGGCGGGTGTGCACACTTCTTTCAAGCGTGGGTCGGGATAGACCAGAACCTCGCGTACGGCCATGGTTATAACTCCACTGGGGTCACTGTTCGCACCGAAATATCGACGTGAAGCCTGTTTTTGAGCTCATTCATCATGGCTTTAAGCTCGTCGGTTTCGAGGTTTTCGGGCAACAGGGTTTCACACATCATGACGTACACCGGGCGCTCGGCGGTGCCGATTAACTTGGTATTGAGGTCGATGATGTTAATATTGTTCTCACTGAGAACTTTGGCGACCTGATAGACGATGCCGGGCTTATCGGATCCGTAAACAGAGATCATGCACAGTTCGCCGGGCAGTTCCGGGCGCTGTTCGCCACCGGGCTTCAGGGTGCGGACAAACACCGACAGTCCCTGTTCCTCCAGTTGACTGAATGCCTGTTCAATCTCGTCGCGATCCGTAATGGTGGGATGGGAGATGATCAGGATCATGGCAAACTGGCCGCCGAGAATGTTATTGCTGGAATCGGCAATATTGCAGCCGAGCTGATAGAGAATCTCAGCCGTGCTGGAAACGATGCCGGGTCGATCCCGGCCGATGATGGTCAGGGCAAAATGTTGCATGACTCCTCCGCAGATATGAAGACAAAAAATAAAATATAGCATGGCTGACAAGCCGTGACCACTCAGGAATATGGTGGTCAATCCCGAAGGGGTTTGTTACCATTCGGGCCAGTTTTCGAACGAATCCGGCGCCCCGTGGTCGCCCAACCCTGTTGTTGATGGACCCAGCGATGAAAAGACCCCTGATCCAACCTCTGATTCTTGTCGCTCTGGCTACTGTGCTGGGGTTGCTGCTGAATGCGACCTATGTGCTGGAGGTGTTCCGGCCCGTGCCGGAGCTGGAGGTCAAGGTGGTGGGGGAGTACCTGCCGATACCGGTTGAAATTGCCGATGTTGAGGCGTGGTGGCAGGAACGCGGGGTGATTGTGGATGCCCGGAGTGAAGCGGCGTTTGCCGAGGGGCATGTCCCGACGGCACACTCGGTGCCACGAGGTGACCGACGCGCTTTGACCAAGATGGTGGACTGCTGTTTGAGCGACAAGGTGCTGGTTTATTGTAGTGGCGAACAATGCGATGATTCCTTCATTGTCGGTGAGGAGTTGTTTCGGATCGGTTTTCGCCAGGTGATGATCTATGAGGCGGGTTTTGGTGAATGGCAGAGCAGCGGTCGACCCGTAGAGCGGGGGGCACCATGATGCGATGGCTGGTGATCGGATTACGGATCCTGGTGGCTGCGGTTTTTCTGTATGCCGGCAGTCAGAAGGTGTTTGCCGTCGCCGAATTTGCTGCGGCGATCAATCGTTATCAGATCCTGCCATTGTGGGGCGGTGCGTTGGTGGCCAGCGTGTTGCCAACGCTGGAAATAGTCGTCGCCGGTGCTTTGTTGCTGCCGGGGTGGTGGCGCAGCGGTGCACTGGTGAGTATTGCGTTGAACGGTGTGTTTTGTGCGGCGTTGTTGTCGGCCCTGCTGCGTGATCTGCCCATCGACTGTGGTTGTTTTGGCACCACAGCCGGATTGTGGTCATCGTTGGGGGCCGCTCAGTTGCGGGCCAGCGGTCTGCTCGGTATTTCACTGTATCTCTTTTTGTCCGAAGAGCGGGAGCAGCCCTGATTCATGGAGTTATGGCAACAACAGGCCCGCGAGTCTCTCACCTGCACGCAAACACTTGCCGATCGTTTTGGACTGGATAGCGATGCCCTTGACCGGGTGGTGGCACGCTATCCGATGCGGATAACCCCCTATCAGCTGGAGATGATCCGTCAGGCCGATGACCCGTTGGGACGGCAGGTGATTCCCGATCCGCTGGAGCTCGCCGACGACTCGCCGTTGACGGACCCACTCAATGAGGAACAGCTGTCGCCGGTGCCGAATCTGGTGCACCGCTACCCGCACCGGGTTCTGTTGCTGGTGGCGGGCAGTTGTTTCAGCTATTGCCGCTTTTGTACCCGCAAGCGCAAAGTGGGTTGTGCGCAGATGAAGATCACCATGGGGGAGATTCTCAAGGGGATTGACTATATTGCCGGGCATCCCGAAGTCAATGAAGTGATTCTGTCGGGCGGCGATCCGCTGACACTGTCCGACACGCTGCTCGATGACATCCTGGCACGCCTCAGCCGAATTCCCCATCTGCAGGTGGTGCGGGTCGGCAGTCGTGCTCCCGTGGTGTTGCCACAACGGATTACCGCCGGACTGTGTGCTCTGTTACAGCGTTACCAGCCGCTCTACTTTCTCACCCATTTCAACCACCCGCGTGAGTTGACCAAAGAAACCGTGGAAGCCTGTCAGCGTCTTGTTGCCAGCGGAGTGATGGTGGTCAATCAGACCGTGTTGCTGCGCGGGGTCAATGATGATGCCGACACGCTTTACCGCTTATTTCACAGTCTGTTTCGGCTGCAGATTCGCCCCTATTATCTGCACCAGATGTATCTGACCTGCGGGACCGGTCATTTTCGCACCCGTCTCGAAGAGGGGATTGCCATCATGGCGCAGTTGCGTGGGCCGTTGTCCGGTCTGGCGGTTCCCCATTACATCGTTGATCTGCCTGGCGGTCACGGCAAGGTGCCGGTGACACCCGACTATGTACAGGCGCTGGGTGACCATGCCCGGTTGCAAGCTGCTGATGGTACGTTGGTCGATTATCCGCAACGCTGACTGTCTCATCATGGGGCGAAAACAAAAAGGGCCCGCGAGAAAGATCGCAGGCCCTTTTGCGTTGAAGCGTCAGACGGATTTGGTGTTATTCGACCGTGATGGTTGCATTCTGAATGATCAGGTCATACTGGTAGCCGTAGCCGAAATCCTGATTCAGGTCGAGAATCCCTTTAACCAGAACCGTGTCGCCGGCAGCGGCTTCGCTGCTGGTAGTAATGGTCAGGTCGTTGCTGCCGGCCTCACCGGTGCCATCCTGCAGATGGATCCAGTTGGTCTTCATGATTTTCGGGCTGAACTTAACCACTTTGGCGCGCAGAGTGACTTCTTTGGTTGCCAGTTGATCTTTCTGGGCAAAAATTTCAGCAATCGTATAACCGTTTTCAGGCTTGGTCAGGCCGGAGAAGTCCAGTTCGATTTCTGCCGCGGCCGGTTTCTGGTGGTCCATATCCATGCCCATTCCTTCAGGCGCATTGAGCGGAGTGTCTTTGCCGGGAATCAGGACGTTGCTGACAAAATAAACGACATCAAAGTCACGGTTGAGAGTGTTGCTGTGGTAGTTGGGCATGGCCATCCCTTGAGGGATCATCACTTTGTCACCAACTTCAACCGGGAATTCGGGGGCGGCAGCCCAAACTTCTTCTGTCTCGGTCTTCACTTTAATGTAGGTGTAACCTGCGGTGTTCATGGTCTCGAGAACGGTGCCGGACAACTGTGTGGGTTGTTGCGCTGTGGCAGCATCTTCGTGGGCGGCTTCGGCATGAGCCGGAGTCGCTGGTTGTTCTGCCGGGGCGGCTGTATGATCGTTGGAACCTTTACAGGCCGTCAGGCCAAAAGCAAGCAGTGTGATAAGAATCAGATGGGTCAACTTCACTGGATCGTCCTCCTGTGGGGGTTGTTATAGGTTGAAATGATGGTACGTAGCTTGATAATAGATATCTGAGTACTTCTGTCAAGTTTATTCAATTTTGAACATATATACACCCTCGATTGTTAACGGCGCAGGGTGGCGATCAGACGGGCCGGTCGGGTCAGCAGGGTCAGGGCATCAACACAGCGCAGACAGCAGATATCCGCAGCCTGAAGTGCTGGTGTCGCTGCGGCTTCCGGGGCGATAACGGCAATGCCGAGGGCGGCTTCCGCCAGCATCAGCCGATCATTGTATCCGTTGCCGATGGCCACGCAAAGATGTGCGCCCAACTGTTGGATCAGCTGTTGTTTGCCCTTGTCCTGGTCCTTTTGCGGCAAAATCTCCAGTCGGGCGTTTACTGCTGCCAACTGCTGTGCGGCGCTGCCGTGGGTGTCGGCGGTGATCACATGGAGGGTCAGATCCTTGGCCAGCTGTTGCAGCGGGGCGACCAGCTCGTCCAGCAGTTGCCCATCACAGGCCAGGGTGCCGTTGTAATCGAGAACGAGATGCTGCAGGGTCAGGGTGGTATATCCCGGTACGGCGATGGTCAGCATGTGGGCGGTTCCACGCGGGTGACCAGCGGCAGGATCTTCTCGATGGTGAAAAAGACCAGGTAACGGTCTTTGTCGCCAACGTAACTGCGTCCTTCGGCATTGAGTAACTCATCAATGCGCGGTGTGTTCAATTCTTCAGCCTGTTTTTTCAGGATCAGGCGGATTCCGCGGTAGCCCTCTCCGGCTTCGAGAAACAGATAGGCGGCGTGGGGGTTGGATTGCAGATAATGATGGCTCAGCCGATCGAGCATAATAAAAGCGATCTGATCGTTTTCAAAAAAACGCGGCTTGGCATAAAGGGCCGAATTGACCTGTCCCTCGCCCGAAGCGGTGGATAAGATTCCGGTTCCCGTGGTGTTGCGAAAGTAGTCCGGCAGCTGTGATGAATCCATTTGAATCTCCGCTGGGGGTTTGATAACGTGTACTATTTGCATCAGGAATACGCGTGTATTCTACGGCGTTTCTCCAAATCAGCGGTCCATCTTACAGGAGATCTTTTTGAATTTATACCGGCTTTTGAACAGTATGGGGTTGTTGTTGTGCGCGGCTACGGTCTGGGCACAACCCTTTGCCGAGCAGGTGACCGTTCCGGTGACCGAAACCTTGGAGGTTCGCCAGCAGGCCCAGCAGCAGGCAGACGATTGGCACGAAGAACGTGAAGCCCTGCAACGTGAACTGGATCGCTTAAGCACGGAAGCGGCGCAGCTTGAAACACAGTGTCGCCAATTTGAGGACCAGATTGAGCATCGCCAGCAGCGAGTGGCCAGCCTGCAACGCGATCTGGCCGAATCGGGGCGTCTGACCGAAGAGATGGCCCCGTTTCTCACCACGGTTGTTCAGCAATTGACCGAACAGGTGAACGGAGACCTGCCATTTCTGACTCTGGAGCGTCAGCAACGGCTGAGCCGCCTGGAGGAGACGCTGGAGGACGATGATTTGTCTATTGGCGAGAAATTCCGTCGTACTCTGGAGGCCGTTCAGGTTGAGACCGCCTATGGTCGCCGTTTTGACGTGGTGCAGAAAAATATCACCCTGGCGTCGCAAACCACATTGATGAACCAGCTGCAGCTGGGACGACTGGCGCTGTTTGCTCAGTCGTTGGATGGACAGCGCAGTGCTGTTTATGATCCGGTCAGCGGGCAATGGCAGCCTCTGGACGACACCTTTAACGGTGATCTGCGCAAAGCGATCGAAATGGCAGGGAAACACCGCCCCGTCGATCTGCTCAGCCTGCCCATCGGGAAGGTGGTGACACAATGAAGTCCCTACTCTGGATCGTGGTGTTGTGTGGCCTGTGTTCTCCGGCCTATGGCGAAGATCAGCGGGTACAGGCGCTGGCTTTGCAGCAAAAACAGCAGCAGATTGTTGACCAGGCACGCGCCGAGCAGCGTCAGGCCGAGGAACAGGCCCGTCTGCAACGCCAGCAACTGCTGACAGACCGCCAGGCCCTGCGCGCCGCTGTCGCCGCCGCCCGCAACGAAGTAGCCAGCCTGAAAAAAAGCAAAAGCCGTCTGGAAAAGCAGGAAGCCAACCTTGCCGGGCAACAGGCTGTGCTGGAGGAAAAACAGCAGGCTCAGCGTGCCCGCCTGCAGGAATTGATCGGTTTTATCCGTATCGCCGCCAAAGATGCCGATGCCCTGTTGCAAAACAGTCAACTCAATGCACTTGAGCCAGAGCGAACCACCGTCCTCGCCACCATGCAACAGGCGGATTATTTTCCGGCTATGGACGATGTCACGGCAATGAGCCAGGCGCTTCTCGCGGAGATGCGCGGTAATGGCGAGGTGCAACGCCTGACCCTGGAGATTGTCGATCGCCAGGGTGTCAGTCGGCCGGCAAATGTGATGCTGCTGGGGGATTTCAGTGCCGCCTATCAGTTGGATGGCGAGAGCGGATTTCTGCTGTATTCCCATGCCAGTGGGCGGTTGTTCGCACTGTCGGAGTTGCCGGGGCGGCGCTGGCAGCATCAGATTGAGCGCTATTTTGCCGGAGAGACGGCTGCGGCACCGCTGGATGTCGGACGCGGCGCGTCCCTGCGACAGCTCACCTATCAAACTGATTTTAACGATCAACTGGAGCAGGGTGGTTTCATTGTCTGGCCGATTCTGCTGATTGGTGGCGTTGCTCTGGTCTTGATCATCGAGCGCAGCTGGTTTCTGCGCCGTAACCGTTTTGACAGCAGGGCTTTTCTTGGGCGGCTGGAGCCGTTGATCGCTCAGGGGGACTGGAATGGCTGTGACGCTGTTTGTCAGCAGGATGTCGATAAAGCACTGCCGCGGGTGTTGGCCGCCGGGTTGCCATACCGCGATCTGGGCCGTGAAGATCTTGAAAACGCCTTGCAGGAGGCGATTCTCGGTGAGATTCCCCGTTTGGAACGGTTTCTGTCGACTCTGGCTGTGTTGGCATCCATTGCGCCGTTGCTCGGTCTGTTGGGGACGGTAACCGGGATGATCAACACCTTTCAAGTGATCACCTTTCATGGCACCAGCGATCCCCGTCTGATGTCGAGCGGTATTTCCGAAGCGTTGATTACCACCATGCTCGGTCTGGGGGTGGCGATTCCCATTATGCTGTGTCACAGCCTGCTGGGTCGCCGGGTGGAGACGGCAATTGCCGATCTGGAAGAGAAAGCGATCCGTTTTGTCAATGTTCTCAGCAAAGCGCGCCTGCAGCGGGATGATGAGTCATGCTGAGGACTCTGTGGTATCCGATCGAAGATTATCTGCTTACCGGCGGGGTGGTCATGGTGCCGCTGGTGCTGGTGTCGGTGTTGATGTGGGGGTTGATTGTCCATAAACTGCTGGCACTCAAAGCGCTTTACCGTCATCCGTTGCCTGTAGAACAGGCTGTGGCCTGCGCGCGCACAGGTCAGCGACCAGACTCTCACTATGTCGGGATTAATTCGCGTCTGGTGCGGGAATTTCTGCTGCGGCGCAGCGGCCATGGCACGCTTGACAGTCATGTGGTTGACGAAGCGGTGCTGGTTGTTGCCGGAGGTCTGGAGCGAGGATTGACCCTGATCGGTGTTCTGGCGGCGATCGCTCCTTTACTTGGCTTGCTGGGTACGGTGGTCGGCATGATTTCGACTTTTAACAGTATTGCGCTGTTTGGCACCGGCAATGCTCGCGCCATGGCCGGTGGGATTTCCGAAGCCTTGATCACCACCCAGACCGGTTTGTTGATCGCCATTCCCGGCCTGTATCTGCGCAATTTTCTCCAGCGCCGGGTTGCCAATCTCAAACATCAGATCGACTCACTGGCGCTGACCTTGAAACGTCAACTCAACCACGGCGAGGGCGTATGATCAATATTACTGCCAGCCGCCGTGCCAAGCGCCAGAGCCTGGAGCTCAATATCGCGCCGTTGATTGATATGGTGTTTATCCTGTTGATTTTCTTTCTGGTGACAACCAGCTTTGTGCGCGAGACCGGCATTGATGTTCAACGCCCCTCGGCCAGTACCGCCGTGAGCAAAGAACGGGCGACGATCCTGATCGCTGTCAGTGCTGACGATCAAGTGTATGTCGAAGGAAAGGTGATCGATATCCGTGCGGTGCGGGTGCATGTCGAACGTGCTTTGGCGGAAAATCCCGACGGCAGTGTTGTGGTTGTGGCTGACCGGGGTAGCCGAACGGGGACGGCCGTGGAAGTGATGGACGCCTGTCGTCTGGCCGGGGCCGAGCAGGTGGCGCTGGCCGCAGGTGTGGCCGCAGCGGGGCAGCCGTGAGATTGACCTGGTTTTCTGAAGCAGCGGTCAAACAATGGGGAAGTGCCTTGCTGATCACTCTGGTGATCAACCTGGCGCTGTTCTGGCTTCTGACCCGCTTGACCGGGCAGACGGTACCGCCATCCGATATGTCAACCTCGGCTGTGCAGATGGTACACGTGACGCCTCCGCCTCCCCCGCAACAGGTCGCCGCGCAACAGCAACAGCCGAAGACCCAGCCGCGGCGGAAAGTCGCGCAGCCCACTCCCGCCACCATGACACCACCGTCGTTGACGTTGCAGTTGGAATTGATTCCCGATGTGCCAACTACTCTGGGCGACATTGCCATGCCGGAGGTGCAGCTTGCCGCCGTGGCGCCGCTGCCCAGCATCTTTGATAGTGACGCCCTCGACCAGCCGTTGACGCCGTTATCACAATCGCCCTTTATCTACCCTTTGCGGGCTAAACGGCTCGGCATCGAAGGTTGGGTTAAGGTCAAACTGCTGATCTCGACTTCCGGCGATGTGGAACAGGTTCATATCCTCGAAGCGCAACCGCAGGAGATGTTTGAAAGTACGGTTGAGCGGGGGATACGGCGCTGGCGATTTACGCCCGGAACGGTACAGGGCGAGCCGGTCCGCAGCTGGGTGGTCACCACTATTCGTTTTGAGCTGGAGTCGTGATGGGGCGCTGTTTTACACGGATGATCGGGGTGTTGCTCCTGATCGGGCTAACCGTGGCGATGGCCGATGCTGCGACCATTCCTTTGGCGGTGCATCGTCAGGTGGTGGCTGCCCAACAGCTGATGGAGAAAAAGCTCTACGATCAGGCGCTTGATGTTCTCGGTGCGGACCAACGTGATCGGGATCACTACTTGATCGACTTCACCCGTGGTAACATTTATCTGTTGTCGGAGCGTCCTACCGAGGCGGTACCCTGGCTGCAGCGGGCGGTGAAAAAACAGCCTGACTATTCTGCTGCCTGGTCCAATCTGGCCCAGGCCTGCTACCGTACGGATCGTTTTGATGAGGCCGCCGTTGCTTTTGAGCGCGCCTATGTCACGATGGAACAACGGCAACCTGAACTGCTGTACAATGCCGCCCTCTGTTATCTGCAGCTCAGTCGTTGGCCGCAGGCGCGTGATCTGCTGCTGCAACTGATATCGCGCCCGGAAAATGAGGTGGCAACACGCTGGCGTGCGGCGCTGGTTCAGGTTTATCTGAATCTGCATCAGCCCCGTCTGGCCGTGGAGCAGCTTGAGGTTCTGGCGGTGGAGACGACCGGAGATGTGCAGCGGCGCTGGCGGGAGGTGCTGGTTCAAGAGTATCTGCTGTTGGAAGAGTCGGCTGTCGCCCGGCAGCGGTTGAACCGTTATTGTAACGACGACGGCCTTTACCCGCGCTGGTGGTTGTTGCTGGCACACCTCTATCTTGACCAGGGCAAGTACGCCGAAGGGCTGGTGGCTTTGAAGGTTGTCGGCTATCTGCGTCCCTTGACTGATGAGGAAACGCGCCTGCTTGGTGATCTGCATCTGCAACTCGGGGTGCCGCAACAGGCGGTGGATTATTACCGCCAACTGCTCGAACAAACGCCGCCGGATCAGCATCTGGTTACCCGTCTGGCTCATGCCAGTCTCAATCTCCATCAACCGGAACAGGCTCTGAGCTGGGTGGAGCAGGGAGCAGAAGATGATCCGGTGCTGCAGAAACTGCGCGGGCAGCTGTTGTTTACCCTGGGTCGTTATCGTCAGGCGGCGGAGGTGTTTGGCCGACTGGCTGCCGCAGAGGTTGACCCCGGAGCCATGTGGCTGATGCAGGGTTATGCCGCCTGGAACGCTGAACAGTGGCCGTTAGCCCGTCGAGCGTTACGTCATGCCGTGAGCTATCCGGCCCAGCAGAGACAAGCGGAAATCCTCCTGAAACAACTTGATGAACGTAAGAAATGAACATGACCGATCTTTTTTTGAATATCTTTAGTGCGGCCTGGCAGCTGTTGCTGCAGTCCGCACCCTACGTGGTTTTTGGTCTGCTGATCAGCGGTGTCCTCAGCACCTTCCTCAACAGCCAGTTCATCGCCCGCCATCTCGGCCAGGGTCGGGTGCTGCCGGTTTTGAAAGCGGCACTGTTCGGTGTGCCGTTGCCCTTGTGCTCCTGTGGCGTGTTACCGGCGGCAATGACCCTGAAGCAACAGGGGGCCAATCGCGGGGCGATCAGTTCCTTTCTGATTGCCACGCCAGAATCGGGAGTCGATTCCATTGCGGTCAGTTATGCGCTGCTCGATCCGTTTCTGACCATTGTTCGCCCTGTTGCCGCGCTGCTCTGCGCCATTGTTGCCGGCATTGTGGAAAATCTGTTTACTGCGCCGCCAGAAAAAACACGCCTCGACAGGGTGGGGTGCTCCGGTGAAACTGCCCCCCGGCGTAGCCTGATCGGCGGTTTTCGCTATGCTTTTACCGACGTCTGGCAAGGGATGGCCGGATGGTTCTTCGTTGGTCTGTTGCTGGCCGGGGTCATAACGGCATTGATCCCGCCGGACTGGATGGAACATTGGCTGGGGGGCGGAGTTTCTTCCTTGCTGATCATGCTGGTGGTGGGCGTTCCCATCTATATCTGCGCCAGTGCGTCTACGCCGATTGCGGCCGCGCTGATCCTGCAGGGTGTCAGTCCCGGTGCGGCGCTGGTCTTTCTCCTCGCCGGTCCGGCTACTAATGTCACATCGCTGACGGTGCTGATTGCCATTCTGGGTAAACGGGGGACATTGCTGTATCTGGCCATGCTCAGCAGTGGTGCCGTTTTAGCTGGCTATCTGGTTGACTTGACCTATCGGGTGATGGCCTGGTCGCCACAGGCGCAGATGGGTGTTGGGGCGGAGTTGATTGGTGAACCGGTCGAGAAAATCTGCGTTGCCATCCTGATGGTGGCATCGCTTCCTCTGGTCGTTGACCGGGTAAGGGCGCTGGCCGCCAGCGCTGAATAAGCGAACGGAAGATTTTCAGTCGATCAGTTCCTGGCAGGAGATCACCCGGTTGCGTCCCTCCGATTTTGCCTGATAAAGGGCTTTATCGGCCAGGCTGATGGCTCTGGTTGCGGTCAGGTCGCGGCGTAAGGCACAGACACCGAAGCTGGCGGTAACCTTGCCGACGGTCTCAAACGGATGGTTGCGCAACGCGATGAGCAGCTTTTCTGCCAGCTGGATGGTTTCGCTGTAGTCACTGCTTGGTGCAATAATCAAAAATTCCTCGCCTCCCCAGCGGCCGAGATGGTCCGTGTTGCGGATGTTGTTGGCCACCAGCTCGGCCAGCTCTTTCAGAACCAGGTCACCGACCGGATGGCCAAAGGTGTCGTTGACCTGTTTGAAGTGATCAATATCGAACAGAATAATGCCGCAGGCCGTCTGGTAGCGCTGGTGCAGCTGTTCCTGTTCGTCGAGGATTTTATCCAGTTTCAAGCGGTTGTACAGCCCGGTCAGTTTGTCGGTTTCCGACAGATTGAGCAGTTTGCTGTTGTACTTGCGCAGCTGATAATAATGCACGCCAAACAGTCCGGCGATAAAGACGACGACTGCAAAAAATTTCCACAGCAGGGCGTTATTGAAGCCCATTTCCTGCTTGACGGAGACCCAGCGGTTGTAAATTTCCTGCTCCTGTTCCGGCGTTACCGTGTGAATCAATTTGTCAAAAACGGTGTGCAATTCCGGCTCATCATTGCGCGTGCCAATGGCCAGGGCGACCTTTTCCTCCAGACGGCCACTGATTTTGATCACCCCGGTAAATTTTTTCTGGATCTGTTCGGCGATCACCATCAGGTTATCCACGTAGCAGTACAATTCTCCGCTTTCCACCCGTTTTAACCCGTCGCTGATCGATTCCACATCGACAATATTGATGTCAGGATGACGTGAGCGTAATTCCTCGGCAATGGCATAGCCGCGCACAACCCCGATGGGTTGGTGACGGATATCGCCAATCTCTTCGATGAAAATCTTGTCCATCGTTGTTGCAATCACCACTGGAAGGGTGACGTAAGGATGCGTGAAATCCATGTAGGCGTTTCGTCCTGGTGTTTCCGCTGCCAGAGAGAAGATATCGCAGCGACGCTCTTTGGCCGCTTCGATCGATTCCTGCCAGGAGTTGGTTTGCACCACCTCCAGCGGGATGGGCAGCTGAGCGCGAAACAGGTCGAGATAATCGGCGGCGATGCCGCAATGCTGGCCGTTAATGATCCCTTCAAACGGCATCCATTCCGGATCAACACAGACACGGATGGTCTGTTTCTGTTCCAGGTAGTCCCGTTCTTTCGGGGTGAAGTCGGTGTCTTCACGATGGTGGGCCATTAACTCATCAAACTGAAAAACCGGCAGTTTTTCAGAACTGTCGATCATGTTGCGCGACAACAGCTGCTTATATGTCAGGCTGGTCAACTCGGGATTGACGGTGCCGATGGGGTAGAGATCGAGCAGAAACATTTCCCGGGTGACGTTGGCTTCATAGCGCAGGGCATCAAGGGATTTTCCCGGAGCGTATTTTTTGTGAATGATCTGAATCGCTTCTTCGGGGTGATCCAGAGCATAACGCCAGCCCTGATTGCTGGCCGCCAGAAAGTGACGGGTGCGATCTGGGTGTTTCAGGGCCTCTTCACGGCTGGTGAACAGGTTGACGGCACTCATGATAAAGCCGAAATCGGCCGGATTGAGAATGTTGTAGGCAATATGGTTTTGATTAAGCAGATAGGTCTGGTTGGATAAAAAGGCACTCATCGCGTCGATTTTTCCGGCGATGAAATCGTCTACGGAAAAATTCTGGCCGGTCACGGTGCTGTTGCTGACGTTGATATGATAGTGGTTCAGCAGCAAGGCCAGCGAACTGTATTTCATCTCGTCGCTGGTTCCCATAATCTTTTTCCCGGCAAGATCGGTCGGGGAAGTGATTTCCGGGCGGGTGATCAGAACCAGCGGAGAGCGCTGGAAATAGCTGGCGAGCAGGACAGTGGGCAGAATCTTGCGGTCACTGATAACCAGACTGGCATTATGAATACCGTAGTTATTCTGACGAGAAAGGACCGAGTGAACGATATCGGTTCCCGGTTGATATTCAAGCAACGAAACGTCCAGACCCTGCCGGGCGTAAAACCCTTTTTCCTTGGCCATGATGAAACCGGCATATTGAAACTGGTATTTCCAGTCCAGTTGCAACGTTACCTGTTCGAGGGGCGTCGGTACGGCCTGGGCCTGAAGAGGCAGTCCACAGCACAGGATGAAAATGATCGCGATAATCGTGCGGATCATAGGGGCTTCTTTCGCGGGGGAACGTCAATTATTAGCAGGGGCGGGACAACTCAAGAATTCTAGCACATGTTAATCTCTTTATGAAAACAACTTTGTCCAATTAGGCGTGGATTTTCACGCCTGATGGGAGGCGCACAAAACTAGGGGGACGGGTGGAGATAGCGGGCGAAGAATTCACTGACCCGGCGCTCAAATTCAACGGGGTGTTGATGGTAGAATTCAACATGGTCAAGATGTTCATCGTACCATAGCTCCACGGGTTGTCCTGCTGCCCGGTGCAGGGCAAAAATACCGTCACTGGGTACGACTTGATCCTGGCCTCCCATCATCAGCAGGATGGCGCGGGGGCTGATGGCGCCGATGATGTTCAGTGGTGCGACGGCAGCGCTGTCAAATTTCAGTTGTTTCTGAGCGAAATAATTGATGAGAGTCGCAAAAGGGAACGGCGGCAGCCCGGTAAATCGATGTACGCTCTGGTGGATGGTGTGGGCAATGGATGCGTAGGGTGACTGAGCGATCACGGCGCTGATACGCGGGTCCCGGGCTGTGTAACACAAAGCCAGGGCACCGCCCATGGAATTGCCAAACAGGCCGAGAGTCTCCTGTGGATGACGTTCGAGAATAAACTCCACGATCGTTTCAATGTCCTGCCATTCGTGATAGCCAAAATAGATTTTTTCTCCGCTGCTGTTGCCGTGGCTGCGCAGGTCGGGGAGGGCGACGCCGTAACCGTAACGTTCGAGCATGGCCGCAATGGGGATCATCTCGCTGCAATCCATCTTGTAACCATGGCAGAGGATAATGGTGGCATGGTTGCGCGAAGGGCGATACAGCAGCGACAGGGTTTCGCCGTCTGCCGTGGTCAGTTCGAGTGATTCGGCATCAAGGCGGTACTGTTCAAGCTGGTGCAGTGGTTGCAACTCCGGTGAATCGAGATAGCGTTGTTGCCGGTTCTGCCACGAGTTGTGGGTGAGCTTACGCGCCTGTCGCCATGAGATGGTGATCAGTACGGCAGCCAGCAGAATAATGCCGACGACAACCAGCGGGATCAGTGAGAAAAAGAAATGCATCGTTCCAGTATAGGCTATTGGCGAAGCGGTGAAAAGTCCGTACAATAGCCCTTTTTGTGATTTGTCCGAACAGCGATTTTTGCGGGAGACGATAACGATGAGTGAAGACAGCAAGAAAATTATCTATAGCATGATGCGGGTCAGCAAAAGCTACAACAAGCAGCCCGTGATCAAGGACATTTCCCTGTCCTATTTTTACGGGGCTAAAATCGGCGTACTTGGCCTTAACGGTTCCGGTAAAAGTAGTTTGCTGCGCATCATGGCCGGAGTCGATAAAGACTTCAACGGCGAAGCGGTCCTGTCCGATGGTTATTCCGTCGGTTACCTTGAGCAGGAGCCGCAATTGGATGACAGTAAGAACGTGCGGCAGGTGGTGGAAGAAGGGGTGCAGGAAACCGTTGATCTGCTCAAGGAATTTGAAGAAATCAATATGAAGTTCGCTGAACCCATGGATGATGATGCCATGGCCGCACTGTGTGACCGTCAGGCTCAGGTGCAGGATAAACTTGACGCTCTGGATGCCTGGGACCTTGATTCGCGTCTTGATCTGGCCATGGATGCGTTGCGTTGTCCGCCCGCCGATGCCAATGTCAAGGTGCTGTCCGGTGGTGAGCGCCGTCGTGTCGCTTTGTGCCGTCTGCTGTTGCAGAAACCGGACATTTTGTTGTTGGATGAGCCTACCAACCACCTTGATGCCGAGACTGTTGCCTGGTTGGAGCAGCATCTGCAACGCTATGAAGGCACCGTCATTGCCGTTACGCACGACCGTTACTTCCTCGACAATGTGGCGGGCTGGATTCTTGAACTGGACCGTGGCCACGGGATTCCCTGGAAGGGCAACTACTCCTCATGGCTGGATCAAAAACAGAAACGGCTGCAAAACGAGGAGAAAGCCGAGTCGGCCCGTCAGCGCACCCTGCAGCGAGAGCTGGAATGGATCAACATGTCGCCCAAAGGGCGTCATGCCAAAAGCAAGGCGCGTATCACCTCCTATGAGAAACTGCTCGGCGAAGGCAGCGACAGTCAGAACCGTGATCTGGAGATCTTTATCCCCTCCGGGCCTCGCCTTGGCGATATTGTCATTGAAGCTGATCATGTGCAGAAATCTTTCGATGGTCGTCTGCTGATGGAGGATATGAATTTCAAATTACCGCGCGGTGGCATTGTTGGTGTTGTTGGCCCCAACGGGGCTGGTAAAACCACCCTGATGCGCCTGTTCACCGGTCAGGAACAGCCGGACAGCGGCAGCCTGACCCTCGGCAGCACCGTTCAGCTTGGCTATGTGGACCAGAGTCGCGATACCCTGGATGGCAACAAGACCATCTGGGAGGAGATCAGCGGTGGTCAGGACATGATGATGCTTGGCACCCGCGAGGTGAATTCCCGTGCCTATGTGGCCCGTTTCAATTTCTCCGGCAGTGACCAGCAGAAAAAGGTCGGCACTCTGTCGGGTGGTGAGCGTAACCGGGTCCATCTGGCCAAGATCCTTAGTGGTGGTGCCAACGTACTGTTGCTGGACGAACCGACCAACGATCTCGACGTCAATACCATGCGGGCCCTTGAAGAGGCGCTGGAGAATTTTGCCGGTTGCGCCGTGGTGATCAGCCACGATCGTTGGTTCCTTGACCGGATTGCCACCCACATGCTGGCCTTTGAGGGCGATAGCCAGGTGGTGTGGTATGAGGGTAATTACAGTGAGTATGAGGAGGATCGTCGCAAGCGTCTGGGACGTGATGCCGATCAGCCGCATCGGATTCGCTATCGCGATCTGACCCGCGCCTGATTGCGAACGTTTTGTCTCTCGTGAAAAAGCCCCGACCTGTTGGCCGGGGCTTTTTTGTGCGTACTTGGTCTGTCTGCCACGGTTGTTTGTGTCTCAAGGTCAAGGTCAAGGTCGCCGGGTTTCGCCCCGGCAGGCGACATTCTTTTGGCTTGCCGCCCTTGAGGTCGGCGAATCATGCAATTCGTCAACTTCGGTGTAAATTGTTGATGAAAATCTTTCGTCTCTCTTTATCTCTGGTGTGGCACCGATCTAACGGGTAGGACGGAGCCCATCCTGCGCGATCGTGTTATTTTCGCCACCAAACGCTCTCGTTCAGTGGCGTCGAACACAAAGAGAGAACCCGTGTCATAATGTGGGCAGAAAAGCTCCCTTTGGGCACACTGTTGTGTTTGATCGTGAGAATAAGCGAGTATTCCCGCTAGTGTTTCAGCCCTAAAACATCTTGCGATAGTAAGGGGCATTTTTGGGTGTCAGCGTCGATGGAAACTCTCCTGCCGGGTTGGGGACAAATGAACCGTGGTAGTGGCAGCGTTCACACGGGATCGGGTCTGGTGCGGAATGGGTGCCGTCCTGATTGTAGTCATGGCAGCCGCAACTGGAGACCATGCTGCCGCTGTACGGGCTGAGTTGGCCGCGGCCATGATGGGAGTATTTCCAGTCGTTGATATCTCCCTGAGCGTAGGCGTAATCGTCCATATGGCATTGGCGACACTGGTTGCCGCGATCACCGGGGACAACACCGACAGCGCCGACATCCTGGCCGTTGATGCCGCGCCGGATAAGGAAGTTATTGGATGACCCGTGTGGCTCATGGCAGTCCAGGCAGGAAAGCACATAGCCGCCGAGCACGCCGAACGGGGTGCGACTGAAGACTTCGTAGGCATCGGGGATGCCATGGCGTTCCGTGTCCCAATCAATGACGCTCAGGTTGCGGCCCTGGGTCGTGCTGTAGATGATGTCACAGTGGCAGTCGAGGCAAAAGGTATTGTAGTCCGGAGTTAACTGGCCATCGGCCTGGGAATACGACACGCCAGCCGGCTCGTAGCTGGCACTGTAAATGTCGGTCGGATGCGATCCGCTGTAGGCATAGAACGGTGCCTGATAGATGGACGAATAATCGCTCATCTGTTCAAATTCATCGTCTCCCCACTGGTCGTAATGATTTGACGGCAGTGAGATGGTCGCATAGCTGGCATCAGTCAGATGCTCTTTGTTCTGGCGGGCCAGATGGGGATTGTGACAAGCCGTGCACGGGTCGGAGTTTTCGGTAAACCAGCCGCCGTTTTTGGCGCCATACTCCGGGTGCTCCTTCATATAATTCCAGATGTCATACAGGTTGTGGTTGGAACCCTCCGAATCGACCTGGTTAAATTGTGCCATGATGCTGGTGGGTCCATTCAGATGCCCGCCAAAGGTTTCTGCATAATCTTTATTGATCATGGAGCCGTTGTTGGCCTGATAGCTGCCGTTGTCGGTATGACAGTAAAAGCAAAACAGATCGCTTTGTTGGTAATCGCTGCTGGCCGTGGTTTTGCTGGTGTCAAAAGTGGGGGCGAACAGGCCGAAAGCCGATGGACCACCATTGTCGGGGCCCGGTTCGAGATCGTCGATACTGGCATGTTGCTCGTGGCAATGGGCACAGTTGCCGATGGCATAAACGTCGGGTGGCGGAAATGGTCCCTGGGTGCGCTTTACTCCGGTTTCCGCATTGCCGTGCGCAGACAGGGTATATGTCTCGGCATCGACAAGAACAGAACAGAGAATAAGCGACAGCGCACTGACCAGAGTTGGCCAGAGGCGGTGTGTGGTGTGCATGGTAAACCCCTCATCATCATTAAATGAAATAACAATACACGGGCCGCCGGTTGCTTTAATGGAGTGGCCCCTGTGCTCATGGGGGCAGTGTAAGAAAAAACAAGCAAAATTGAAAGAATAATCGTTCTTGTGGCGGTGGTGCGGTTTCTTCTGACGGGTGGGGTGGTTCAGGGGAAATCCGGCGTCGCAGGGCGACGCCGGGTGTATTTTTTACATCAGAGGAATCAGGGCGTAGCCCTGGCTCTGATAGCCAATCAACGACGCAAATGTATTGCCAACCAGGACGACACCGGGAAGAAGATTCGCCTTGTCAACGTCGAACAGCTCTGCCGCGACGTTACACGCTTCAAAGTAAACACCTTGTTGTTTCAGGGATGTAATTTTAGCCATCAGCGCAGTTTCGTCCTCAATGCTGTTGAATTCGGAATCTTTGCTGACAATCGAAACAGCGGCACCACGCATGGCCAGGATGAAGTCGGGGGTGACCCCCTGGGCTTTGAGAGTGGCGACGGTTTTTTCAATGACATTGAGGTAGAGAATCATGGCCTGAGGTGATGAGGTGCTGACATCGAATACGGCTTTGCCGGTTTTAAGCCCTGCCAGGGCACGATGATCATCGGGGATCGCCGGAGCTTCAGAGGCCACAGCGGGAAGTGCACAACAAACCAACAAGGTTAAGCAGATCAGAATGCGAAACATAGAGACTCCTTGAAAGAAAGAATGATCATTCATTGTGCTGATTTGAGTGTTTATTGTCAATCGTATAAACGCTATATGTTGTTCAAGTTATGGCTGATTTTATGAAAACCCCTTTGCAATCGTACCCCTTTCGCTATACTTGAACAACTTGGTAATTTTAATCGGACTTTTTGATTCAGGTTGGCCTATGTCACTGCGCTTGCGAACTTTGTTGACGCTCATTTTAACGCTTGGCGTCGCGCTGATTTTGATGATGCTGGTCATGCATCGCTACATCTTCACCGCGTTCACCTCGTTGGAACGACTCCATTTCAGTCGGATGGGTGAACATGTGGTGCAAACGGTCTACAGTCAGGAAAAACATTTTACCTCTTTTGTCCGCGATTGGGGAGTCTGGAACGACTCCTACCAGTTTGTCGTCGATCAGAATCAGGATTTTATTGACGACAACCTCAATGATGAAACCCTCACCGGGATCGGGACTCTGTGCATTCTCTTTTTTGATCGCGATTTTAACCTGGTTTACGCCTCCTCTTTTGCGGAAGATCGTCAGTTGGTGTTGTCGGTTGGTGATGCGGTAAAACGAGCACAACAGCAGATCCGGCAAATTGATCTGGAAAAAGACAGTTGCTTTTATCTGTGTGTTGAAAAGCTCAATGGCCCTTTTTTGGCCGCCATGTATCCCATTTATCCGACCGATCGTCAGAGGGAAGCCAACGGCTATATCCTGATGGGGAGGGCCATTGATGAGCAGTATTCGTATGATGTGTCCAGTAATTCCGGGTTGGATTTCAAGTTGGAGAGGTTGTGCCTGCAGCCCTCTGTTGATCAGGAAAAGAAAAAGGTCAACGTGTTTTACGATTTCATTTCTGAAGATTATGCTGAAATAATTTTACAGGTTCATGATATTGAGAACCAGAGCTCGTTCAATCTGGTGACGAAAATTTACCGTGAAATGAATACCCATCTTCAGCAGGTGTTCAAAGTCACGATTACGGTCATGATTGCTTTGGGATTGCTGGCGGTTTTGCTGGTGGAGATGCTGCTGAATCGTCTGGTATTGGCACCTATTTCAGGCCAGATTCGCCAGTTCAATCGGATTGGGGAAGGTGGCGATCTTTCCGAGCGGTTTGAAGCGCAGGGCAGTCGGGAAATGAATTTGCTGTCCCAAACAGCAAATCGGATGCTCGATCGGATTGAGGAACTCAATCGTGAATTACAGAGGTCTTCCATGACGGACAGTTTGACCGGCATGTGGAACCGGCGGCGCTTTGACGAGCAATTAAACCACGAGTGGCTGGTGGCCCGGCGCAATGGTGTGCCCGTCAGTTTACTGATGGTCGATATCGATCACTTCAAATTATACAATGACACCTACGGCCATCAGGATGGGGATCAGTGTCTGCAAACCGTAGCCGAGACACTTTGTGCACAGGTCAAGCGGGAAGCTGATCTGGTTGCCCGTTATGGTGGCGAGGAATTTGCCGTGATCCTCCCTGATGTTCCCTTTAAGGGGGCGGAACAGGTAGCCGAGAGAGTTCGCCAGGCCGTAGATGCCCTCGGGATTCCTAATGTCGATGCGCCGAAGGGGGGCTGGGTGACGGTAAGTGTCGGTTATGCCTCCATGATACCGCAATCCGGGCAGAGTTGTGATGAGTTGTTGCGCTGTGCCGACCAGGCATTGTATCAGGCCAAAAAAGCTGGGAGAAATTGTTGTAAAGCTTGGGTGGTGTAAGAGCTCAGATGAGATAGCGTATCAATTGAAATAATCCTTGGAGCGAGGTGTTTCTCTGACGTTGTTGATAGTTTACGGTTCAGTAAGGTGTGATAAAAAGAAAAGAATAACCATAAAAAAACCCGCATCAAATGATGCGGGTTTTTTTATGGTTGCCCAGTGGGTGGGCCCACTGGGGTCAGGGTTAAAGAAAGAAATTATGGACGAGTTGCAATGTTGCTTGTCTCATCCGCACGGAACCAAGCGGCCGCATGAGGATTAACCGTTTCGTCAATCGTGATCTCACCATCAAGAGACTTGTTGTCAAGCCAGTCAATGGAGTCGAAAATCAGACGCTTGGCATAGTAGCGATTATGTGCGTATGCGCCGGGCTCATGATGCAGGTAGTTGAAGTTGTGGCCTGCACCGAAGGTTCCTTCGTCTACCCAGCTTGCGCCGGAGAAGTAGGGATAGCTGCCGGTGAATACCAAACCATCGTCAGCCAGTTCTGCTTCCAGCAGTTCCAGAGCCTCATGGTATCCTTCAGCTTCTTCCTGCAGTTCGGCAGCGGCAGCCGCCGCAGTGTATTCCGTGGTGTCTTCGGTGACGAAGTCTTCATGGCACTCAACGCAAGTTGTGGACATGATGCGGGTGATAACGCCAAGGTCATCTTTTTCGACAACATTAAACGTATGGCCCTCATCGCTTTCCATATGACAACCGGCGCAGGGGCCCGCACCCGTTTCAGGATCAACACCATCCAGACCGATTTCGTCATGGTGGAAGTAGGACTTGTCCGCATATGGATCGACCGGCAGGCCGTCGCCATCGAGAACAACAACAGGGTACTCATAACCTACGCGGGTCAAAGACTGATAGATCGTTGCTGCGGCAGTCAGGTAGTGCGCTTCGGTAACGTTGGCGGTATTGCCAACGAAGCCAGGCAGATAGCCAGACATGTCTGTCGCAGGGTTGCCTGTCAGCGGAGTATCGGTCTCACCGAGCTCATACGAATCCATGTTGCCTTGCGCGCCGTGGCAGTTGACGCAGACGTTGGAGTTGCCAATGTCAGGAATAACCACTGCGACACCATCAACCGTGTAAGGACGAGTGATCGCGCCAGGATTACGCAATTCGCCTTGGTTGTTGCTGTGGCAGCCCCAGCAGTAGAGCAGTTCGTTCTGATCGGAAGAGCTGACACCTGCTTCCCAACCATCC
>PKUE01000154.1 GCA_002869685.1 Desulfuromonas sp.
AACATGCGCAGTGTCAGCATTCTTTGAAAAGCCTATTCCCCGCATTGGCAAGCAGCAAGTAACCCTTTGTAAAGGTTACAAAGGCACGACACGGGCCAGACAAAACACCGACATTGACAGCAAACAAATTTATTCAGTGATAAAAAAACACTTGCCGCCTTAGAGTAAATACTCTATTAGAGTTATTACTCTAAGGTGAAAGGATGAGCTATGAAAATTTTATTGATCCAACCAGCGAGCCATGAACCATTGATGGATCAGGTTTATCTATTTGAACCACTGGCGCTTGAATATCTTGCTGCGGGCCTGCTCTGCGACGATCATGAGGTGCGCATCATTGATGCCCGTATCGAGCCGGACATCGCCACCCTTGCACGAGACTGGAGTCCGGATATTGTCGGTCTGACAGCATTCACCAGCCAGATCAACATAGTGCGCTCTCTGGCGCTGCAGTCACATCAACTGTGGCCGGACTGTTTCGTGGTCATCGGCGGTCATCACGCCACCGTGCAACCGGACGATTTCAACGACGATTGCTTTGATGCTGTGGTGATTGGTGAAGGGGTATTTACCCTGCGCGAAATCGTCACGGCGATTGAGCATGGCGGAGCGTTGCACGAGATCCCGGGACTCGCCCTGCCATCACACGAGGGGATGATCTATTCTTCAGAGCGGCCCTATACGGACCTCAACGCCCTGCCCTTTCCGGCACGCGACCTAACACGCCACTATCGCGCTCATTATTTCAGCGAATGGTTCAAGCCTCTGGCATCCATCCGTACCTCTCTGGGCTGCACGGCACGCTGTAACTTCTGTGCCCTGTGGTCGATTACCGGCGGTAAATATCTGCGGCGTGACCCGGATCAGGTGGTTGAAGAATTGAAAGAGATCGATGAACCCAATGTGTTCTTCTGCGATGATGAATCAATGTGCGACAGCAAACGCATGGCGACTCTGGGGGAGAAAATTCAGCAGGCAGGCATCCACAAAAATTATTTCCTCTATGCGCGAGTGGATACCATTGTCCGCCATCCTGAACTGTTTCGTCAGTGGGCAGCGATTGGTCTCAAGCAGGTCTTTGTCGGCATGGAAGACTGTTCAGATGAACGGCTGCAACGGATGAACAAAGGAGTGACAGTGGCCGAGCAGGAGCAGGCGGTTGCGATTTTGAAAAAATTCGGCGTGATGATGTACGCGTCATTTATGGTTGATCCGGATTATTCGCATCAGGATTTTGACGCATTGCTCCGCTATATCCGCCGGCTGAAACTGACCTACGCAACCTTCACCGTCATGACTCCGCTGCCCGGCACCCAACTCTATCGTGAACGGCAGGATGAACTCCTCACCCACCAACCTGAGATGTTCGACATGCTGCACAGTCTTTTCGCCACCCGCTTGCCAGCCGAAGAATTTTACCAGCAGATGGCCCGATTGTATGAAAAGGCCGTACCCCTGTATCGGGTATTACCGGCATTGGCAAAATTCGGGGTCCACGGTCTGCTGTTGCGACTCAAGCTGTTTCAGCGTTTTCTCAAGCGCTTGCGTCGGGCACATCTTGATTACTGAGGACAACCGGCGTATTCTGCCTGACATGACCACCAAAGAACGCATTATCGAAACCGCCGTGACCCTGTTCAACGAGCAGGGCACTAAAGCGGTCACCACCAATCATATCGCGGCAGCCATGGGCATCAGTCCGGGAAACCTCTATTACCATTTCCGCAACAAGGAAGAGATCATCCGCGCCATCTACGAGCAGATGGATCAGGAGGGCATGGACAACTACCAGCAGATTATTGCGCGGATTCCACCAGGCTCTTTGCAGGCAATGGAAGAGACCTTTGCCATGATCCAGCGCTTCAACTGGCGCTACCGCTTTTTCAAACGGGAGCTGACCGCCCTGCTGCTCAGTGATCCCCAGTTACAGGAACGCCACGTAACAACGCATCGTGCCATGTTAGCCGTGGTTCGCCATTCCATTGAAAACAGTGTCGCCCAGGGGATTCTCACACCGATGGCTGAAGAGGAGCTTGGGCTGTTTGTCGAAGAGGTGTGGTTATTAACGTTGTTCTGGCTCAATTACCTTGAGGTTGGCGGTGAGGAGGTCAATGAGATTACGCTCGCGCGCGGCAACAGTGTGGTACGTCAGGCGGTGCGCTGCCGACTGACTGAGAAGGGATTGGCTCTAATGGCCGATTATCTGCAATCCTCAGCGTCAGCGGTCACGCCGCGGTGATGGCGGTCAAGAAACTGCATGACCAACCCTTGCAGCCAGGCGGCGATCAGGATGTACACTTCCAGCGTCACGGTGAACAGCACACCAAAATAATCCACCATCAACGGCAGCAGTGGCAACTTGACGGCACGGGCGTAGAAATAGGTCACCAGGATACTCTGCGGCACGCCACCTCGCTGCAAATCAGATAGCATTGGATACCAGAGGTACATGGGTCCATGACTCATAACACCCGCCACCATGGCAATTCCCCAACCACGCTTCGCGCCATGCTTTTTGAACAAACGCACCATCTTGTTCGGTGGCAACCACCAGTTGATCAGGGCATTGATGACTACGACCAGAGCAATAATCGGAAGAATCTGACCAAGAATCTGTCCGGCACGCATCAAAGACTGCATGGCCTGTTCCGAATGGGTCAGCCCCAGAGACACATAGGAGATTGCGACCAAAGTCAGAAAACGCAATCCTTTGAATTTAAACGGCGGCGACGACGTTTTCATGCCCACCACCCTACGGTCCAGCTGGTCAATGTGGCAACCGCCAGGGTGCCGAGAAATGCCAGCACATTACGGATCAGGGTAAAACGGCCACCAAAAGCCTCTACCTCCATGGGGATCTGAATAAAACCCAGCGTCACCCAGGCAAGAATAAAGGCGGTAACCGCGTACAGCGAGACACCCTGACCAAGCATTTCACCACCTAAGAGATAGCTGACAATGGGGTTTCCGGCCGCAACGGCACCACATCCTGTCCCGATCAGCGTATCCACTGCAGCATTGCCGGTAAAAAATCCAACCAGACGCTGCGGGGGTATCAATGTCTGCAAAAGCGCGACCAAACCAACCACACCAAAAATCATCGGCATCATAGCGGCAAAACTGGCAACACTTTTTTTCAGGCTGGTCGCGAAAGGAGCCTTTGCTCCATCCGACACCTGCTCTCTGGCCATGAATGGCTCTCCCTCCGGCGTGCAACATCATCGGTAGCCGGCTCTATGGTTCACTGTCAGGATCAAACGACCAATAATTAAATGGATCATAACACGCCTTGGTCAGAATTCCGATCACCATCCCGCCCCCTGGCACCCCTGACTGCAACGATGCATCGGGCAAAAATCAAAAACAGCCAGAGGTAAACCTTCCCGTCAGAAAATGTGACCAGATACTATTCCATCGCGTTGGAGTGTGCTATGGTGCAGCTGTTTGTCACCGTGTTGACAAAAGGGCATAACGCGCTGAAAACGTATACTTTTCACGTCGAGTTCCATAACATATTTGTGCAGGACGACCATGTCTCTGACCTCACTTAAAAGCCTTTCTCCAGCCCAGGCCCTGGTTGTTTACTACGCCACAGCCATCCTGATCGGGACGCTGCTTTTGGCAACGCCCTACGCAGCAACAGGCCAGCCCTTGTCATTTCTGGACGCCCTGTTCACGGCGACATCAGCCCAATGCGTTACCGGACTGAGCGTTGTCGATACCGGCAGCTATCTGAGCGGTTTTGGTCAAAGTATTGTGCTGATACTTATTCAGGTTGGCGGGTTGGGCATCACCACTTTTTCCGTCTATCTGTTCATCTATCTGCGCGTGGGCGTCAGCATTCGCGGGCGCTGGCTGATCAACGAAACCCTGTTGCCCACCCCGGTAAGTTCATGGCGCAACCTGATCCGCAGTATTTTCCTGACCACGCTGATCATTGAAACAGCCGGAGCAGTGCTGCTGGCCATTGTTTTCATCCCCGAGCTGGGCATCAAGCAGGGTCTGTACAATGCAGTATTCCATTCAGTTTCCGCATTCTGTAACGCCGGTTTCTCGCTGTACCCCGACAGTCTGATCGCTTACCGTGGTAACGCTCTGGTCAACATCACCATCATGGCTCTGATCATTCTCGGTGGGATCGGCTTTCTGGTCATCTACGAACTGGCAGGAGCCTGCAAACCGCGGCAGAATCCATTGCAGCCGCGCCGGTTCTCGCTGCATACCAAACTTGTCGTTCTCACCTCGTTCTTTTTGATCATTTATGGTGCTGTCACCATCGGCTGGCTGGAACGCCACGATGCTCTGGCCAACATGTCGTATGGTGAGGCCATCTGGACGGCCCTGTTCCAGTCGGTATCCGCGCGTACCGCAGGCTTCAACACCATCGACCTGGATCTATTGCGGGTGCCGACTCTGTTCCTGATGATTTTTCTGATGTTTATCGGCGCCTCCCCCGGTTCCGCTGGTGGCGGTGTCAAAACAACTTGTCTGGCCCTGTTGTTTATTGTCTTTTACAACCGGCTGAAAGGGAATCCGCATACCAGTATTCTTGGTCGCACCGTTCCGGACGAAGTCGTTTCAAGGGCGCTGGCGCTGTTTCTGCTGGCAGTGTTGCTTATCGGTATCGCCCTGTTCGGTCTGCTGATCGCACAAAGTCCCGACTGGGCGCACGAAAACCCGCGCGAATTTCTCGGTTTCATGTTTGAGAGTGTCTCGGCATTCGGCACCGTCGGACTGTCGATGGGCTCAACGGGGCAACTCAACGTCGCAAGTAAATGTATCATTATCATTCTCATGTTTATCGGACGGGTCGGACTCCTGACCATGGCTTTTGCCATTGCCCGCCGAACCCGTTCCTCGGCTGCTCGCTACGCCGAGGAGAACATCATGATTGGTTGATTGGAGATTCTTATGCCGAAAAAAAAGAAGTTTTGTGTCATTGGGCTGGGCAACTTCGGCTTTCACGTTGCATCAACGCTGTATGATCAGGGTCATGAAGTAATGGCGATTGATTCGGAAAAAGAGAAGGTCCAGGCCGTTAAAGACAATTGTTCCTACGCCATTCTCGGCGATGCTGCCAGTAAAGACTTTCTTGACGCCCAGGGGCTGAGCGAGATGGATGCGGTAATTCTTGCCACTGGCGAGCGCTCTCACCTGTCAACCCTGATGACGCTGTATCTCAAGGAATTGAAGGTCCCGCGCATTATTGTTAAGGCGATTGATGATGATCATGGCCGCATTCTCGAGAAAGTTGGGGCCACAGAAGTAATCTACCCGGAGAAAGATATGGCCCGGCGGATTGCCCACAGCCTCTCCAGCCCTAACCTGCTGGAATTTATCCCACTGGCCGAAGATTACTCTCTGTCGGAAACAGCACCACCACGTCACTTTATCGGTAAAACACTGATCGACCTCGACCTGCGACAGCGCTTTCACGTTACGGTCATTGCGATCAAGGATGTAATTACCGACCAGTTTATCGTCGCGCCACAACCGATGCACACCATCAAGGACAGTGATGTGCTGGTGTTGATTGGTAAGACGGAGGATGTGAAAAAGGCGCTGAATTCGTAAAATTAAGCGCTTGATTGCTAAATATCAGACTAACGAAGGGTGGGCACCGCCCCACCCGTTTGAGCGGGGCCACGGAAGAAATAAAGTGCAGCTTCAATTGGTTATCAACGTTTTACGCCAAAGATGATGCGTTGCACGATTCGCCGACCTAAAGGGCGGCGAGCCGAATCTGTGACGCATCACGGAAACAGACCCATTGTCGGTTGATCTGAGGGTCAGGAGGTGTTCAGCCGGTTTTTGCATACTTTTGAGCGGCCAGTCAAAAGGATGTCGGCTGCCGGGACGAAACCCGGCGACCTTGACTTTGATCTTGGTCTTCAGTGGTTCGTAATACGAAACGAATCGCACCAGCGAACTTCATCCGTTCGCGATGGTGGCACCCACGTGACGCGGGCTTCCGCGCCCGCACGTCGGGGCACTTTTGCGTCGACAAAAGTACCGCAAAATCGACTCCCGTCATTGCACCCTTACGGGTTCCCTCTCTCCATTCTCTTACATCGCAATGTCGGCAAAACTCGCTGACGCTCAAACAGGTTGCCGACAACCATTGCGCTGACGTTCATTGCGTTCGGTGCTGCTGAACGGGAGGGCTTGGCTGCTCAATAACAAACCCAGGCAAGGGTGGGCACCGTCCCACCCGTTTGAGCGGGGCCACGGAAGAAATAAAGTGCAGCTTCAATTGGTTATCAACGTTTTACGCCACAGGCGATGAGTTGCATGATTTGCCGACCTAAAGG
>PKUE01000026.1 GCA_002869685.1 Desulfuromonas sp.
CAGAAAATCCCCGGACTGACGCCCGGTCACGATGATCGTCATTATCAGGACCTGTGCCGACGTGATTGTTCGAAAATAACCGAAGCTGTTGTTTCCCGCTCTTTTCCAACATTGGGGACGACGATTCGGGAAAGTAATTTTCGTGGCCGCTATGATGCGGTCGTTCTGGCGGTGCATCGCCACGGTGAACGGATCCATTCTCAGATCGGTCAGATTGTGTTGCAACCGGGTGACACCTTGTTATTGCTGGCCGGTGACGACTTTTTCAAACGCTGGGGACGCTCGCGCGATTTTTATCTGATTTCCCATGTCAGTGAAGTTTCCCAGGTCAATGTCAAGAAAACCGTAATCTCTGTCGTGGCGTTACTGGGGATGGTTTTGTTGGCGGCAACGGGGGTTTTGTCTATTTTTCAGGCGGCCTGCCTCAGTGCTGTGTTATTATTGCTGACCAAAAGCGTAACCGTGGTTGAGGCGCGCCGCAGTATTGAATTGAGCGTTCTGATTGTGATCGCCTGTGCTCTTGGTATCAGTGTGGCGCTGCAGAAAAGTGGAGCCGCTCAACTGATTGCTGGTGTGATTATTGACGCGGTTAAAGATTATGGTCCCATCGGTTTACTGGCCGCGATCTATTTTCTCACCACGGTTTTTACCGAAGTGATCACCAACAATGCTGCTGCTGCTTTGGTTTTTCCGGTAGGCGTTTCAGCAGCGCAACAGATCGGAGCCGATCCACTGCCTGTTGCCATCGCTGTTGCCATTGCTGCATCATCGAGTTTTGCCACACCGTTTGGATATCAGACCAATCTGATTGTTTATGGTCCCGGCCAGTATCGTTTTAAGGATTTTCTGAAAATCGGTTTACCCCTTAATGTTATTTTTATGGCTGTTTCTCTGATTCTAATCCCGCAGGTCTGGGATTTTTAGCTTATTTTCTGTGACAGGTCGCACATGACACATCTTGAACAACTTGAAGCCGAAAGTATTCATATTATCCGTGAAGTCGCGGCAGAGTTTGAAAATCCGGTGATGTTGTATTCGATCGGTAAAGACTCGTCGGTGATGCTTCATCTTGCCCAAAAAGCATTCTATCCGGCAAAGCCGCCGTTTCCGCTGATGCACGTTGATACGACCTGGAAGTTCAGGGAGATGATCGAGTTTCGGGATCGGATGGCTCAGGAATGTGGATTTGATCTGCTGATTCACACCAATGAAGAGGGCGCAAGGCAAGGAGTTTCTCCTTTCACCCATGGCAGCGCCTTGTACACAGATATTATGAAAACAGAAGGGCTGAAACAGGCTCTGGACAAGTATAAATTTGATGCCGCCTTTGGTGGTGCCCGGCGTGATGAGGAAAAATCTCGTGCCAAGGAGCGAATCTTCTCCTTCCGGACTGAAACTCATCGTTGGGATCCGAAGAATCAACGCCCGGAACTGTGGAATATTTATAATGCCAAAGTGAAAAAAGGGGAAAGTATTCGTGCTTTTCCACTGTCCAATTGGACAGAGCTCGATATCTGGCAGTACATCTATCTGGAGCAGATCCCCATCGTGCCACTGTACTATTCACAAGTGCGTCCGGTGGTGGAGCGTGATGGCATGTTGATTATGGTTGATGATGATCGCCTGAAATTACTTCCCGGTGAAGAAGTGCAGATGAAATCAGTTCGTTTCAGAACTCTGGGATGCTATCCTTTGACTGGTGCCGTTGAATCCGAAGCGGCGACATTGCCGGAGATTATCCAGGAGATGCTGTTGACGCGGACTTCCGAAAGGCAGGGGAGGCTGATTGATCACGATCAGGCCGGGTCGATGGAAAAGAAGAAGCAGGAAGGTTATTTTTAGTTTTCTGCGCCCAATTCTTCTGTGAGCGGTCATTGTGCACGACCGCTGGAGGCAGTCGTGTTTGGAACTCTCTCTAATGTTTTCTTGCGGTTCATTAGGATTGTGAAGAGAGTATACAAATTAATTCAAATTATGTCGCTTCAAAGAACTATTAACATAAAGCTTGCGGCTTTTTAGCGTATAGCTCTCGAAAACGGAGTTTTCGAATGGTTCATCAGTCCGACCTTATAGAACACGATATTCATGCTTACCTGAAGGCTCAGGAAGAAAAATCCATGCTGCGTTTTATCACCTGTGGCAGTGTGGATGATGGCAAAAGCACCCTGATTGGTCGCTTGCTTTGGGATTCGAAGCTGGTTTTTGAGGATCAACTGGCAGCCCTCGAAGTGGATAGCAAACGGGTGGGGACTCAGGGCGAAGAAATTGATTACGCTCTGCTGCTCGATGGCCTTCAGGCCGAGCGGGAGCAGGGAATCACTATTGATGTCGCTTACCGATTTTTTTCGACTGACAAGCGCAAATTTATCGTCGCTGACACTCCGGGGCATGAACAATACACCCGGAATATGGTGACTGGGGCCTCAACTGCGGATGTGGCGATAATCCTGATCGATGCACGGAAGGGTGTGTTGACTCAGACCAAGCGGCACAGTTATCTGGCTTCCCTGGTTGGTATCAAGAAAATTGTTGTAGCGATTAACAAGATGGATCTGGTTGATTACGGCCAGGCGCGTTACGAAGAGATTTGTACGCAATATGGCGAGTTAGCTCAGGATCTTGGCTTTGAGGAAATTACCTACATCCCGATTTCTGCTCTTAAGGGGGATAACATCATTGCGACGACCAGCCAGACATTGATGCTTGAAACCAATATGCCTTGGTATGATGGGCCGGCATTGTTGACTTATCTTGAAAACGTTGAATTGGGAGATCGTGCTACGACCCGTCCATTTCGGATGCGGGTGCAATGGGTCAATCGGCCAAACCTCGATTTTCGTGGTTTTTGCGGAACCATTGCTTCTGGGCAATGTCGCCCCGGTGATTGCGTGGTTGTCCCTTCGTCCGGACTGCAGTCGAAAATTTCCAGGATTGTTACAATGGATGGTGATCTGGGGATCGCCAGCGCCGGGCAATCGGTAACCCTTACCCTGGAGGATGAGATCGACATCAGTCGTGGCGACATGCTCACCGTTCCAGAGCAACGGCCCGAGTTTGCCGATCAGTTTGAAGCAAAGATTGTCTGGCTCCATGAAGATGCCTTATTGCCGGGGCGCAGTTATCTGCTTAAAGCGGGATCAGCTGTTACTCCGGCTCAGATTTCGGCATTAAAACATAAGGTCAACGTCAACACTCTTCAGTTTGAACCCGGTAAAACGCTGGAAATGAATGAGGTTGGAGTGTGTAATATCGCCCTCGATCGTGCGATTGCTTTTGATGCTTATGTGGATAATCGTCACACTGGGAATTTTATTTTGATCGATCGTTTTACCAATGCCACGGTTGGAGCGGGAATGATCAATTTTGCCTTGCGGCGGGCCACTAATATTCATTGGCAGGCCGTAGAGGTTGATAAGCAGGCTCGTGCCGAAATAAAAAAACAGCAGCCGAAAGTTTTATGGTTTACCGGGCTTTCAGGGGCGGGCAAATCAACGTTGGCCAATTTGGTTGAGCAGAAATTGCACAGTCTTGGCAAGCATACGTATTTGCTCGATGGTGACAATGTGCGTCATGGTTTGAACCGTGATCTCGGCTTTACCGATGCTGATCGCGTGGAGAATATCCGACGTATTGCCGAGACCTCAAAACTGTTTGTCGATGCCGGTATCATCGTGCTGACCGCATTTATTTCTCCATTCCGAAGTGAACGGGCCATGGCGCGTGAAATTCTTGAGCCAGGCGAATTCATAGAAATTTTTGTCGATACGCCACTGGCGGTATGCGAGCAGCGAGACCCGAAAGGTTTGTACAAAAAAGCCCGTTCGGGTGAACTGAAAAATTTCACCGGCATTGATTCGGCATACGAATCGCCGGAGAATCCGGAGATTGTCATCAACGGTGCTGAACGAAGTGCCGAAGAGTTGGCGGGAAAAATTGTCATGGAGCTCTTCGGGTAAAAGCAGTGTCAGCGCAGACTTTGAACGTAGACAATAGATGAAATAGCAAGAGCGGTCTTCAATGAGGGCTCAGTGGATAAAAGGTTTTTAGATTTTGAATAGTGATATCGAAGTTTTGAAAAAAATTGCGAAGCAGGCAGGTGCCGCGATCATGAAGATTTACGGCATAGAGGATTTCAGCATTGAATATAAAGATGACCACTCACCGCTGACTGCCGCTGACAAGGCGGCACATGAGGTTATTGTCGATGGCCTGCAGCAGGCATTTCCTGATATCCCGATACTGTCTGAAGAGGGGGCAAGTGTCCCCTATCCCGAGCGCAAAGGCTGGACGCAATTTTGGTTAGTTGATCCGCTGGATGGAACCAAGGAATTTGTCAAACGTAATGGTGAATTTACCGTTAATATTGCCCTGATTCGTGAGGGGGCACCTGTTCTTGGCGTCGTTTACGTCCCTGCCCAGGACAAGATGTACTGCGGGGTTGTTGGCAGTGGTGCAACCCGTGTTGACAGCAATGGCAACATTAAAAAGATTCATGTCCGTAGTCCGGATATGGAACAAGGGTTGACGGTTGTTATGAGCCGATCCCATCCCTCGGCAGAATTAGAAGCGTATCTGAAAGGGATCAACGTTGCTGAAGCATTACCCGTTGGCAGTTCCCTGAAATTGTGTGTAGTTGCAGAGGGCCTTGCCGATCTTTATCCCCGCCTGGGGCCGACCATGGAATGGGATACCGCAGCTGGACACGCTGTTGTGTTGGCGGCAGGGGGGCAGGTTGAAACGCCGGAAGGTGAAGCGCTAAAGTACAATAAAGAAAATCTGTTAAATCCCTATTTCATTGTTTCTCCAGCACGAAATTAAAGCGCCACATGGAGTTGAGAAGTGATCAAAATTAAGAATATTGAGCAAAACAATGTAAAAATTGCCATTATTGGTTTGGGATATGTCGGTTTGCCGCTTGCTGTTGAATTTGGCAAGATTTTCCCGACGGTTGGTTTTGACGTTAATATTGACCGTCTTGAAGAGCTTGAACAGGGAAAAGATACGACCTTGGAGACCTCGGAAAGTGAGCTGGCAGAAGCTCACTTACTGACATTCACGGCTGATATTGATCAGTTGAAACAGTGCCAGGTTTTTATTGTCACCGTTCCAACGCCCATCGATAAATATAAAACTCCCGATTTGGGCCCCTTACTGAAGGCCAGCGAGACTCTCGGTCACGTTTTGAAAAAAGGGGATATTGTTATTTATGAGTCCACTGTTTATCCCGGTGCAACCGAAGATGATTGTGTTCCGGTACTGGAACAGTTTTCCGGCTTAAAATTTAATGTCGATTTTTTTGCCGGTTATAGTCCCGAACGGATTAATCCAGGCGATAAGCAGCATCGGGTGACAACCATAAAAAAAGTGACTTCGGGGTCAACCCCGGAAGTTGCTGAGTTTGTCGATAAGCTTTATGGCACAATTATTAAAGCCGGAACGCATAAGGCCAGCAGTATTAAAGTCGCCGAGGCTGCAAAAGTAATCGAAAATACCCAGCGTGATGTCAATATCGCGCTGGTAAACGAACTGGCGCTGATCTTTAACCGCATGAAAATTGATACGGAAGCCGTGCTTGAAGCCGCCGGAACCAAGTGGAATTTTTTGCCATTTCGTCCCGGTCTTGTCGGTGGTCATTGCATCGGTGTTGACCAGTACTACCTCACGCACAAGGCGCAATCAATCGGGTACCACCCGGAGGTCATTCTTGCTGGTCGACGCATTAATGATGATATGGGCTGTTATGTTGCCAGTGAAATGATCAAGGCCTTACTTCAAAAGAGAATACACGTCTATGGTGCTCGTATCATCATTCTTGGTTTGACATTTAAAGAAAATTGCCCTGACTTGCGCAATACAAAAGTGATTGATATTGTCGAAGAATTGCGTGGTTACAACGTTGATGTCGATGTTTTTGATCCTTGGGCTGACAATGAAGAAGCCTGTTCTGGATATGGGTTAACATTGTTGGAAACGCCGAAGAAAAATTTTTATGACGGTATCATCATTGCCGTTGCCCATAAGCAATTTTCTGAAATTGGCTGCGCCGGGATTCGGGCTTTTGGTAAGGATACTCACGTTCTTTATGACCTTAAATATGTTTTCCCCTCCGAGGATTGTGATTTAAGGTTGTAACTTTAAAAGAGTTCTTTTTGCTCGAATTTACAAGGGAAAACAATGTCGTGTTATGACGATTTAAAGCAAGTGTTGAAACAAAATCCCAAAGTCTGGCTGGTGACAGGGTGTGCAGGTTTTATCGGGTCAAACCTTTTGGAAACGTTACTGAGATTAGACCAGAGGGTTGTCGG
>PKUE01000184.1 GCA_002869685.1 Desulfuromonas sp.
GTTGCTCAATCGGTTGCTCAATCGGTTGCTCAATCGGTTGCTCAATCGGTTGCTCAATCGGTTGCGACTCGGTAACCTCTTCGGCAGCACCACAACCCATGGCGTTAATCCGATCATCGAAACCACCGTTCTTCAAATCCCGCAGCATCTGTTTATGCTGCTCTTTCATCCGGGCTTCAACTTCTTCAAGCACGTCGGCCTGTTCGACGATATCGGCATAGGATGAGGTCTGCCGCGCAAGAATAGTGCCCCCATGATAAAGCAATGAGGTAATTTCAGCCTTTTTGACCCCGCTGTCTTCCGTTTGCACATGAAAGACCTGATCTCTATAGCGGAAATTGTGATTAAATCCTCCGACCATCAGCACATCTCCTTGTGTGATTGACGTCCATCTTGATCGCGACCCAACATCTTATTTTTTCAGCAATTTCTTAATTTTCGCCACGGCTTCCAGAGCATCTTCAGCGTACAGATCGGCGCCAATTTCATCGGCATAGGCTTGAGTGACAACCGCTCCACCAACCATGGTGAACACTTTGACCCCCGCCGCTTTAAGTGCATCAATGGTGACTTGCATCTGCTGCAACGTCGTGGTCATCAGGGCCGACAGCCCTACGGCATCGACCTTGGTCTCCAGCGCCTGTTCGACAATCCGTGCCGAGGAAACATTTTTCCCCAGATCGATCACCTCGTAGCCATGATTCTCCAGCAGGGTACAGACGATATTTTTACCGATATCGTGAATATCCCCCTCCACCGTCGCCATCATGATTTTACCCTCTGAGGCCATGGTCGCACCGGCCATCTCCTGCTTCAAGCGACCAAAGGCTGTTTTCATCGTCTCGGCACTAAGCAACACCTGAGGCAGGAAAATACGATTCTCGCCAAAGCGCTGACCGACAACTTCCAGCCCGGCTAACAGACCTTCATTACTGATTTGTAGAACATCGAGCCCTTCGCCAAGAGCCTGCTCGACCAGGACAACGACACCATCTTTATCGCCGTCGATGATCGCCTGAGCCAAACGCTCGCGCATGGTTTGCGCTTGTTTATCAACCACTGTGGCCGTCGCCGTCTCCTGCACATCGGCATACGCGTTAATATAACGCTCGGCACGCAGATCTTTGCCCAGCAATACCATGGCGGCACGAAATGCATCCATCATCGGCTGGTCTTTGGGATTGATAATCGCCGCACTGAGCCCGGCCTGCAACGCCATGGCAAAGAAGGTTGCCGACATCAGTGGACGTCGTGGCAGACCAAAGGAGATATTGCTGACGCCCAGGACCGTGGCCATCTCTTGCTCCTGAGTCAAGGTACGGATTGCCTGCAGGGTTTCAATCGCCTGGTCCTGCTCTGCGGAAACCGTCAGGGCCAGACAGTCGACAACGATGTCACAACGGGGAATTCCAACCGCTTCGGCACGAGAGATAATCCGCTCGGCAATCGCCAGGCGTCCAGCAGCGGTTTTGGGAATGCCCTGGCCATCGAGGGTCAGAGCGATCACGGCTGCACCATATTTTTTGGCCAGCGGCAAAATGGTGGTCAAGCTCTTCTCTTCGCCATTGACCGAATTAATCAATACTTTTCCATCCGCCGCCTTGAGTCCCCGCTCAAGGGCAACAGGGTCGGAAGAATCCAACACCAGGGGAGTGCCAACGACACCGCTGATGGCGTGAACCGCTCGTTCCAGAGCCAGAGGTTCATCGGCTCCGGGGGCACCACAGTTAACATCAAGCAAAGCGGCACCGGCATCGGTCTGCTGCTGGGCCTCACGACGAATATATGCAGTTTTCCCTTCGCGCAGTTCGGCGCTGTAGGCTTTTTTACCCGTCGGATTGATCCGTTCGCCGATAATGGCACAGGGCTGTTGCGGACCGATTTCAACCACCTGGGTACGACTTGACAACATGCCGCGGCGGCGTGGTGCCGTCCAGCTTTGCTCCCGCTCATCCATGGCCTGACGCATCACGCGGATATGTTCCGGTGTGGTACCGCAGCAGCCGCCCAACACCCGGACCCCCAGTTTGATCAGATGATCGTGATGGCTGGTAATCTCCAGTGGAGTGGCCGGAAAAATGGTTTCACCATCCTTGAGGATCGGCAACCCGGCATTGGCCTGAGCGATCAGTGGGCAGGAACAGACCGCACGCATCTCGGCGAGGATCTCATACATACCGTCGATGCCCAAACCGCAATTGGTGCCAACAATATCAACATTCAACCCTTCGAGCATAACCGCAGCGGCGGCTGGAGGGGTTCCCAACACGGTGCGCCCGCCGTCATCAAAGGTCATCATCGCCATGACCGGCAGGTCGGAATATTCACGACACGCCATCACAGCAGCTTTAAGCTCACGAATATCGAGAAAGGTTTCACAGGTCAGCAGATCAACCCCGCCGGCAACCAGCGCCTTGACCTGCTCGGCATAAATATCAACCATCTCGTCGAAGCTGGCATCGCCTACGGGTTCAACAAATCGGCCCGTGGGGCCAATGCTGCCGGCAACAAAATCGTTGGCGGGATCATTCAGGGCAGAACGGGCCAGTTTGGCAGCCTGGACATTGATCTCGTAAACCTTGTCTTCCAGACCGTAATGTTCCAGCTTGCTGCGAGTCCCACCAAAGGTGTTGGTGACAATAATCTGGGCTCCGGCCTGAGCATAATCGCGATGAACACTCGCGACGACTTCCGGCTTTTCAAGGTTCATCAATTCCGGACAGCCACCGGGTTCAAGACCACGTGCCTGCAACATGGTTCCCATGGCACCATCAAGGATCAATACGCGGTATTGAAGCGTTTCGAGAAATCTATTCATGGCTCTGTCCCTCCACCGGTGCTGAAGGGTCTTCAACAACCGGCACATCCAGTTCACGTTTTACCAAAGAAAAATCAGCTGTCACCGGCTCACGCAGGTCCACATGGCCTCCGAGAGTGTCGATATTCGAGCCATCCACCTGCAGTGCCAGTTTGCGTACATAAGGGAAATTTGCCGCCAACGTGTTGACCAATGCATGGACAGTCAGCAATTCTGAACTGCTCCCCACCGGATGCTGACGAACCAAGGCCTCGTTAAAATTGAGCACGACAACATCTTCATCGATCTGCACACCGAGCAGCAGAGCCTGCGGCGGCAACACTGGCACCAGATCGGTTTCCGGCCCGGCAATCAGCGTCTGCACGACGGCTTCGACACAATCGAGATCATTGTCGCATTCGTCGATCTCTCGCTCTTCCTGGGCCAGAAACGGTGTATTCGGATCGCCGAAATAGACCATCACCTCCCGCTGGACCGTTTCTTCAACGACCGGCGCAGCCGTCTCGACAACCGGTTCCGGTTCACGGTTAAAGGGGTTAAACACCGCGGCCATGCCGGCAAGAAACGCCACCAGTGCCAGCAACCCGAACCAGCGCAACATTTTTTTCACGAAGTCAACTCCTGCTCACAACTTGGACATATCGGTAAGCTCACCCGTGTCACCGGTTCGATAGGTTCGCCGAGAAATCCCTGTCCCACCTGAACAAAACGGGTCGGTACATCCGTCACATAAAATTTCCACTGCCCGCGCGTGCCGGGATTCAACTGGCCTAGATCACTTAAGCGCATCTTCACCTCTAGAGCGGTCTCCTCGGCGGAATCCACCAGCGCCACACTCGGCGGCAACACCGCCCGCAGCGTCGGCTTGAGCAGAGGATAGTGGGTACAGCCCAGCACCAGGGTATCGATCTGTTTTTCCAACAACGGCGCCAGATATTCCTGAGCCACCAGATGGGCCACGGGATGCTCGGCCCAGCCCTCTTCGGCCAGAGGCACGAACAACGGGCAGGGAGCAGAAGCGACGGTGATCTCCGGCACCAGCGCCCTCAGTGCGCGTGGATACGCTTCGCTACTCACCGTTCCATGGGTACCGATCACGCCAACCACCTTGCCTCGGCTCAACCGCGCTGCCCGGCGAGCACCGGGAAGAATCACCCCCACCACCGGAATGGACAACATCTGCTGCAGATGATCCAGGGCAAATGAGGACGCGGTGTTGCAGGCGACGACAATCATCTTGACCCGCTCACCGAGAAGGAATTCCGCCGCCTGCACCGCATAGGAGCAGACGGTCTCAGGGCTTTTCGTCCCGTAGGGCACCCGGGCCGTATCGCCCAGATAGACCAGATTTTCCCCCTGCAGCAACCGTCGCAATTCATGCAATACGGTCAGACCGCCAACCCCCGAGTCAAAAACCCCGATCGCTTGTTCAGACAAAGATATTCCCGTTTATAGCGAATCGTTCCATTTCTGACACAACATCACCTCCCGCCCGCCAACAAGGGGAGCGAAGCACGGCACGCGAACCAGAAGCAATTACAGAACGGAAGTTAATAAAAGAAAAATTGCGACACACCGTCGCAACAAAATAGCGCCATCAATCTATCAGCGCTGCTGATGATAGGCGTAAAGCCACGAGTAGTCAAGGTTTTCAGAGTATTTCACGCTTGTATTTCTCTTTAAAAATGCTATCTTTTGTGAGCAGTTTTATGAGGAGTTATTCAAATTTGCAATTCCGTGGGTAACGGGTTATTAAGCGACTGATTACATTGTTCATCAATCACCGCCAACGCCAGGCCATGCGCCAATCTGCAGAGCATTGAAATCCCGTAGACAGGAATGGGGCACATTATGGAAAATTTCATGGAGTGGCTTGGCATGTTCGAAACCAAGCATGTCGTCGGCTACATCACCGAACTGGACCTGCTGCACGATCCATGGTTTATCGCCGGCGCCATCCTGTTTATTGTGGTCAGCCTGTTTCTCAAATGGCACCTGCTGCTGTCCTGCACCCTGAGCCTGGGCGGCATGATCGCTCTGGTTACATTCATCCATCAACGGGGAACAAGCCTTGACAACTCCTCCGATAGTTTGTTTATGTTTATCGGAGGCGGGGGAATCATCGTTTTCTTCCTGATCTACATGCTTTTTCTCCGCAGTGAATAGCTGCGTCTGATGCCTGCCCTGCCATAACAGCTTCAAGCTGTCACCATGACACAAAACCGACAACCGCCTGAATCTCTACAACCAAAGGAATCGTATCAGTGAGCAAACGTGACATTATCATGATTGTCCTCGGGCTTGTTGTGGTTGCCGTCCTCTGGGCTGCACCCGACGAAACCACCCCCCATCTCCCCATGGACGACACCCATAAGGAGTTCCATCAGATATTCAAACAGGACGGTAAAAAAGCCGCCGAAAAATTCTGCAAGGACTGCCACGGTCAGCCCGGCATGGAATTTCCAGCAACCCACCCCGACCCTAACCGTTGCCTGTTCTGTCATAAGGCCACGCCTTAACCGATCAACAGACAGCGCTCAAAATAAAAAACGCCCGGTTTTTACCGGGCGTTTTTTTTTGCGCAGATAGAAGCAACAACACTATTTCCGGCCATTGTCCTGTTGACCGTAGGTGCGAAATTTCTCCACCACCCGATCCATTTCGTCATCATGGACCAGCACCGGCTCACCAATTGAACAGGCCTGATAATAGATACGCGCCACCAGTTCAATTTCTTCGGCAACGTTGAATGCCTGTGGCAGGTCCGCGCCGACGGCCACCAGACCGTGATTAGCCAGCAACAGGGCGTTACTGTCACCGATGTGTTTTTTCACCGACTCGGCCAGTTGCGGTGTTCCAAAGGTGGCATAAGGTGCCAGAGGCACTTTTTTGCCGGCAAAGGCGACCAGATAATGCACTGCGGGAATTTCACGATGCAAACAGGCCATGGTGGTCGCATAAACCGAATGGGTATGTACCACCGCCTGAACATCGGCACGTTGATCATACAGGGCAAGATGAAAACTCAGTTCACTCGAGGGTTTCCACCGCCCCTCAACAATCGCACCGCGCCGATCGACAACGACCACATCCTGTGCTGAAACATCGGCATAATCGATGCCGCTGGGTCCAATGGCGATCAGGTTTTCTTCACGATTGAGAAGACTCAGATTCCCGCCGCTGCCCGTTGTCAGCCCGGACTGAACCAATTTGCGGCCGTAATCGGCAATCAGCTGACGTTCAAAAGAGAGTCTCATACCTCTTCCTCTCCATCCAGACCGAGAAACGCCAGGGTTGATTCCAGCGTACGATTGACAATCTGCTCAGCAGCAATCCCCACCTTGGTCAACGCTTCGAGCGAGTCGCTGAACTCACCCACGCCCTGAGCAATATGAGCGTCACTGCCAATGGAGACCAACGCCCCCTGCTCGGCACACAGTCGGGCAATCTCCATACAGTTGGGAGCACTGCCGCGTCGCGCCCGCCGGAATGAAGAACTGTTGATCTCCAACGCGGTCCCGGTGGCCACCGCCTGCCGGACAACGGCGTAGTAATCGACGGGAAATTCCGGATTACCCGGATGGGAGATAATGTTGACCAACGGGTTTTCCATGGCCAGCATCATAGTGCGGGTGTGATCCTGGCGGGTAGTGCCGCTATAGCCGCAATCGGCATGGAACCCGGCCAGAACCACATCGAGATTATGCAGATAGCTGTCATCGAGATCGACCCGGCCATCGTTGAGCAGATTGGCCTCCACCCCGCGAAAAATACGCACACCACACAGCGTGTCGGGAATGAAGCCCAACACCATAAAGTGATACAGATGGGGAGCCGCGGGCATCGATGGACCGTGATCGGTCATACCGATCCCTTTCAGTCCACGTTCAGCAGCGGCGCGGGCATTTTCCTCGATAGTACTAAAGGCATGCCCTGAAGCGATGGTATGCACATGCAAATCCACCTCGGGGCGTAACAGTTCGGACATGGGGGAATCCCTCCTCGAAACGAAAAACAAAAAGACTTGTCAGTGCCGCAAGCGACATTGTAGATTGCGTGGGCTGCCCCGACGAACAGAAAAATCTCGACACGTTGTCGCCAAGCACCCTTGAAAGCAGCCCTTAATTTAACACGACACCCCTGAAAGACAATGATGAATTCCTGTGACGCCCTGCTGCACATCAACCGCCCGGCCCGCTATATCGGTGGCGAGGCGGGTAGTATCCATAAAGACATTGATCAGGTCGATATCCGCTTTGCTCTGGCCTTTCCCGACACCTATGAAATTGGCATGAGCCATCTGGGTTCAGCCATCCTCTATCAGGCCCTTAACAGTCAACCCTGGATTGCTGCCGAGCGCTGCTATGCCCCGTGGCCCGATATGGCCGACGAAATGCAGGCGCAAAACATTTCGCTGGTGGCTCTGGAATCCCAAACCCCCCTGGCTGAATTTGATCTGGTGGGCTTCAGCCTGCAATATGAGTTGTGTTATACCAACGTTCTGACAATGATGAAGCTGGCGGGCATCCCATTACGCCGTGATGAGCGCGATGCCAGCCATCCGCTGATTATCGTCGGCGGCCCCTGCGCCTACAACCCCGAGCCCCTGGCTGACTTTATCGACCTGGCCCTGATCGGCGACGGTGAAGAGGCCATTATTGAGCTGTGCCAGGCCCTGCGTGACAGCCAGCAGGCCGGAGAAACCCCTGTGCAACGGCGTGAGCGGTTCAAACAAATCGACGGTATCTACCTGCCCGAACTGTTTGAGTTCCGCTACGACAGCGAAGGCCATATCAGCGAACGGATCGCCCTCGATCCCGACTACACCAGCATCAAACGCCGCTTTGTTGCCGATCTTGACCGGGCCGCTTATCCAGACAAACCACTGATCCCGTTCATGCACACCGTACACGATCGCGTTGCCCTGGAGATTGCCCGCGGCTGCACCCGCGGCTGCCGCTTCTGCCAGGCCGGGTACATTTACCGCCCGGTGCGGGAACGCAATGCCGACACCATTGCCGAGTTGATTGACGCCTCGCTGCGTCACAGCGGTTACGATGAAGTGTCACTGCTGTCGCTGTCGAGCGGCGATTACACCGCCATCGAACCGTTACTGAAACACCTGATGAACCGCTATGCCGAAGAACGGGTCGCCGTATCTCTGCCCAGTCTGCGCGTCGGTTCTCTGACCAGTGAACTGATTGAAGAGATTCGCAAAGTGCGTAAAACGGGCTTTACCCTCGCCCCTGAGGCTGGCACCGACCGGCTGCGCGATGTCATCAATAAAGGGATCAAAGCCGACGATCTGCTCGAAACAGCCCACACCATTTACACCCTGGGCTGGCGACTGATCAAATTGTACTTCATGATGGGGTTGCCGACCGAAAGCCGTGAAGACCTTGACGGCATCGTCGAACTGGCCCGCCAGGTCAAACGGTGCGCCAAAGGAACCGAAGGGGGAGGTGACGTCAATGTCGCCGTATCGACCTTCGTCCCCAAAGCCCACACACCGTTCCAGTGGGAAGCCCAGTTGAGCATTGAGCAAACCCTCGACCGTCAACGCTATCTGCGCGACGAACTCAGCCGCAAAAAACTGCGTCTTAAATGGCACGAAGCCCAACTGTCCTACCTCGAAGGGGTTTTTGCCCGTGGCGACCGCCGCCTCGGTCAGGTGTTGCAGCGGGTTGTCGAATTGGGCTGTTGTTTTGACGGCTGGCGCGAGCACCTTCACTTTGACCGCTGGCAGCAGGCGTTCAGCGAATGCGGTATCGACAGCGATTTCTACCTGCGCCAGCGCAACGACAATGAAATTTTACCCTGGGATCACATCAGCTGTGGCATCGACAAAGCGTTCTTCCTTGCGGAACGACGCAATGCCCTGGCTGAGCACTACACCCCGGACTGCCGTACCGGCCCCTGCAGCGGCTGCGGCGTGTGCGACTTTGACCAGCTGCGCATGCGCTATGCCAGTGCACAGCCGGAATTTCCAGCACCACCGCAAACCGTCGTGCAGGGGGAAGAACGCTTTAAAGTACGCCTGCGGTTACATAAGACCGATCAGGCCCGCTTTGTCAGTCATCTTGAGTTTATGACCGTGTTGCAACGCGCCTTGCGTCGCATTTCTGCGCCGGTCCGTTTTTCTCAAGGATTTCATCCCCATCCGCGCATTTCGTTTCCCGATGCGTTGCCCACCGGGGTGGAAAGCATCACGGAAATCGTTGATGTCGAGCTCTTTCAAGAGGTGGACAGCAACGTCTTTTTGCAGCAATTAAAGGCAGAAATGCCGGCAGGATTTACCGTTGCAGATGCCGAAATGGTTCACTGGCGTACCCCTTCGCCCGGAGCATGTATTGTCACCAGCGACTACCGTGTCCCCCTGGATGAGGAGCGCATGACCATAGTGAAACAACAAATTGATCCATTTCTTGCCGCCGAGCATGTTATCGTTACACGACAAAAGGGCAAAACCACCCTCGATGTTGACATCCGCAGTGATGTGGAAGCGTTGCGAATCGAGGATAACACCCTGATCATGACGTTGCGCAAAGGCAGCCCGGTTGCCGTGGCCGCTCACCTGCTCAACCTTGACAGTCACCTTGTACGCAGCCTGCGCATCTGCAAGATCGCCGTGGCGCTTGAGGTTCCGCCCATCGTGACGGAGGAAACACACTAAATGACGCCGCCCCCTCGACGGGGCGCCGTTTTCACATTTTTGATTCAACAAAGGAGCCCCTTATGACCAAAAAACTGGTCATCAACACCACCTCGCGCGAAACCCGCGTTGCCCTGCAGGAGAACGGCCATATTGCCGAGCTCTATATCGAACGCTGCTGTGAACGGGGAATTGTCGGCAATATCTACAAAGGCAAGGTGATCCGGGTTTTACCGGGCATGCAGGCCGCCTTCGTCGATATCGGCCTGGAAAAAGCCGGTTTCCTGTACGTGGCAGATGTGATCGACGAGATGGATGCCGTGGTCGATTATGTCGATGGGCGCAGCTCCAGCGCGGACCCCGGCGATGAAAACATCGAGGAAAAACCGCTGCCCCCCATCGAAGACCTGTTACAGGAAGGTCAGGAGATTCTCGCCCAGATCGCCAAAGAACCCCTCGGCACCAAAGGCGCGCGGATTACCTCACACATCTCGCTGCCGGGACGCCATCTGGTTTATATGCCGACCATCGATCATATCGGCATCTCGCGTCGCATTGAAAATGAAGAGGAAAAGGAACGGCTACGGATGACCGTTGAAGCGATCCGTCCTCCCGGCACCGGCTTCATCGTCCGCACCGCCGCCGAAGGCAAAAGCGAAGAGGACCTGCGGGCCGACATGCTCTACTTGTCGGAATTGTGGAAGGATATCGACGCCCGGCAGAATGAAGCCACGCCCCCCTGCCTGATCCACTCCGATCTCGATGTGACCAGCAAGGTCTTGCGCGATATCCTCACTGAGGACATTCGCCACATCGTTGTCGACTCGCAGAGCGAGTATAATAAGATCGTCCAGTTTCTCGGCACCTACATGCCGAAGCAGGAATACACTATTGAACTGCACGACAAGGATGAGCCACTGTTCGACGCCTACGGTCTGGAAGTGGAGATCGCCCGCGCTCTGGGGCGCAAAGTCTGGCTGAAAAGTGGTGGCTACATCATCATTGAGCAAACCGAGGCGTTAACCGCCGTGGATGTCAACACCGGTCGTTTCGTCGGCAAGCGCAACCTTGAGGACACCATCCTCAAGACCAACCTTGAGGCCGTGCGCGAGGTTGCCTACCAGCTGCGCTTGCGCAACATTGGCGGCCTGATCATCATCGACTTCATCGATATGGAGAAAGAAGCGCACCGCGAACAGGTGCACAGCGCTCTGGAAGAGGCGTTGAAAAACGACAAGAGCAAAACCAACATCCTGAAAATCTCCGAACTCGGCCTGGTCGAGATGACCCGCAAACGGGTCCGAGAAAGCATCGGGCGCACGCTGTGTGAACCGTGCCCCTACTGCGAGGGAACCGGCTACATCAAGAGCCGCACCACCATGGTGTTCGAGATTTTCCGCAAACTCAAACGGGAGATGCGCGACCTGCCCGGTTACCGCATCAATCTGCAGGTGCATCCCGATGTGGCCGCCCTGCTTTATGACGAAGAGAGTGGCGTGATTGACGAGTTGGAAAAGCACCACGAAAAGCAGATCACCATTATTGCCCGGCCCAATTTCCATATCGAGCAATTTGAGATCGGCGCAGGCTAGATGGGGGAGTCAGCATGGCCGGTGACAGCGACACTACTCTGACCACATCGACAGATGCGATCCTCGAAAGCATCAGCGACGGCGTCTTCACCGTCGATGACCAGTGGCGGATCACCTCGTTCAACCGCGCCGCCGAAGAGATCACCGGAACCTCGCGTCAACAGGCCATCGGCCAGCTGTGCTCCGAAGTGTTCCGCTCCAGCATGTGTGAAAACCACTGCGCCCTGCGTCAGACCCTGGCCGACGGCAAACCGATCATCAACCGCACCGGCTATATGATCAATGCCTCCGGCCAGCGCATCCCCATCAGCATCTCCACGGCCGTACTGCGCGACCATCAGGGGCGCATCATCGGCGGTGCCGAAACCTTCCGCGATCTCAGCGAAGTGGAAGCCCTGCGCAAACAACTCAGCGGCCAACGCCAGCTCGGCGATCTGGTCAGCCATAGTCCGGCCATGCACGACATCTTTCAACTGATCACGGCGGTCGCTGCCAGCAGCAGCACCGTCTTGATCCAGGGGGAAACCGGCACCGGCAAAGAGCTGGTCGCCCGCGCCATCCACAGCCTCAGCGACCGCAGCAATCAGCCCTTCGTTGCCCTTAATTGCGGCGCCCTGCCCGACAATCTGCTCGAATCGGAACTGTTCGGCCATAAAAAAGGGGCGTTCACCGGCGCCATCGCCGACAAACCCGGTCGTTTTTCCCTGGCCGGTCGAGGCACCCTGTTTCTCGACGAGATCGGTGAAATCAGTCCAGCCCTGCAGGTGCGTTTACTGCGCGTTTTGCAGGAACATCAGTTTGAACCCCTCGGCGCCCGCCATAGTGAACCGTGTCGGGCGCGCATTCTTGCCGCCACCAACCGCCATCTCGACCAGCTGGTAAAAGACGGCTCTTTTCGTCAGGATCTGTTTTACCGCATCCAGGTGGTACAGATCGACCTGCCACCCCTGCGCCAGCGCATGGAAGACCTGCCGTTGTTGGTGGAACATTTCATCCTGCGCTTTAACCAGCTGCAACACAAAACCATCACCGCCGTGACGCCAAACGCGCTGGCGGCACTCCTCGCCCATGACTGGCCGGGCAACGTGCGCGAATTGGAAAACGTCATGGAACGCGCTTTTGTCCTGTGCCAGCGCAATGAAATCGACCTGGAGCATCTGCCCGCGACATTTCAGCGACAAAGTGAACAAGGCCCTACCCAGGCCATGGCTGCCAGCCGTCAGCAGCATGAGCGCCAGGTGATTATCGCCGCCCTCAAGCGCAATCATGGCAATCGTGCTGCCACCGCCCGCCAACTCAACATCCACAAAGCCACCCTTTACCGCAAGATGGCCCGACTCAACATCACGCTGCCCAAGCGCGATGGCCGCCAGACACCGTCGCACAACGACGACTGACCTCACCGCTACCGTCGCAGAACAGCAACCAAGCGCAACTCTGCCAACCTCCGACCTGCCGCGAATTTCCTTTTAATTTTAAACTGTTACAAACATAATTACATCACCATCCACCCTTGGTATCACCCTTGCTCTATCTCCCCACAGACAAACGAACCCAACAATCCGGGAGGCTTATAGGTGGCAACGGCAGGTTTCACCATTTGGAATGAACGTATTGCGCCGGTGTTTGATGTGGCCGGGCAACTGCTCATTGTCGATGAACGCCCCGACGTCGCCTGGCAGCGCCTGACACTTCCAGAAGGATCGGCACTCGACAAGCTGTGGTTTCTGCGCCAACAACAGGTAACGATACTGGTGTGCGGCGCCATGACCTGCAGCAGCTATTACGCCGCATGCGGATATGGCATGACCGTCTACCGTTTTGTCGCCGGCCCCTGTGACCAGGTGATTGACGGTTGGCGCCACCAGCTACCTCTGGAATCCCACTTCCCCATGCCGGGATGCGGCCGGGGCAAAGGTCACGGCCAGGGAAGACAACGACGCAACCACCCCTCCCATTCACCCCGATGAGACAAGGAGTTGAACATGCCAAATCAAAATGGAACAGGCCCCTTCGGTGGAGGCCCCCGCTCAGGACGTGGCGCTGGTCGCTGCGGACGTAGCAACCGCGCAATGTCTGGCCGCCAGAACGGTGCCCAGCAAGAGATGATGCAACAGGGCTTTCGCCGCCTCGACGCCAGCGAAGACAACTCGCTGCAGCAGCAGATGGCCGACCTCAAGCAACAACTGGCCACCATGAGTCAAACACTGCAGGAACTCAGCCGTCAACGCGACTAAGTTCCCCACCTCTTCACCACTAAGGCACCGTGCCGTTCATCGTGAACGGCACGGTGAAAATGGATACTTATGAAAATAGCCTTCAGTACCAATGGCACCAATCGTGAAGATCTTGTCGACAGCCGCTTCGGACGAGCCGAGCGCTTTGTCATCATCGATTCCATCAGCGACGAATTACAGGTGGTCGACAACATCCAGAACCGCCAATCGAGCCAGGGCGCCGGAATCCAAAGTGCCACGACGCTGATCAATCAGGGTGTCGGAGCCGTGGTTACCGGACAATGCGGCCCCAAAGCCTTCACCCTGCTGGAGCGTTCAGGAATCCGTGTTTACCCGTGCCCCGCCATCACCATCGCCGAAGCGTTCCGGCAGGTACAGCAGAACAAACTCAGCGCAACCACATCTGCCACGGTTGAAGGACATTGGGGCGAGGTATGAAACTGGCCATCGCTTCCGGGAAAGGGGGGACAGGGAAGACCACGCTGACGGTCGCTCTGGCCCAAGCAGCCCAGGCTCCCGTGCAACTGCTCGATTGTGACGTGGAGGAGCCCAACAGCCATCTGTTCTTCACCAAAGGCGACTCAAAACGCGACGTGGTAACGGTCGCCGTTCCCCATATAGATCCGCAACGCTGCACACATTGCGGTCTGTGTGGCGACTTCTGTGCCTACAACGCTCTGGCCTGTCTGCCGACGGAAACCATTCTGTTTGAGGGCTTATGCCACAGCTGCGGTGGCTGCATGCGACTGTGCCCCCATCAGGCGATCAGCGAACGCCAACAGCGGATCGGCTACATTGACCAGTGGCGCCACGGACAGATTGACCTGTTCAGTGGCGTCCTCGATGTGGGCCAAGCGATGTCTCCCCCGTTGATCCGTGCCGTCAAACGCCATCAACAGGCAGACAAGCTAATTCTGCTCGACTGTCCGCCGGGAACCTCGTGTCCTCTGACGACCACAATCCACGATGCGGATGTGGTAATTCTGGTCACTGAGCCCACCCCGTTCGGCCTGCACGATTTACAGATTGCCGTCGAGACCGTCCGGCAACTGAACCGCCCCGTGGCTGTCATCATCAACCGCAGCGACCTGGGGGACCAGAGTATCCACGACTATTGCCGCAGCAAAAAAATCCCCATCCTGCTGCAGATTCCGTTTGAAAAGCGGATTGCCGTGGCCTATTCCCGTGGCGACGGCCTGCTCGACGCCCTGCCGGGATTACAACCGCAGCTGGCACTGGTCCTAAATCAGGCCAGAAAACTTTATCGGGAGAACCTGACGTGAAAGAACTGATTGTCATCAGTGGCAAAGGGGGAACGGGGAAAACCAGCCTGACCGCCTGCCTGGCAACCCTGGCAGAGCAGTGCGTCATCGCCGATTGCGATGTCGATGCCGCCAATCTTCATTTGCTGCTTTCGCCCCGTGTCCACCACCGCACACCGTTCGTCAGTGGTGAAATGGCCGTGATCGATGAAACCCGTTGTAACCAGTGCGGCCACTGCCAACAGTTGTGCCGCTTTGAAGGGATCAGCCCGACACCGCCCTATACCATTCTGCCTTCCGGGTGTGAAGGGTGCCGGGTCTGCGCCCATTTCTGCCCGCAACAGGCCATCTCCATGGTGCCACGCCAATGTGGCGAGTGGTACCGTTCGGTGAGTTCAGCCGGTCCGATGATCCATGCCCGCATCAACGTCGGTGCCGAAAACTCCGGGAAATTGGTCAGCCTGTTCCGGCAGCAGGCCCGGCAACTAGCCGAAGAACAGCAATCTCCCTGGCTGCTGGTGGATGGTCCTCCGGGTCTCGGTTGTCCGGTAATCGCTTCGGTCACCGGTGCGGACGCCGTTTTGATCGTCACTGAACCAACCCTGGCCGGACAACACGACATGGTACGGATCATTGACTTACTGGAGCACTTTTCCATGACCGGTTACATCTGCATCAATCGCTGGGATATCAACCCGGAGATGACGCGCACCATCCGCCAGATTGCCGAGCAACGTGGTGTGAGCTGCGTCGGTCTGATTCCGTTTGACCGCCAGGTGGTTTCTGCCCAGCTCAAGGCACGGCCGGTCATCGACCAGCCAGACAGCATTGCCGCCATGGCCATTAAAGATTTATGGGACAACGTGCACGCCATCTTGTCCACCCCGTAAACCACAACCCGTATTTCGTTATTTGAACACTTCACAGGAGTTTGACATGAGAATTGCCATCCCTACATCCCAAGGGAAATTAACCCCCCATTTTGGCCATTGCGAACAATTTGCCCTGATCGACGTCACGGACAACACCATCGACGGGCAACCGAACTACATTGATCCACCACCCCACGAACCGGGTCTGCTACCCCGCTGGCTGGCCGAGCAACAGGTCAACCTGATCATCGCCGGCGGCATGGGGCAACGGGCCAAGCAACTGTTTGACAGCCACGGGATTGAGGTGATCACCGGTGCTCCGGCAGAGCCGCCACAACTGCTGGTGGAACGCCACCTCAGCAACACACTGACCACCGGGATCAACCTCTGTGACCATTGATCTGCGACAAACCACCGGCGAAGGACACGGTCACCAGCATTGCATCATGTGTGGTGACCACAATCCCCTGTCGCTGAAACTGTCCTTCGATAAAAATCCTCAGGGTGGTGTCTGCACCACCTTTCAGGGTTCGCCCTGGCTGCAGGGCTACCAGAGCCTGCTTCATGGCGGCATTATCTGCTCGCTACTCGACAGCGCCATGACCCATTGCCTGTTTGCCGAACAGATCAAGGCTGTGACCGGAGAGTTGAAGGTACGTTTTTTACATCCGGTTCCCGCCCAGGCCAGCCTGGCATTGTCGGCCAGAATCACCGACAGCCTGCCGCCAGTGTATCGGGTGGAAGCTCTGCTGCACCACGGCACCCGGCTCATGGCCCGGGCCGACGCCAAATTTATGCAATTCGCCACCTTGTCGCCAACATCGATGGAAAAGGAAAAATCTCCTTGACACGTATCACGTCAGCGGATAAAGTGCGCCGTTACTGAAACATCAAAAATACGTTGAAAAGCGAGGTGAAGTACATGTATGCGGTGATCAAGACCGGAGGAAAGCAATACAAAGTATCCGAAGGTGACACAGTCAAAATTGAAAAAATCGCCGGTTCTGTTGGTGAAACCATCGAACTGAGCGAGGTCCTCATGGTCGGCGGAGAAGAGGTAAAAATCGGAGCACCTCTATTGCCAGGCGCAAAGGTCACAGCTCGTATCGTCGAGCAGGGCAAGGACAAAAAAGTTCTCGTCTTTAAATCCAAGCGTCGCAAGGGCTTTCGCAAGACCTATGGACACCGTCAACCCATCACTCGTCTGATGATTACAGGCATTGAGGCTTAAGGAGGCTACTCATGGCTCACAAAAAAGCGGGCGGCAGTTCCAAGAACGGTCGCGACAGTGTTGGTAAGCGCCTTGGCGTCAAGCGATTCGGTGGTCAGGAAGTGACGGCCGGTTCTATTCTGGTACGTCAGCGTGGTACCACGTTCCACCCAGGTAACAACGTTGGTTGCGGCAAGGATTATACCCTGTTCGCACTGATCGACGGTGTTGTCACGTTTGAGCGCAAAGACAAAAAGCGTCAGAAAATTTCTGTTTACGCAAACTAGTCGCTCTAACCACACACAACAAAAAGCCCGGAGTTCAGTTATTAGAACTTCGGGTTTTTTTATGGTAGATTAGCCTGCTGGCACACGGCAAACTGCCGCGTTGTCGCAACGGCCTTCTTACCCAAACAGTGCGACCATGCGCACACTAAGGTCGCAAGAGAGAATTACAAGATCATGCGTTTCGTTGATCAGGTAAAAATCAATGTCAAAGCTGGTGACGGCGGGCGTGGCTGCCTGTCTTTTCGCCGTGAAAAATTTATCCCGCGCGGCGGCCCTGATGGGGGTGACGGCGGCAATGGCGGCGACGTCTATCTCCACACCGATTCCAGCCTGACCACCCTGCTGGACTTTCGCTACAACGCGCACTACAAGGCGGCCAACGGCATGCACGGCATGGGCAAGAATATGCACGGCAAAGCCGGGGACGCCCTGACCATCCATGTTCCGCCCGGCACCCTGGTTTACGACGCTGAAACCGACGAACTTCTGGTCGACCTGGTTGAGCCGGGAGAGACCTACAAGCTGCTCAACGGCGGCCAGGGCGGTCGCGGTAATGCCCGCTTTGCCACCAGCACCAATCGTGCACCGCGCCACACCCAACCCGGCACTCCCGGCGAAACCCTGACCCTGCGCCTGGAATTGAAACTGCTCGCAGACGTCGGTCTGGTCGGCATGCCCAATGCGGGGAAATCCACCCTGATCCGTGCTGTTTCCGCAGCACGGCCCAAAGTGGCCGATTATCCGTTCACCACCCTGGTCCCCAACCTTGGCGTGGTCCGTTATGGCGGCTTTAAGAGCTTTGTCATGGCTGACATCCCCGGCCTGATCGAAGGGGCCAGCGACGGGCAGGGACTCGGTACGCGCTTTTTGCGCCATGTCGAGCGCACTGACTTCTTTCTCCACCTGGTCGACCTGACCAGCGCGCCGGAAGACGACTACCTGCACCACTTTGACATCATCAACGCGGAACTGGAGCGCCACGACGCCACCCTTGCAGGCAAACCACAGCTGGTGGTGCTGACAAAAAACGATGTCACCGACGTTCGCGAACGGGCCGAGATCGCCCGCCCCCTGTTTGAAGAACGCGGCTACGATGTGTTTATTATTTCCGCCATCAGCGGCGACGGCATCAAAGAGCTGATTGAAGAAGTCGGCTCACGTCTTGACGCCCAGCGCGAAGCAAACGCCGATGATGGCACGACGGATTAAGACCATGCGCAAAACCCTGATCGCTCCGGCAAAACGGGTGGTGATTAAAATCGGCAGCGCCGTTATCTCAGATCGTGAGGGCCTCAACCACGACCACCTGGAGGCACTGGCCGACGACATCTGTACCCTGAAACAACGGGGCTATGAAGTCATTCTGGTTTCCTCCGGCTCCGTTGCCGCCGGCAAAGGGGACCTGGGCATTACCGGACGGCCGAAAACCATCCCGCTGAAACAGGCTGCCGCCGCCATTGGCCAGAGTCGCCTGATGCGCTGCTACCGCAGTGCATTTCGCAACCGTAATGAGAATGTGGCCCAGGTTTTATTGACACGCGACGACCTGGCCAACCGCCGTCGCTACCTGAACGCCCGCAATACCCTGATGACCCTGCTCGAATACGGCATCGTACCGATCATCAACGAAAATGATACCGTTGTCGTTGACGAAATCCGTTTCGGCGACAACGACAATCTGTCAGCTTTGGTTACCAATCTGGTGGAAGCCAACCTGCTGGTGATCCTGTCCGACGTCGATGGCCTTTACGACAAAGACCCGCGCAAACACGCCGATGCCTGCTTGTTGCATGAAGTCGAACGCATCAACGAAAAAGTCAAGGCCATGGCCGGCGTCGATGACACTGAACTGGGCACTGGGGGGATGGCAACCAAACTTAAGGCAGCCAAACGTGCCACCATGCACGGTGTCGGCACAGCCATTATCAACGGCTTGACTCCCGGCAATCTGCTGCGGCTGTTCGATGGTGAGGACATCGGCACATACTTCTTCCCCAGCACCTCGCGCATGGCGGCAAAAAAACACTGGATCGCTTTCACCAAAAAGCCACGCGGCAAACTGTTCGTCGATGACGGTGCGGTCAACGCCATCGTCAACAATGGTCGCAGCCTGTTACCATCGGGCATCAAAGGGGTGGAAGGCGGCTTTGATCGTGGTGACGCTGTACGCCTGTGCGATGAACAGGGCATTGAGTTTGCCAAGGGGGTCACCAATTACGCCCTGGCCGAACTGCTGCAGATCATGGGCAAAAAAAGCGCTGAAATCGCCGAGGTTCTCGGCTATAAATATGGTGACGAGATCATCCACCGCGACAACCTGGTCCTCACGGAAGCTGATGGCGACGAAAACGCGGAATCATAGAATCAAGGAGTGGTAGTCATGAATGTTGCAGAACAGATGAAACGACTGGCCCTGGAGGCCAAACAGGCGGCAAATACAATGGCCGAGCTGTCCTCAGCGGTCAAAAACGACCTGCTCACCCGCATGGCCCAGGCCCTCGAAGACCAGGCACCACTGCTGCAACAGGAAAACGAAAAAGATCTGCAAACCGCGCGTGACAACGGTCTGGCTGCAGCCATGATTGATCGCCTGGTATTGAATGAAGAGCGCATCAAGGCCATGGCCGACGGCCTGCGCGAAGTTGCCGCCCTGCCCGACCCGGTAGGTGAAGTCACCGGCATGTGGCGCCGCCCTAACGGTATCCAGGTGGGACGCATGCGCATTCCGCTGGGCGTCATCGGCATTATTTTCGAGTCACGCCCCAACGTTACCGCTGATGCAGCAGGATTGTGCCTGAAAAGCGGCAATGCCGTCGTTCTGCGTGGCGGGTCTGAAGCAATCCACTCCAACACGGCAATCGGCACGATCCTCAAAAACGAACTGAAACGCATGGGATTGCCGGAAGCAGCCTTGCAGGTCGTGACCACAACGGATCGTCAAGCGGTCACCGAACTGCTTAAGCTGGATGAAGAGATTGATCTGATCATCCCGCGTGGTGGCGAAGGGCTGATCCGCTTTGTCAGTGAAAATTCCCACATCCCGGTGATCAAACACTACAAAGGGGTCTGCCACACCTTTGTCGACGCTGATGCCGACACCGACATGGCCACGGAAATCTGCCTCAACGCCAAAGTACAGCGCCCGGGGGTATGCAATGCCATGGAAACCCTGCTCATCCACAAGGACATTGCTGAAACCTTTGTCCCGCACATTGCCTGTGCCATGAAGAAGCACAAGGTGGAGTTGCGCGGCTGCCCGGTCACCTGTGCCCTGACCAACGAGGCGATTGCCGCGACGGAGGCCGACTGGGATGAGGAATACCTCGATCTGATCCTTGCCGTGCGTGTGGTTGACAGCCTGGATGAGGCCATCGCCCACATCCGCCGCCACACATCACTGCACACTGAAGTAATTGTCACCAACAGCTACGCCAACTCGCAGAAGTTTGTTCGCAGCGTCAATTCCAGTGTCATCATGGTCAACGCGTCATCACGCTTCTCCGACGGCAACCAACTGGGGCTGGGCGCCGAAATCGGCATTTCTACCACCAAACTACACTCGTTCGGCCCCATGGGACTTGAGGACCTGACCACACGCAAGTTTGTCGTCTTCGGTGACGGACAGATCCGCTCCTGAGAAAGCCTGCCATGAAGACGGGAATCATCGGTGGCACCTTTAACCCGATCCATCTGGGGCACCTGACTATTGCCCGCGAGATGCGCGACAGCCTGGGGCTTGACCGGGTCCTGTTCATCCCGGCGGCAACGCCGCCCCACAAATCGGATCTCGGGCTGGCACCGTTCGAACAGCGGCTGGCCATGGTGGAATGTGCCATCCAGGACGACCCTGCTTTCGCCACCAGCGACATCGAGAATCGCCGTCAGGGGAAAAGCTATTCGGTTGACACCCTCAAACTGCTACACCGCCAATACCCGGAAGACAGTTTCTATTTTCTCATCGGCATGGACTCCCTGAATGGTCTGCACAGCTGGTACCATTTTGAAGAAATTTTCCCCCTGTGCCATCTTGTCGTTGCGCGACGCCCCGGCGTGGAAACGCCGCATTCGACAGATGCTCTGCCCGTTGCTATCCGCGGGCAGTTCTGTTATGATTCCGTACTTAAAACTTTTTGCCACACCAGTGGCACGTCTCTGTATTTTCTCAAGGAAGCATTTATCGATATCTCTTCCACCGAAATACGGAACACCATTGCAGAAAACGGCAGTGTCAGGGAGATGATTCCCGCTGCCGTTTATGAATATATCAAGACGCATCAACTGTATGCGTCCGGGAAAGGTTAGTTATTTTGCAATCAGATCAACGCGCCCTGCTGTGTGCTGAATACGCTCTGGACAGAAAAGCCCTGGATGTCAAAGTACTCCACATCAGCGAGTTATCCTCTCTGGCCGACTACCTGCTGCTCGCCACCGGCACTTCCGACCGTCAGGTTCAGGCCATTGCCGAATCCGTACGCCTCGGGCTGAAACAAAACTACGACCTGCAACCACTGGCCGTTGAGGGAATGAATGAAGGTCGCTGGGTACTGCTCGACTATGGCGATGTCATGGTGCATGTCTTTCAGCAGGATGTCCGCACGTTCTACGACCTCGACGGGTTGTGGTCTGAAGCCGCGGAAGTTGCGGTTCCAAATCAGCAACCGGACAACGGCTAGACTTGCCTCGTGAAACTGACGGTGCTGTGCGTCGGCAAGCTGTCGATTCCCTTTTTGCGCGAAGGCGCAGAAGAATACCGCCAGCGGCTCAAACGGTATCTACCCGTTGAAGAGATTGAGCTGAAAGAGGAAAAACGCGGCGGCAAAAAGGCCCGCGCCGACTTTGTGCGCAACAGTGAAGCTGAGGCACTCCTGGCAAAGATACCGCCCAGCAGTTATGTGATCGGCCTAGACGAAAAAGGTCGCCGTGCCAGTTCTGAACAACTGGCCACGACCCTCGACAAACATATGACAACCGGCACAAACAACCTGTGCCTGTTGATTGGTGGTGCCTACGGCCTCACAGACGAACTGCGCCGACAGTGCGACAGCCTGCTGTCCCTGTCGGATATGACCATGACTCACCAGATGGCCCGCATGTTCCTCTACGAGCAACTCTACCGGGCCATGACCATTATTCGCGGTGAGCCGTATCACAACAGCTGACATCAGCCCGGCCCTACCGCTGCCCGCAATCGGGCCGCTGATTTATCCGGCAAACGTTATCATCTTCGACAACGCAAGCCGGAAAATATTTTAAAATCTGGTATGTTGTACATATTATATTTATGTCGGGTGTTTCCCCGCAGGAGGACCTTATGACTCTCATGTCATTTCTCTTAGTTGTCATCATGTTCCTGGCCTTTTTTGTCTTCTTCTCAGGCATCAACCCCCAGGAAATGACCATCTTTTTCCTGCCGGACAGCTCTGTCACCTATCCGGTGACCGTTGTTGTCATCGGCTGTATTCTCGTTGGTCTGTTCATCGGCTACGGTTTCCACCTTTATGGTGCCGTCAGCTACGGCCTGCGCAGCTGGCTGCGTGGTCGCGGCGAGAAAAAGAACAAAGAGATTGACACCATCTACCGCGATGGCGTCGGTCGCCTGCTGTCGGGCGACATCAAACGCGCTCATGACCTGCTGCAAAAAGCCATCGACAAAGACCCCAACAAGGTGGAGAGCTATATCGCCCTGGCCAGCGTCAACAGCCAGGAAGGCGACCCGCAAGGCTCCATCACCCTGCTGCGCAAGGCAAAGAGCATTAACGGCAAAAGCCTTGAAGTCCTGTTCAAGCTCGCTGCAACCTATGAAGAGCTGGGTGAAGACGACTCCGCCTGCAAGGAATACGAAGAGATCCTTGAACTGGAAAAAGATAACCGCAAGGCGATTCGCGCTCAGCGCGATCTGCATATGAAACACCAGCGCTGGGAGCAAGCGTATGAACTGCAGAAACGCCTGCTCAAGGCCGGGCCGAGCGGCAACCGCATTCAGGAAGAAAAAGAGAAAATTCTCTCCATCCGCTACGAAGTGGCACGCCAGAAACTGGCGAACAACGATGAAGACCAGGCTGTCTCAGCCTTGAAACAGATCATCAAGGAAGCTCCGGAGTTCACAGCTGCCCGCGTCACCCTCGGCGATGCTCATGTTCAGCAAGACAACATTGAGGACGCCGCGATTATCTGGCAAGACAGCTACAAGAAGCTGGGTCGCAGCGTATTTCTGTCGCGTCTGGAGAACCTGTACATCCAGCAGGAAGACCCTCAGTCTCTGTTGGCATTTTACAGCAATGCCCTGATGGCGCGCAGCAACGACCTGGTCCTGCGTTTCTTCTACGGCAAACTGTGCCTGCGTCTGGAAATGGTTGATGAGGCTCTGGAGCACATTTACACGGTCGAAAGCTCTGCACCTGACTTCCCGCAGATCCACCTGCTGCTGGCGGAAGCCCACCGTCGTCGCAACCGGATCGACGAAGCTATTGAGGAATATCAAAAAGCTCTGGGCGTTGACAATCAGCTCAGCCTTGGTTATGTCTGCGACTGTTGTGGCACATCCTCACGCGAATGGACGAGCCGCTGCGAAAACTGCGGCACATGGGGTAGTTACAGCATTGCTTTCCGTAAGCTAATCGAAGACCGCAAGGTCGTTGAGCCGGTGATCCCGCAGGCGGGAGCATAACCACCATGAGCCAGCCCGCCCATCGCCCTGTTGTCCTCACCATCCTTGATGGTTGGGGCATCAACCCGGATTCGACGGCCAATGCCGTCGCCATGGCGAACACCCCCTTTCTGGACAGTTTATTTCACGACTATCCGAACAGCCGCCTGGAAGCCTCGGGATTGGCGGTCGGACTCCCTGAAGGGCAAATGGGCAACTCCGAAGTCGGCCACCTCAACATTGGTGCGGGACGGATCGTTTATCAGGACTTGACGCGGATCAGCAAAAGCATCACCGATGGCGATTTTTTCACTAACGACGTGCTGTGCAATGCCATCGAGCAGACCAGAGAAAAGGGCGGCGCTCTCCACTTGATGGGCCTGCTTTCCGATGGTGGCGTCCACTCCCTCAACACGCACCTTTACGCACTGATCAAATTGGCTGCCGACAAGGGCCTCAAAGAGATTTATATCCATGCCTTCATGGATGGTCGCGACACCCCACCGCGTAGCGGCGCCATGTATCTGCAGCAACTGGAAGAGCAACTGCAACAACTGGGCTGCGGCAGCATCGCAACCGTTTCAGGGCGTTTCTACGCAATGGATCGTGACCAACGCTGGGAGCGCGTCGAACAAACCTTTCGCGCCATGGTTGAGCGGCAGGGACAAACTTTTGCTTCCAGCAGTGTGGCCATGGAAACATCCTACGCCAACGATGTCAGCGATGAGTTTGTAGTGCCATGTCTGATCGAAGGTGGCAAGGCAGTCAGTGACGGCGACAGCATCATTTTCTTCAATTTTCGTGCGGATCGGGCCAGAGAAATCTCCCGCGCCTTCACGACCAGTGATTTCAACGGTTTTGACTGCAGCGCCAGGCCGACTCTGACACACTTCATCTGCATGACCGAGTACGAAGAGCAACTGTCCCTGCCCGTAGCATTCCCGACCGAGAGCTATCCGAACATTCTCGCCCAGACCGTTGCCGCAGCAGGAATGAAACAACTGCACATTGCCGAAACGGAGAAATACGCCCATGTGACGTTCTTCTTCAATGGCGGCAACGAAAACAGCTATCCAGGTGAGGACCGTATCCTGGTGCCATCCCCCAAAGAGGTAGCCACCTACGACCTCAAACCGCAGATGAGCGCCGCGGAAGTTACCCGCCAGGTGACCGAGCAAATCGCTGCGGACAAATACGATCTGATCATTCTCAACTTTGCCAACCCTGACATGGTCGGTCATACCGGCGTTCTTGATGCGGCCATCGCCGCGATGGAAACCATCGACCAGTGCGTCAAACAGGTGGTTGAAAGCACTCTTCATGCTGGAGGCTGCCTGCTGATTACAGCAGATCACGGCAACTGTGAACAGATGGTTGACGCCAACGGCACTCCCCATACGGCTCACACCAACAACCCGGTTCCCCTGCTGTACATCAGCGACAAACAGCGCAACATCACGTTGCAGCAAGGAAAACTGGCTGACCTTGCGCCAACGTTGCTCTACCTGCTTAAACAACCACAACCGCAGGAAATGACCGGGCACAACTTGATCAGACCGGAGAACTAACCTCACTAAGGCACATGCCGGAGCAAAACCAGCCTATGGCAACACTCCACCCCGGCTGCACGCCGATAACTATGCTGATCCGGTCCTGTTCGCACCTGCTAACAATTGCCGACCGACTTCTATTTCCCCCATCCTGCTATCATTGTCAGCACTTACTGGCAGCGGAGGAACAGTTCCTCTGTCACGACTGTCAACAGCGCTGCCTGCAACAACCCCATCACTGCTGTCCCTGTTGCGATCACCCGCTACCGTCCACCAGCACCTCTGACCATCTTTGCCACAGCTGCCTGAGCGATCCACCCCCGTTCCTCTGGCTGAAAACTGCCGGGATTTACACGGACCTACTTAGCGAATTACTCCAACAGGTCAAATTTCATGGCCGCCCTGGACTGGCAGCACCACTGGGAGAATTAATCCTGGAACAGCATCTTGACACGTTGCAACAGTTCTCCCCACACATGATCATTCCGGTCCCTCTTCACCGTCAACGGTTGCGTGAGCGCGGTTACAATCAGGCGCAATTGATCTCCACCCACATCGCCAAAGCATTGCATGTTCCCTTAGCGACCACCATATTGACGCGCCACCGTGCCACCCAGCCCCAACCGACACTGACATTTACACAACGCCACACCAATCTGCGTGGCGCATTCACGGCAGCCCGGCACCCGCCTCAACGCATACTACTGGTTGATGACATTGTCACCACCACGGCCACAGCCAGAGCCTGCAGTCGCCTGTTAACCCGCCATGGCCATCAGGTCGGCGTTGTGGCCGTCGCCCGTGCCAGACTCGACTCCTCACGTTAGCGACAGCGTCTTAGGCCGAGCAACGCCATACCACAGGTGGTATTATATTCCTTGACTGAACCCTCAGAGGTGCTAGGATCAACACAGACACCATGAGGAGTTAGACCATGAACAAAAAGCACCAGACCCCATCCTCGGCACAATTGGACAAACAGGCCAAAGAGGCGGAAAAAAATCGTCACAGCCGCTCTTTCAGCAATGAAGAACAGCAACGCAACCTGAAGAACCTTCTGTACGGCGTCCTTACGGATAACGAATCCTCCGACAACAGCTAGTCGCCAGCCGCGAACCATTCGCTTCCGTACCACCGCACAATCTCCTTGCCCACCCCAAGTCAATGTGCTAGATAATTTCTTTGCGTTTACAACGCGCTCATTCAATTTTTTGTAAGGAGTTCACTATGCAGGACATCCAGATTCTCCCTGTAGACGAAGCAAAACAACCAGTCAGCGACGAAACGAAACTGGTTTTCGGAAAAGAATTTACCAACCGGATGTTCGTGATGGACTACAAAACCGGCCAGGGCTGGCATTCTCCCCGTATTCAGCAATACGGTCCGTTCAGCCTCGATCCGGCCGCACTGGTCCTTCACTACGCCCAGGAAATCTTTGAAGGCCTCAAGGCTTTTCGTCGGGCTGATGGTCAGATTGCCCTGTTCCGCCCCCGCGACAACTTCGAGCGATTCAACCTCAGCGCGCGGCGCATGTGCATGCCGGAACTGGATGTCGATTTTTGCCTCAAAGCATTACGCGAATTGCTGACACTCGAACAACACTGGGTTCCGAAAAGTGAAGGAACCAGTCTGTATATTCGTCCGACAATGATCGCTACAGAACCCGTCCTCGGTGTCAAACCGTCGGATCAGTACCTGTTTTACATGATCCTCTCCCCGGTTGCTGCCTATTACAAAGGTGGATTAAAACCGGTCAAAATCTGGGTTTCCGATGAATATATCCGCGTTGCCACGGGTGGCACCGGCGAAGCAAAAACCGGCGGCAACTACGCCTCCAGCCTCTACGCTTCAGCGCTGGCGGCAAAAAAAGGCTACGATCAGGTTTTATGGCTGGATAGTGTTGAGCGCAAGTACGTTGAAGAAGTTGGCAGCATGAACATCTGCTTCCTCTATGATGGCAAAGTCGTTACCTCTCCGCTGACGGGTTCAATTCTCAACGGCATCACCCGTCGCTCAATCCTCACCCTGGTCAAAGAACTGGGTTACGAGGTTGAAGAACGCGCCTTGAGCATTGATGAGATTCTTGAAGGAGCCAAAAGTGGTCGCCTCACCGAAGCCTTCGGCACTGGAACCGCGGCCGTTGTCTCTCCGGTCGGTCATTTCACGTACCGTGATCACGAAGTTGATTTCGGCGACGGCCAGGCTGGAGAACTGACAATGAAGCTCTATGACACCTTGACCGGCATCCAGTATGGCCGCCTTGAAGATAAGTACAACTGGGTAGAAACCCTGTAAATTCAACCACTGACAGCATACAGCCCCCGATCGCGATCGGGGGCTTTTTTTGTATACGCTTAACTATGTACACACATCAACACACAAAGACTCACACCAAACTGACACCCTCAGCACATCAAGCACTAATAAAATAATATTACCACACCAATTCAGCCAGTTAGCCAGCCTCAATATTAAAAAACACTTTAGGCATATTGTTTGCATATAAGTCGTGTCGGTCGAAAAATTTCTTTGATTGGAGGACAAGGCCAATGTGTCGAATTGGAGCCATCAAAAGTAAAAACTATACTCACCCGAGCAAAGCGTTACAGCTGATGCAATCCCAGCAGAAGGGACATGACAACTCGGGATTCGCCATGGTCATGCAAGACCTTGGCGGCATTTTTGAAGGGTATAAACACCTGCCCACTTTATCCATGGCCTGCACAGATGAAGGCTTGAATCTGGCAGAAAACATTCTGCATGAAGCGGGTTTCCGCCGCGTTCTGCAATGGGTTCCGGATACGTTCCCCAACGACGATCTGGACATCAACGCCATGCCCAACTACGTGTTTGAAACCTTCAGCTATCCGAAGAGCTACAAACACGCTACCGAAGAAGAAAAGGAAGAGCTGCTGCTCGATATGCGCCTTAAAATGCGTGCAGCACTGGAGCCAAACGAGCAAGGCTTTGTCTACTCTTTCTGGCCCGATGTCGTCACCCTGAAAGAGATCGGTGACCCGCGCGATATCGGCACATTCTTCAACCTGTGGCAGGAAGACGAAAACTTCACCGCCAAGGTGATTACAGCCCAGTGTCGTCAGAACACCAACTACGATATTGTCCGCTATGCCGCGCATCCCTTCTTCCTGCAGGGCTACACCGGACTGGCGAATGGCGAAAACACCTTCTACCAGAAGAATAAAGAGATACAAAGCAAACTGCATCGTGGCTACATTGGCTTCGAATCGGATTCTCAGTGCTTCCTCTATACACTGCACTACATCCATCGTCAGCTAAAATGGCCGCTGCAGTACTTCAAACACGTCATTACGCCACTGCCGTTTGATGAACTGCAGAGCCGTGACGATGCCGACCAGTTGCGCAGCATCCGTCAATCACTGTCACACCTGGAGATCAACGGCCCCAACACCATCATCGGTGTTCTGCCCGACAACACGCTGTTCACCTGCTGCGATGCAAAGAAACTGCGCCCGGTCGTCATCGGCCGAACCGAGGATACCATTGCGATTGCATCAGAAGTGTGCGGCATCAACGAGATCCTGCCGGATCGGCAGTGGTCCACGGATATTTACCCCAACGAACGCGAAATCGTCGTGATCAATGATGAGCTGGAGGTTGCACGATGGAAACAGTAAAAATACAGGACATCACCCCCAATGACCTGCCCTGGAAGCTGCGCTACGACGCCAGCCGCTGCACCCTGTGCGGTTCCTGCGTCGCCGCATGTTCTTTCCGCGCCATCGAGCCTAAAATCGAGCGCCGTCGCATGGTGTTCTCCGAAGGAGATCTACCCGACCCTCGCGCCCGTTTTTCTGCGGTCCCTGTGATCCAGCAGGTCAACTCACTGAAAAACTACTGCCGCGGTTGCGGCATCTGCGAAAAGGTCTGCCCCAACGATGCCATCGCACCGGTGCGCAACCCCGACACACGCCATCCGATTGTCACCCGCTGTTCAGCAGGGGATTCAATCAAACGCGGTGGCCGCAAAAACTTGACTGGCAGCACCCGCACTCTCGACCAGATCCGCGTTGGCCGTATTTCCCAGATGACGGACCCGAGCCTCGACGCTCAGCGCCATACGTTTGACATGCTGGCGCCGTTTGGTCGGATCCTGCCTGCGGACGAACTGTCCATGACTCTCGACAGCAACGGCAAGCTGATCAGCAACGGCCAGACGCCGCCTGTCAACTGGATCTACCCCGTCATCATCGGCGACATGTCGATCGGCGCCCTGTCCTGGCGGATGTGGGAAGGTGTGGCTATGGCCGTCGCCTACCTCAACGAGGAATGTGGCCTGCCGGTGCGCATGAGCTCCGGTGAAGGTGGCGTCCCCATGCGCCTGCTCAAGAGCCGCTACCTCAAATACCTGATCCTGCAAATCGCTTCCGGTCACTTTGGCTGGAACCGAATCGTCAAGGCCATGCCGGACATGATCGAAGACCCGGCGGGCGTTCTGATCAAAATCGGTCAGGGTGCCAAGCCCGGTGACGGCGGCCTGCTCCAGGCTCAGAAAGTTGCCGAGCACATCATGGCGATCCGCGGTGTCCCTAAAGCCGACCTGCTCAGCCCCCCGAACCACCAGGGACTGTACTCCATCGAGGAGAGCGTTCAGAAAATGTTCCTCTCTTTCAATGCGGCATTCAAATTCCGTGTTCCCGTGGCCATCAAGGTTGCGGCATCGGCGACCAGCGTCTCGGTGTTCAACAACCTGGTGCGCGACCCCTACAACATTGTCGGCGGATTCTTCCTCGACGGCATCGACGGCGGTACCGCAGCAGCCCACGAGGTTTCACTCGATCACACCGGCCATCCGATCGTCAGCAAACTGCGTGACTGCTATCTCGCCGCAGTAACCCAGGGACGCCAGGGTCAGATTCCGCTGTGGGCCGGCGGCGGTCTGGGCAAAACCGGCGACCTTGCTGCGGACGCTTTTAAAATGATGTGCCTGGGCGCCAACGGCGTCTTCACCGGCAAACTGATTTTGCAAATGGCTGGCTGCGTCGGCAACGACCTCGGTCGCTGCAATGCCTGCAACACCGGCCTGTGCCCGGCAGGAATCACCTCACAGATTCCCGCCCTGGCCCATCGTCTGGACCCGGAAAAAGTTGCCGAAAACATCGTCAACTACTTCCTGGCCATGGACCAGGAGCTCAAAAAGCTCATGGCCCCCATCGGCAACTCGTCGCTGCCCATCGGCCGTTCGGATGCGCTGGTCAGCGTGGACAAATCTGTCGCCGACCGTCTGCAAATTCAGTACGTGTGTTAAGGAGGATCTCAATGGCTGCAAAAATCACTGGATTCGACGCCAACAACCGACGTCTCTCCACGCAAATATTACTGCAAAAAATTTATTCGGCTCTCGAAGAAGGGGAAACTCAGTTCGAAGTTCTCTCCTCCGGCCATCACAATATTGGCGGTCCTCTGTGGACGGAAGATGGCACACCGCTCAAGTTTCGGGTTAAAAACCCAGGACAACGCGTTGGTTCATTCGGCCTCGAAGGGACCGATATCATCGTTGACGGTTCTGCTCCGGCGGATGCCGGCTGGCTCAATGCCGGTGCAACCCTGACCATCCTTGGCGACAGCGGCGACACCACCGCGCACTGTGCTGCCAGCGGCAAAATTTATGTCGCAGGCCAGGTTGGCACCCGCAGCGGTTCCTTAATGAAGCACGACCCGGCATTCGACGCGCCCGAACTGTGGGTTCTGAAGAAAACCGGCTCATTCTCATTTGAGTTCATGGGCGGCGGCATCGGCGTCATCTGCGGGATCGACTGCGAAGAGGAAGAGTCCATCCTCGGCGATCGCGGTTGCGCCGGCATGGTTGGTGGCTCTCTGTACATCCGTGGTCCTGTCACCGGACTGTCCAACGATGTCTGGCTGCTTGACCTTGATGAAGCGGACCAGACATTCCTCGGCACCGGCTTGCCGGAGTTTCTCAATCGTATCGAGCGTCCGGAACTGCTCGACACCCTGAGCGACATGAGCCAATGGAAGAAGATCGTCGCCAAAACCTACGAAGAGCGCAACGCCAAAGGACGCATCTCCATGCACGAATTCCGCCTGGGCAAATGGGTGGAAGGGGGCATCTTCGGCGATATCGTCAACGACGACTACAGCCATGTCGCTGGACTGGTCAACGCCGGTGATGATCGCCTCAAAGTTCCCCATTGGATGGAAAAGCGTTACGCAGCGCCCTGTCAGTCTTCCTGCCCGTCGTTCATTCCGACCCAGGACCGACTTAAGCTGCTGCGCGAGGGCAAAGAGAAAGAAGCGATGGAACTGGTATTGCGCTACTCGCCATTTCCGGCCAGTGTCTGCGGCCAGGTCTGCCCGAACCTGTGCATGGACGCCTGCAGTCGTCGCTTCCTCGATTCACCCGTCTCCATGAAGCAACTTGGCGCTCTGTCCGTCGGCACCCCGGCCCCCGAATGCGCTCCCGACACCGGCAAAAAAGTTGCCGTCATCGGTGGCGGCCCCGGCGGCCTGTCGGCAGCTTGGCAACTGCGCCTCAAAGGGCACGACGTCACGGTTTATGAAGCGGATCAACGCCTCGGCGGGAAGCTCTATCAGGCCATCCCGACGGAACGTCTTCCCGAAGAGATCCTCCAGGGAGAGATCGACCGCCTGCTCAGCAGCGGCATCAAAGCCAAAACCGGTACCAAGGTTGACGCTCCGCTATTTGACCAGATCCGCCAGGAACATGATGCCGTGGTCATCGCCAGCGGCGCCCACAATCCGGTGGTTATCCCCTTCCCCGGCCATGAATTGATGGTCAAGGGGCTGGATTTCCTGAAAAAGATCAATGCCGGTGAAAAACCCGCCATTGGCAAAAAAGTTGTCGTCATCGGCGCCGGCAATGCCGGCATGGACGTCGTTCTTGGCGCGTACGCCATGGGCGCAGAGAAAGTAGTCGCTATCGACGTTCAACGCCCAGCGGCATATCAGAAAGAGATCGATCACGTCAAAGCACTGGGTGGCGAAATTCGCTGGCCGATCTTCACCGATCACATCAGTGAAAAAGGATTGCACACCAAGGATGGCGAACTGATCGAAGCAGACGATGTCATCATCTCCATCGGTGAGCGTCCCGACCTGTCCTACCTCCCCAGCGAGTGGCTGACAGATCGTGGCATGATGGATGTCAACGGCTGCTGGCAGGTCAAAGGCCAGGAAAACATCTTTGCCATTGGCGATACCACCCGCCCTGGTCTTTTGACCAACGCTATCGGTCACGGCCACGAGGCTGCCGACTACTGCAGCGACTGGCTCAACGGCCTTGAAGTGGTCGAGCGAAAAAAACTCGAAGTCATTCCGCAACACCGCCTAAGCAAAGAGCTGTTCCGTCCGCGCAATCGTGGTCGCCTCAACATCACCGATGGTCGCGAGGAAACCACCCGTTGTATCTCCTGCGGAACCTGTCGTGACTGCTCCATGTGCCTTGAAGCGTGCCCGGAAGCGGCCATCCGTCGCATTGAAGGCCCCAACGGCTCCTTCGAGTACGTCTCAGACGATCATGTCTGCATCGGTTGCGGCATCTGCTCCGGCATCTGTCCATGCGGCATTTGGACGATGGAGCAGGTGGTCTAACCGCCTCCATGACAAAAATACAAAAAAGGCGAGCCTCGGCTCGCCTTTTTTATTGTATGCAGTATAATCTTCGGATGAAAAGATACATGGTCATTTTACGAAACCGGAGTCGCCATATCACCTAACCTGGCACTAATTTATAGACTAATCTCCCCCAAGAAAACAAGAAGAGACACAAAAACCGTCAGTTACAAAATATGGCACACATTGTGATATGCGCATATAAGGACATAACATTGTCAATATTCATCTAGAACAAAGATTCGATTTAGAAAAGGGCGTGTTTTCACTGTCACAAACAGTCCTTTCCCGACAATCGTCTTAGCTCACAGCAGACGGTCTGCTGTGTAACGATTTCATGGAGCGAACGCTCCAACTAAATCAAACGCACCACAAGGAGGCAACAACATGGTGAAAAGAACACTGGGTCTGATCCTGGCTGCTCTGATGCTCCTGCCCGCAGGCGCATTTGCGGCTCCCACGACGGCAGATCTCGCTCGTCAGATTGAGATGCTGACTCAACAGCTGAACACTCTGCAAGAGCAACTGAGCGAAGTTCAGGAGACAACGAACGACAATGCTGATTCCGTAGAACTGCTGGAAAGCAGCTCGGCCAAATGGGACGAGCACAGCCGCTTTGAATTTACCGGCGACTACCGCTTCCGCATGGATTACAGCGACACCGACACTGAAGCATTTTGGAGCGCAGGTGATATTGCAAGTGCAGTCAGCGACATGCAAGCCGTTACCGGCATGGACGTTCAATCGATCCTTGAAGTGATGGGTTCTTATTCCGCTGCTGACCGCAAAATGATGATGGAAAACCTCCCATACGCTCTGGCAGGGATGCTTGCTTCAAACCCTATGTCTCCCGTTTACGGTGATATGACTGCAGCCCAATCCTACGTAACCAGCGCTGGCGTTACCAGTGGCTACAACATGGTTCCCAAGGATAACTACGAAAACGACATCCTGTACACCAACCGTTTCCGTCTGGGCATGAAAGCCAAGGTTTCTGACAACCTGGAATTCAAAGGTCGTCTGGCCATGTACAAAGCCTGGGGCATGCAGTCCAACCCCACCTCCAACGGTCCTTACATGTTCAACAGCTTCACCGAGATGGACGGTGCTACCACTCGTCAACCTTCTGACAGCATTGTCCGTGTTGACCGCGCCTACATCAACTGGACCGGCGTAGCGGATCTGCCGGTATGGTTCTCCATCGGTCGCCGTCCGACCACCGATGGCCCCCCGGCTCACCTGCGTATGGGTACCGGCAAGCGCATGGCAACCCCGGTTAACTTCATGGACTACGCTTTTGACGGCGCCACTTTGGGTGCAGTTTTCGAAAATCCTTTCGAATTCATGGGCTACAGCAAAATCCGCTTCTGCTATGGCCGTGGTTTCGAGGCAGGCCCGACCGAGAACGGCAACGAGCTTGACGACATGGACTTCGGTGGTCTGAGCTGGGACCTGATCAACAAAGGCCCCCGTTTCATGAACATCCAGGCTTTCCTGGCTGCTAACATCGTCAACGTTCCTGATGGCGTTGATTTCATGAACCCCCTCGAAGCATATGGTGTCGTTGAAGGCGACGGATACCTGGACACTGAAAACCTCGGCGATATCTACCACACCTCTTTTGTCTACATGGACAAATACGCTGACCTCAACTACTTCCTCGCAGGTGGTTGGAGCCGCACCGATCCTGATGGCGTTGACGAGATGGGTTCCACCCTGCTCGGTTCCTGGTGGGAAGATCCCGGCCAGAAAGACGGCTACTGCATCTACGGCGGTATCCGCTACGACATGCCTGACCAAGGCCTGAAGTTCGGTCTTGAGTACAACTACGGCACCAAAAACTGGATCTCTATGACTCCGGCACACGACGACATGACCCAAGCCAAACTGGCAACCCGCGGTCACGTTGGTGAGGCGTATGTGATCTGGGACCTGCCTGTTGGTGACATGCTCAGCAGCAAGTGCAAAGCATTCATGCGTCTTGGCTACCAGCACTACGAGTACGAGTACACCGGCAGTGGCAACTGGCTGGGTGCTCCTGTTGATATCGATGAACTGGACGATCCTCTCAATGCTCAGTTCTTCGCTCCGATCGACAGCATGGATCAAGTTTACCTGACCATGGAAGCGTTCTTCTAGGCCGAACTTCCTGGTTTTATTTAATCACTTAAGGAGAAGCAAAATGAAAAAAATGATCGTTCTGATGGCTGCCGCTGCATTTATTGGTGGTCTGAGCTGTGCAGCATTCGCTAGCGTTAAAGGCGAAGTAGTTAAAGTCAAAGGCAACAAAGTGACTGTAGAAGTTTCCAAATCTGACGCTAAGGGCATTGCCGAAGGCGCTAAGGTTGAAATGGACGTTGAAAAGGGCGCTGCTGCAGCTCCTAAAGCTGGCAACGACATGCTGACCGGCTGCTAAGATCTTTTACGATCATAGCTCAACACTGAGACCCGCATCGCAAGATGCGGGTCTCTTTTACGCACATTCAATAGGAATACACTATGAAATCAATCAAGAATATCAGCCTTTCATTGCTGATTGTGCTGCTCAGCGCAACCTTCGTCTTCGCTATCGGCGCAGGCGTTGGTCGTGACGGCACCATTGCAGCAACCAAAGGCAAGGCCAAGACCCTGGCAGAGCTGATTGAGATGTATGACTCAACCGCTTGCATCGACTGCCACGAAGAGATCCACAACGACTGGGCTGAA
>PKUE01000185.1 GCA_002869685.1 Desulfuromonas sp.
CTTTCGCCGCGACCGTGACCGATGTTACGACAGCCCAGGGGGAGCGGATCACCGATCAGACCGCCGTCATCACTCTGGCCAACCTCGACACGTTGTGGCTGGAAATTTCAGTCCCGGAATCGCAGCTTCAGCACCTGCACGCCGGAGCTCCGATTGAGACCCGTTTTGCCGCCCTGCCTGGTCGCGTCTTTACCGGTGCGCTGTTTTTTCTCGGCAGCCAGATCGACCCGCGCAGCAGCATGTTGACCGCCCTGGCTGAAATCGACAACAGCGATCATTTGCTCAAGGCCGGACTCTATGGCGATGTGGCTCTGATCACAGAAGAGTCAGAACAGAGGCTGGCCATCGACGCCAATGCCGTGCAAATGCTGAATAACACACCCTATGTGTTTATTGCCCATGAAGACGATCTGTTTGAAATTCGCCGGGTTGAGGTTGGCGTACGCCATGATCATCTGGTTGCTCTTGCCGGGATCAATGCAGATGACGCTATCGTCGTGCAACAGGGCTACGCACTTAAATCGGAAGTGCTCAAAGCCAGTCTCGGCGCCTCCTGCGCAGATCACTAGGAGGTGCTGATGTTCAATAAACTGATTGAAATCTCCCTGCGCAATCGTCTGGTGGTCGCTCTGTTATTCGCCGTGGCGTTTGCCAGTGGCAGCGTGGCCCTGTTTCATCTGCCCATTGATGCCTTTCCCGACACCACGCCGGTTCAGGTGCAGATCAACACTATTGCGCCGGCCCTCGGACCGGAAGAGATCGAAAAACAACTGTCGTTACCCGTTGAACTCGCCGTCTCCGGCCTGCCGGGGCTGGTGCACGTCCGTTCCATTTCAAAATTCGGTCTGTCACAGGTGGTGGCCATTTTTGAAGATGAGATGGCGATTCTCGATTCGCGCCAATTGATCATGGAGCGGCTCGCTGCCGTGCAGTTACCGGAAGGAATCGATCCACCTGAACTGGGGCCGATCTCAACCGGGCTCGGCGAAGTCTTCCATTACATGCTGCGCTCCGACAATCCCGAACGTACTCTGGCGGATCTGCGCACGTTGCACGACTGGGTGATCAAGCCGCAATTGCGCAAAGTCCCCGGTGTTGCCGAGATCAACTCCTGGGGTGGCAAAGAGAAGCAGTATCACGTCATTGTGTCGCCAACCTCTCTGATCAAATACGGTCTGACCTATGACGATGTGGCCACCGCCCTGCGCGACAACAACGCCAATGTCGGCGGCGGTCAAGTTGAAACCGGTGGACAGACCTTGCTGGTGCATGGCCTCGGTCGGGTCAGCAACACTGAAGAGATCGGTGAAATCGTCATTGATGCCGTTGATGGCGTGCCGATCCGCATCAGCGATGTGGCTGAAGTCGCCATTGATCATGAACTGCGTCGTGGTGCCGTCTCTGCCGCAGGCCGGGGCGAAGCCGTGATGGGCCTGGGTTTTATGCTCATGGGTGAGAACAGTCGCGACGTTACCTTGGCATTGAAACAGGCGTTGGAAACAGTCGCCCAATCCCTGCCTGATGATGTCATTCTCGAAACCGTCTATGACCGCACCGAGTTGATTGATCAGGTGATTGCCACGGTGGAGCACAACCTGGTCGCCGGGGCCATCCTGGTGATTGCCGTGCTGTTTTTACTGCTTGGCAACCTGCGCGCCGGTCTGCTCGTTGCTGCGACCATCCCGATGGCGATGCTGTTTGCCGCACTGGGCATGCAATCCCTCGGCATTACCGCCAGTTTGCTCTCCCTCGGCGCCATCGACTTCGGCATTCTGGTTGATGGCTCTCTGGTCATGACCGAGGCCAACCTGCGCCGTTTAACCGCGCGTCAGATGGAACTCAATCGCGCCCTGACCGCCGGAGAACGTTTGGCCGTTATCCTCGAATCCAGCCGCGAAGTGGTGCGACCAATCATCTTCGGCATGGCCATTATCATCATCGTCTTTTTGCCGGTACTGACCCTGGAAGGGATCGAAGGCAAGATGTTCAGTCCCATGGCCCTGACCTTTATCGTCGCCCTACTTGGCGCGCTGCTGGTTGCCGTGTTCCTGACACCGGTGTTGTCTTTTGCCTTCCTGCCACGCACGGTCAAGCCACGCACGCGGGCGATTACGCAACGGATGAAAGACCTATACGCCACCCTGCTTTCACACACTCTGCACTGGCGTAAAGCCTTTCTCGGTGTTGTGGTGCTGGTGTTCATCGCCACCATGGCCATTTCATTTCGCCTCGGCGGTGAATTTCTGCCCAAGATGTCGGAAGGCTCTCTGGTGGTCAGTGTTGTCCGCCTTGCCGGTGTGTCGATTGAGGAATCCATCGCCTACAACACCCGTATGGAACAACTGCTGATGGATGAATTTCCCGATGAAGTACGAACGGTATGGAGCCGCATCGGCAGCGCCGAAGTGGCTACCGATCCGATGGGCACCGAACTGACCGACATGTTCCTCGCCCTGACGCCCAAAGAGCAGTGGACACGGGCAACCAGTCAGCATGAATTGACGGCGCTGGTTGAGCAGGCCTTACACGGCCTACCCGGCATCCGCAGCGTCTTGACCCAGCCCATTGAACTGCGCGTCAACGAGATGATTTCCGGCATTCGTGGCGACGTCGGCATTAAGATCTATGGCGAGGATTTTGACACATTGGTGGAACTCGGAGAACAGGTCGAGCACGTGATGACCGCCATCCCCGGCGCTGCCGATGTCGCCGTTGAACAGATCACCGGCCAACCCACCCTGCAGATTGAAGTCGATCGCCAGGCACTGGCCCGTTACGGGGTGGCCGCCAAGGATGTCCTCGATATTGTCGGCGCCATCGGCACCCCCAAAGTGGGTGATGTCTATGAGGGGGAACGCTCCTTTCCCCTGGTTCTACGCGTTCCCGACCAGTTGCGACATGATCCGGTCGCTTTGGCCAATACACTTATTCCAACGCGGACCGGTGCGGTGTTACCGTTGAAGCAACTGGCCACCTTGAGTGTGGTTGACCGCCCCTCCACCATCAACCGCGAATGGGGCCGGCGCTTGCTCAAAGTACAGGTCAATGTCCGTGATCGCGATATTGCCGGCTTTGTCGATGAAGCCCGCACCCGCATCTCAGAGGATATTGCCCTGCCGGACGGCTACCTGATTGAATGGGGTGGCCAGTTTGAGAACCTTGAGCGCTCTCAACAACGGCTGATGATTGTCGTGCCCATCACCCTGCTGCTGATCTTTATCCTGCTCTATTTCAGCCTCAAACGGTTCAGTGACGTGCTGATCATTTATACCGGCATTCCATTGGCGGCCATTGGCGGCGTGATCATGCTGTATGGCCGCTCCATCCCGTTCAGTGTCAGTGCCGCCATCGGCTTTATTGCCCTGTCGGGTATTGCCGTGCTCAACGGCCAAGTGCTCATTGCCGCCATCCGCAGCATGATCGATGACGGCATGGCACTGCGTCAGGCTGTGGTCGCCGCATCTCGCCAGCGGCTGATTCCGGTCTTGGCGACGGCGATTACCGATGCGGTCGGCTTTTTACCCATGGCGCTGTCCGTCGGCGTCGGTGCTGAAGTTCAACGCCCACTGGCCAGTGTTGTCGTTGGCGGTGTTCTCACCTCGACGGTGCTAACGTTGTTTGTGCTACCGAGCCTTTACCTGCTGGTACACGAGCGTGCCGCACTTAAAAAAACGACCCGCTGAAATACAACGAATTCATACTTCCCTTCACGGGCCGTCCTCCTCAAGACACATGAGGACGGCCCGCAAATCTCACCATGTGCATTTCATGTGTGACAACATAAGATTTACGTCCCCCTCTTCAATCTCTAATCCCCCTTTTCATCTGCTAACCATTTTTGTGCCTTCTAACCACCATCTATCCCCTGGATAATCTTTTATTAATCACATCATTCAAAGATTAGAGCGTTTACCGCCGCCCTCAAAACAATGGTGTTAGGCGCAGACAATGGTGTTGATTTTTATCTCTCAATGGAAGAACCAACCAAGGAGGAAAATATGAAATATCAGGGGTTTTTTGGCCGGACATTTTACCGTTCAGCCATGATGCTGCCACTACTGGCCGGACTGGCACTGAGTGGATGCAGTGACAGCAACTCGAAATCCCCGGTCGATGACGGCATCGAGATGAGTTTCTCAGCCGTTGCCACCCCGGTGAGCGATGCCGACAAACGGGAAATCCTGGCGTCGGACAGCATCACCATCGACGGAACCAGTTATGCCATCGGCTTTAACACCCTGCTGCGCAGTGGTGACACCTTTGGCGATGAAACCTTCGGCCTGATTCGAAATTACATGGGCGCACCGGTGTTGCAGGAAGACGGCTCGGAATTTATCTCCAATTCCACCGACTTTACTTCGCTGCTTCATCTCGGCGATAAAATTTACAGTGTCACCCATTTTGAAAGTCAGCCGGGCGGCATGTATCTGAGTGAACTGGAACAGGATGAAAACGGTTACTTGACCGCTGTCAGCACCCGCAATATCGACTTTTCCAAATGGGGCGGACTGTGGACCCCCTGCGCCGGCAGCGTCACACCGTGGAATACCCATCTTGGCTCGGAAGAATATGAGCCCAATGCACGCAGCTATGAGCTGGCAACCACCAAGGACGAAATCGGTTCCTACTTCGGCAGCATGTCCAACTACTTCGATGTCAACTTCTATGATGAAGAAGTAACGGCTGAAGAGATCAAGGCGGTGGTCAATCCCTATGCCTATGGCTATCCGACTGAAGTCATCGTCCAGGAAGACGGCAGCCACAGCGTGATCAAACACTACGCCATGGCCCGCGTCGCCATTGAACTGGCCTATGTTATGCCGGACCGGAAAACCGTCTATATCTCCGATGATGGCACCAACGTTGGCCTGTTTATGTTTATTGCCGATACGGTCGGAGATCTGACAGCCGGAACACTGTATGCCGCACAGCTGAATCAGACCTCCGATATCGACGGTGGTTCTTTCACTCTGGCCTGGATCGATCTCGGTCACGCCACTTTCGACGAGATCAAACAGGCGATTGACGATCAGGTTGTGTTCAGCGACATCTTTGATGCCGTTGATCCTAACGAAGACAACACCTGTGCCAGTGGCTACACCTCAATCAACACCACCTGGGGCCATGAATGTCTGGCCGTGCGTGAAGGAATGGACACCATCGCTTCACGTCTTGAAGCACGTCGTTATGCCGCTATCAAAGGGGCAACGACCGAGCTGCGCAAAGAGGAAGGAATCACCTTCGATGCCGACAACATGAATCTGTTCGTTGCCATGAGTGAGGTCGGCAAAGGAATGGAAAACAACTCCAGCAACGACATCGGCGGTCCCAACCATGTGCGTTTGCCCGCCAACAAATGTGGCACCGTGTACAAGCTGGCTGTCGCCAGCGATGCCACCATTGGCAGTGACTACGTCGCTCAGGACATGGTCGGCATGGTCAGTGGTACACCAACCACCTACCCGGATGACAGCGATTACGCCAACAATACCTGTGATGTCAATGGTATTGCCAACCCCGACAACATCACCTTCATCACCGGCCAGGACACCCTGATCATCGGTGAAGACACCGGCAGCGGTCACCAGAACGACCTGATCTGGTCCTACGACATGTCGGAAACCGCCCTGACCCGGATTCAGACCACTCCGTACGGATCGGAAACCACCTCACCCTATATTTATCCGAGCCTTAACAACTTCGGTTATCTGATGAGCGTTGTTCAACATCCCTACGGTGAGTCGGATCAGGATCAACTCAGCGATCCGGCCGATGCTGCCGCCTATGTCGGTTACATCGGACCATTCCCGGCGCTGGGTGCCGAAGGTCCGACAGCGGTGGATAACACCCTGGGTCGTCAGGGGATGACCGCCGTTAAATTCCTAGATGTGCCAGTACCCACTACGGACAGTGAAAAGCGTCTGGTCTGGGGAACCCCGTCCGTATCCGTCAACGGTGCCGGTGCCGCCATCGGCTTTAACACCATCCTGCGCAGTGGCGATACCCTCGGTGGAAACACCTTCGGTCTGCTGCTCGACAGCGAAGGCAATGCCCTCACCGAAGAAGACGGTTCCACCACCATCTCCAACAGCAACGATTTCTCGTCGCTGCTCGACGTCTATGGTTCACTGTTCATGGTGTCCCAGTTTGAAAGCCGTCCGGCTGCCATGTACGTCAGTGAACTGACCCAGGATGAAGATGGTTTCCTCGAAGCCATTTCCACCCGCCCCATCGACTTCTCTGCCGTTCGCGGCGGTTGGGTCCATTGTGCCGGTAGCGTGACCCCTTGGATTACCCATCTCGGTTCCGAGGAATACGAGCCTAATGCCCGTTTCCACGATCCGGCCACCGGCATCATTACCCTGGCCGATGGGGTCAGTGAAGATACCTATTACAGTGCCATGGGCGCCTACTACGGTGGTGATCTGACCCAGCTTAATCCTTATGACTACGGTTATCCGGTAGAAGTTGAAGTCACTGACGCCGCAGGCAGCACCAGCGTCACCAAACATTACGCCATGGGCCGCATGGCACTGGAACTGGCCTATGTTCTGCCTGACCAGAGAACCGTTTATATGTCCGATGACGGTACTAACGTCGGCCTGTTCATGTTTGTCGCTGACACTGCGGGTGATCTGAGTGCTGGCACTTTGTATGCCGCCAAGTTCACCCAAACCAGCGATGTCAATGGTGGATCCTTTGACCTCAACTGGATCAGCCTCGGTCATGCCACCAACAGCGAAATCGATTCTCTGCTCACGGGTGAAACCAAGCTGACTTTCAACGATATTTTCACCGTTGAAAATCCTGCTGCTGACGGCACCTGTTCCGTCGGCTTTACCCCGGTCAATGCCGGACATGCCTCGCCCTACCTCGAGTGTCTGCAACTCAACGAAGGGATGGAACAGGCCGCTTCACGTCTCGAAACCCGTCGTTATGCCGGTTATCTCGGTGCCACCACCGAATTGCGTAAAGAGGAAGGGATCACCTTCAATGCGGCAACCAACAGCCTGTATATTTGCATGAGTGAGGTCAGTAACGGCATGGAAGACAATCATGCCACTTACGACCTTAACGGCAACAACGATATCCGCCTGCCCAAGAACAAGTGCGGCACCGTCTATGAACTGGCCCTTGGCATCGATGGTGATATTGGCAGCAGCTATGTCGCCACCACCATGACCGGCCTGGTCAGTGGTATTCCGACCACCTACCCGGATAGCAGTGTTTATGCCGGAAATACCTGTGACGTCAACGGTATTTCCAACCCGGACAACGTCACGTTCATTCCGGGCTACAACACCTTGATCATCGGTGAAGACACCGGCAGTGGTCACCAGAATGATGTGATCTGGGCCTATCACCTGACCGCCGAAGAGCTGACCCGCATTCAGACCACTCCGTATGGATCGGAGACCACGTCGCCCTATTTCTATCCGAACATCGGCGGCAACGGGTACATGATGAGCGTTATCCAGCACCCTTACGGTGAATCCGATCAGGACGAACTGTCTGATTCAGCGGATGCTGCCGCATATACCGGCTATATCGGTCCGTTCCCGAACATGGAAAGCAACGACTAACAACAGCTCTGCCGCTGTTGCCTGTAGATGCAATTCAATTTGGGGGGCTTTTTCAAGCCCCCCTTTTCCTCGTTATAGAGGGAGGGAGAAAATCATGCTTCGAGCCATCGTCTCAATACTGTTATTAACAACCCTCGCAGCCTGTGGGGGTGGCGGAGGAGGTTCTTCGTCAACAACATCGCCGACCGACGACGCCAGCGACAGCTACGTCACTACCGATTTACGCAGCACCACCATTACCAACACCGCGGCCTACATCGTGCCGCAGTGTTATACCGTCACCCAGCCGGAAGTAGGCGGAACTGCCTATAACCCGTGTTTTACCTGCCATACGGCGTCAATTCCGCCCAACTACATTGATGATATGGATCTACAGCTCGAATACAGCTTTCCGGCGGCACTGCTCACCAACCCCTGGACCAACCTGTTTGTCGACCGCAGTGCCGAAGTCGCTGCAATCTCCGATGCCGCCATTCTTGAGTACATTCGGACCGACAACTACCTCAACAGTGAGGGCGAGATTATTCTGGCCAAAAAACTCAACAACCTCGCCCTTGATTGGGATTTTGATGAAGACGGTGTTTGGGATGGCTATATTCCTGACTGCCGGTTCAATTTTGACGACGAGGGCTTCGATCGCCACGGCGACGATTACACCGGCTGGCGCGCGTTTGCCTACGCGTCATTTCCCAGCACCTTCTGGCCGACCAACGGCTCGGTCAACGACGTGCTGATTCGTCTGGCTGACAGTTTTCACAATAACACCAGTGGCGCATTCGATCTTGACGTCTACAAAATCAACCTGGCCATTGTTGAAGCCATGGTCAGCCGCCGTGACGTGCTGCTCTACGCCACCGTTGATGAAACCCGCTACGCTGTCGATCTCAATAAAGATGGTGAACTGGCCACTGCCGACACTGTTGTTTACGACTGGGCTCCGACCGAAGGCCGCGAGATGTCCTATGTCGGTCAGGCGAAAACGCAGCTGGATGCGGGGGAGCTTCATATTGCGGCGGGTCTGTTCCCCGAAGGGAGCGAATTCCTCCATACCGTGCGCTATGTTGATCTTGATGACAGCAATGATGCCACCAAGCTGGCGCCACGCATCAAAGAGCTGCGTTACGCCATCAAACGCACCTGGCAGACCTATTCCGAGCTGTTGCAGGCGGCTCTCGATGAGGTCAAAGAGAATGACGATTTTCCCGACCGTACCCGTCAGTTGATCGGCAATGTCGAGCAAGGGATAAATAATGATCAGGGCTGGCTCTATCAGGGGTTTATCGAAGACGCCAACGGCGATCTGCGTCCGCAGACTTACGAAGAAACCGCTTTCTGCATCGGCTGCCACAGCGGCATCGGTGCCACGGTGGATGGCATTTTCTCGTTTCCGCGTAAACTGGCCGCCGATCGTACCGAGCGCCAGGGCTGGTATCACTGGACCCAGATCAATCGCCAAGGCACCGTTGAACCAAAAATTGAGATCGATGGCGCCGGTGTGCAGTACGAGTACAGCTTTTATCTGATGTACAACGGAGCCGGAGATGAGTTCCGCAATAATACGGAAGTGATGGACAACTTCTTCATCGCCGAGGGGGGAGTCGACAGCGATAAATTGCAGGAACTTCATGACGATGTGTCGCTGCTGCTCTACCCGTCAAGCGAACGCGCTCTGGCGATGGCCAAAGCCTATAAAGTAATTGTCGAAGAGCAAAGTTACATCCACGGCCGCGACGCCACGGTCACCGCCCCGGCCAACGTGCATCAGACCATCACAGAAGGCTTGCTCACCGGCATTGAAACGCCCACCAACAAAGGGGCGTTCATCAATGCCCTTGGCCCGGTGCGAACCCTGCACGACGATAACGCCATCAGTCACGGCAGTGACGAACTCACGACTCTGACCGGCGGTGACGGCTCAACGCCCGATTCCAGCCGTTATCAGATCGACAGCAATGGTCTGATCTATCGGGCCACGTACAGTCTGGCCGGGGCCAACTTCGGTTTCAGCTTTCCACCGCGATTGCCATTACCGACCCGACAGTTGATTCCTAACGACAATATCGAGTCGTGCTACCGCTGTCACCGCCTACCCTCGCCTATGCCACCCAACCATCCCGACGCCGATCCCATGGTAGTTCTACCCGACAGCTACGCCAGTGAGGCATACCCCCTCACCCAGCTGACCAGCGATCCGGCGCAGGACACCATGCCGATCACCAGCCCCGATGGCAATCTGATCTCCTGGGTGTCCACCCGCAGCGGCCAGGAGCAAATCTGGTTGATGAATTCCGACGGCACTAACCTGCACCAACTGTCTGCTTCCACGCATCTGCAAGGCTGGCAGCGGTTCAGCCCGGACAGTCAGCACATCGCCTTTTGGGCGTATGATACCGTCAATGCTCTGCACCTGCTGCAAATCTCCGACCTTGACGGCAACGTTATCACCCTCGACAACAGTAGCCAGGGCATTGAGCGGCCGGTGTTCACACCGGATGGCAACTACATCGCCTACGCCAAGCAGACCACAGACAACTGGGATGTGTGGCTGATCTCCATTGACGGCCTTACCAGCTATCAGCTGACCAGTGACGTCGACATGGAGACCTCTCCCTGGTTTAACACCGATGGCGTCATGGCCTACAAAGTCGCCCCATCCGGCGAGTACGGCCTCACCGTTGAGCAGTTTATGACCTTTGAAAACGGCTACGCCAATCCGCATATCTACACCTGGGACGGCCCGCACTCGGTTCAGCTCAGCGACATGGCCACTGACGGCATCAGTATCTCCTTTACCGCCGAAGCCATGAGTGACACCAGCGGCAAAGATCGCATCAGTTATCTGGCCGTCATCGCCGATCTGACCCTTGATGCTACCACCAACACCGCCAGCACTGACAATATGCGGTTGATCTCCAAGTCCGCTACGTTGGGCGACCGCGGCATTCTGTTTTCTCCCGACGCCAGCAAAGCGGTGTTCTGGTCTTACAATCAGGATGGCCGTGCCGGATTATGGATCTACGATGTCGTCAGTGATACCAGCACCCAGCTGACCACCCAGGGCTACGACTTTGAGCCGGTGTGGTCAGTCGATGGCGCCAGTCTGTTTTTCACCTCAACCCGTGATGGCAATCAGTACGATATCTGGAAGTTGGATTTGTAAAAAAATAGATCAACCGCCGGGATGTGGCGCAGCATCCCGGCGGTAGTTTAACCACACGCCCAACGAGTACTGCCCCAATCACCTCCCCTTTTACCGACCCCGGCCAACAAATCTAACCTTAGGCAAAAGTTAAAAATAGACAATTCCGCAATAGCTTTTTTCTCATCGTCAGTGATATCATCATTAACAGTAAATTCCAGGCTTATGCCCTGTTCATCCCGGGCACATTCAGACAGACCGGCCAGATCGCCTTTCCAATATAAAGTTGATCGACAGCCATTTAAACCAGACAGGGTTTCAAATGTACGAAGATATCCTCAGTATCCCCACGTCTCAATTATTTGAACGCTACAGGCGGGCCAATCAGGGCATCATTCTTGGTTTTACAGCCGGATGGCTTTCTGCCTTTTTAGATGGCAAACCGTTGCGGGCTTTGCCGGGTTACATCAAGCAATATCGTTCTCATGCTCTGGAACTTCTGGAGAATTCTCCAGACACGTCTGAAATTCCTTACGATAATAAGATCGAAGCCCTCAATGTCCTGTTTTTAACCATTGCCCCTGAAATCCGCGTGATTGAAAACGGTCCGCAACTGCTGCGTTATGCGTTTATGCCCCTTGACGAGCAGCTTACGGCTGAGGATCAAGTGTTGATGGATCTTGAGCTTAAATCCTTGGGCTACAAATGCCTGTCTTCGGACGAAGAACGGCTCAGATTCGTTGATAATTGTGCCATGTATCTCGAAAAGATCATTACGAGTTTCGAAATCGCCGATCGCTGGCCGGGGCAAACGGCTAAGCAACTGACGTTTAAAGAAGCCAGCAAGGCGTGGCTTGAAGCCCAACCAACCAACACCAAATGGAGTCATAAAAAATCTGACCGCGTCTGGCGCCACAGGTTGTTTGAAGTGGACATCTATCGGCCCAAGAACGAAATCATCGAAAGCCTGACGGCTCTTGTTGAAAAGATCCAGAATGACTTAGGGGTTGGTGATGGTCTGGAAGAAGACAGTCCTCAATGGCTGCCAACACCGGGATCACCGGAGGAAATTGAAGATAAGTTACTGTCTTTCTATATCGTTTACTTTCTGGGTTGGAATTTCAATCTGGAAAATATGGATTTCTTGCGCAGCGTCTCGGTCTTTCTTGCCATCAAAAAATTATTAAACCGGCTCATCGTTGGCAAACAAGGGGATCAGGAACAGTTAAGGAGAGAAATCATCGCTGCAGAAAATGACAATCGCCCGCACGATGCTGCAGATATGCTGATGCAGTGGATGGAAGATGATCCACAGGTCTATGATAATTGGCGCGCCGTGAGAATTCAGATCGAGAGAAGGCAACAACAAGCGCAGGATGCTTTGGATGCGATCAAAAAAGAACGGCAACCAGGCGATCATCTGTCCAACTGATTAGGCGTGAGAAAACAAAAAGGGTTAGTCGAAGAATCGACTAACCCTTTGTTCTTTATTGGAGCGGGAAACGGGGTTCGAACCCGCGACCTACAGCTTGGGAAGCTGTCACTCTACCACTGAGTTACTCCCGCAGTGCGATGGCGAGTATAGGAGATTAACAGATCAACTGTCAATGGCTTTCACACCACTGAATCAGATAATTTTCAGCCTGTTGCGCGGTAGCGATCTTCCCTTTTAATTCGATCAAACGGAGCATACGCAGCACATTTCCAAATTCTTGGCCGGGCAGATCCGGGCACAGTTCTTTCAAACGTGTGCCGCTGAGCAGAGGCCGGACACGGCCGTTGGCCAACAACGCATCACTCTGTTCATACAACCGTCGCCAGCAACTCTGCATGGCCGCCCTTCGTTCAACAACGCCAAGCATAAGAAGCGCTTCGGGCAGAGGCGCGTGTAGATCTTCCAGCCACAACAGGCGCATACGATCGGTTGTTTCCTGCTGATGGAGAATCTTGGAATCTGTACGCAATAACCGATGGAAAAAGGCAACCAAACGAGCCCCTTTGCGGCTGAGTTTGAGTGCAGTTAAAAGCTCATGTATTCTGTAAAAGTCTACATCTAAGCTACTGACATAACGGCAAAAGTTAGACATGGACTTCAAGGTGAATTCATCACACAACCCCTGGTCATAGCGATAAGCCGCTTGCGGAAAAACTTGACTTAAATAGCCATGATCGATTGGCAGCAGAGCCGGTTCCTGCGTCATGTCGGGCAGCCCCAGAGCCTGAGGTAATCCGCTTTGATGAAAGTGTTGAAGTGCGTCACGAGGCGAATCTTGAGCAAACAGCAGAGCCAATTCCTGCCGAATGCGCTCACCGGCTACCTGAGACAACTGCACTGCGTACTTTTGGCAATGGCGCCAGGTGGTGTCCTCAACAGACAACTCAAATTGGGCACAATGACGTATCCCTTTGAGCATTCTCAGCGGATCATCGGAGAAGCTCTGAGGACTGCATTCACGCAGCAGACGGTTTTCCAGGTCTTGTTTGCCGGCAAGGGGATCTATCCACTGACTCAGGTTGTCCAGAGCGCAGGCCATGGCATTGATCGTGAAGTCACGCAATCGCAGGTCATCAGGCAAGGTATCCGCCCGAAACGGCGCAAAATCGTATTGCAGCGTGGTGTCGTCACTTTTAAGAATAACGCGACTGTAAAGGCGTTGCCGGTCAAGCCAGAACCAGTGACCGGATTGTTGCTTGGCTAATTTTTGGGCGATGGGGGTCGGATCACCTGGGGTAATCAGGTCAAAATCGCGACAGGGACGCTGCAGCAGAGTGTCACGCAACGCCCCGCCGACCAGATAGATCGGCAGGGCGTAAGTACTGCTGAGCTCTTTAAGGGTGGTCAGACAGGGTATCGATGGAACGGGATAAGTCATCAGTCTCCCCTCTTCTGACCAGACAGATCAGGCAATATCGATTTCAGCTTTTTCTTTCATCTCTTCCACCCAGGCCTGCAGCAGGATGGCCCCTTTTTGGTCCTTGATGAAGGATTCAATCTGCGGGGCAACTTCTTCAAATTCGAGAGCTTCAGAATCCTTGCGCTCGGTAACAAGGATCAGGTGAAAGCCGAACTGAGTTTCAACGATGTCGCTGATCTGACCGGGGGCTAGGGAGAATGCCGCCTGATCGAACTCTTTAACCATGGCACCGGGCCCGAAGAAACCGAGATCGCCGCCTTTTTCCTTACTCGGACAGGCCGAATGCTGACGGGCTAGATCGCCAAATTGTGCCGCGTCGCCGGTCACCTCTTTTTTCAGTGCTTCAATTTTCTGCTGCGCTTGTTCACGGTTATCTTCAGTTACTTTGATCAGAATGTGGCTGGCACGTACCTGGCCGGGTTTCTTCATCTGATCCGGGTGCTCATCATAAAAGGCCTTGATCTCTTCAGCCGCCGGTGACGGCGCACCAGCCAGCTTCTTTTCAGTCATCATTTTAACGGAAAGATCCTGACGCAGCATGCGGTAATAGCTGTCTTCATCTATGCCAGCTTTTTTCAGAGTTGCAAAGAACTCCTCCTCGCTGGGAAAGTTGGCCATAACCTTTTGCATTTCTGCCTTGATCTGCTCATCGTCCGCAATCGTGCCTTCAGCTAAAGCTGTCTGAAAAATCAGCTCGCGGGCAACAATCTGCTCGACAGCAAGACCTTGCACTTGTTCGATCTCCTCAGCGCTGAGTTGATCGGCCGTCTTACGGTACAGCTCCATCGAGTAGCTCTGCATAGCGTTAATAAAATCGAACTGACTGATTGCGGTACCGTTTACGGTAATGTTTTTTTGTTGCACGTAAATCTCCTTATTGTTTGGACTGCGTCATAAACGCGGGGAATCAATACAGTAGCGACCTAATTGGCTAAGACACGGGCCAGCTGGGCAAACTCATCAATGCCCAGGGTCTCACCACGGCGTCCAAAATCAAGGCCGGTATCGGCTGTCACCTGCTCAAGTTGTTCGGCAGTAAAACCAGCAGTGATCAGGCAATTACGCAATGTCTTGCGCCGTTGGGCAAATGCTGCCTTGACCACACGACCAAAAAACGCCGGATCGGTGACTTCGGCGCGTGGCTGAGCACGTCGCTTCAGGCAGAGAACTTCAGACATGACTTTTGGTTGCGGATAAAAAGCCGTTGGCGGCACCAGGACAACCCGGCTGACATCGAACCACAGCTGACAGAGCACTGTCAAGGAACCGTATTCTTTTGAACTGGGTTCGGCGCGCAGCCGATCACCCACCTCTTTCTGAAACATAAGCACCATGCGCTCAAACAGATGGCGGTGATCGATCATCTTAAACAGGATCTGACTGGAGATATTGTAGGGCAGATTAGCCACGAGTTTGTACGGCGGCGCGGACAGCATCTTTTCCCAATTGAGGCGCAAGGCATCGCCGACGTGAACAGTCATGTTGGGCGTCTGGCGTTCCTGAAGATGTGCCGCCAGGTCGCGGTCAATCTCAATAATGTCGAGATGCTCCACCACCGGCAGCATGCGATCAGTCAGCGCGCCGCGACCGGGACCAATTTCGAGGACGTGGTCTGTATCGGACAGTTCGGCGGCAGCGATGGTCGCGGCAATGACATTCTGATCTTTGAGGAAGTTCTGTCCAAAGCGTTTGCGTGGACGATGATTAGCCGTCATGACGGTTAAGCTTTCTTTTAAAGGGACGTGGCCAGCGCGGAACCCGACAGGTTTTCAGGGTCGGAACCATCCGCAAGACCAGGGCATAACTGACTGCCGCGAGTAAGATTCCATAGATGAGGCTGCCAAGGCACATGGGAATCATCAGCTCGTAGCCAAAATGCTGGATGGTTTCCAGGGTCATCTCACCGGGGAAATGCAGGTGCGGCATATCGAGAATAAAGCGCCCGGTTTCATACTCGGCAGCGTAAATAAAAGCCGCGGTAATCGGATTGCTAATCCACACGCCAATCGCCGCAGCAAGTTTGTTTTCTCGCAACAACATGGCAAACAGAACGGCCAGAATCATTTGAAAACCGAGGGTCGGCGTCATGCCGATAAAGATACCCAGCGCAAAACCTTTTGCGATTTCATCAGGTTGGCCGCGCAAGCGCAGGAACCGCAGCAGCATCAATTTGGCTTGTCGAATAAATCCCCAACGCCGCCACATAGCCGTTATCCGCGTTGTGCCCCGCCAAGGAACTCGGACACCTTGACCTGTTCCAGCGGCCAGTTTGAGCGGGCATTAAGGGCAAGATCCGCCCGATATCCGCGTGACAGGTAAAAATCTCCAGCGACAGCCAGCATGGCGGCATTGTCAGCGCATAACAGCGGCGCCGGAAAATACACCGTCATCCCTTTGTTGTCCGCCATCTCAGCAAAGCGCTCACGCAGACCACTGTTGCAGGCAACGCCTCCGGCAACGACAATTCGTGACAGGCCGTATTCCTTGGCGGCCTTAAACGCTTTTTTGCTCAAAACATCGACAACGGCTTCCTGAAAGCCAGCAGCCAGATCCTGCAACAGCTGACCTTCAAGGGGGGCCTCAAGTTTTTTGATCTGGGTCAGCACAGCGGTTTTGATGCCGCTGAAGCTAAAATCGAATCCGGAACGATGGAGCATGGGACGGGGAAATTCAAAGCGATCGGCATTACCCTGGCGGGCCAGTTTGTCGATCAGCGCCCCGCCGGGATAGGTCAGGCCCGACATTTTAGCCACCTTGTCAAAGGCTTCACCCGCCGCATCGTCAAGGGTACGCCCCAGCAGGCTGTATTGACCAACGCCATCGACACGATACAGATGGGTGTGACCACCGGAAACCGCCAGCGCGAGATAGGGAAATTCAATGGGTTGCTCAAGCAAGGGGGCCAGGATGTGTCCTTCAATATGATGGACACCGACCAGAGGAATATTCAGACTGTAGGCCAGAGCTTTTGCCGTAGATAATCCAACCAGCAGAGCTCCGATCAAACCGGGGCCGCTGGTGACAGCGACCCCTTCGATATCATTCAATGAAACACCGGCCTGTTGTAACGCCTGATCGATCACTACCGGACAGGCTTCAAGATGCTTGCGGGCTGCCAATTCAGGCACCACACCGCCATAGCGGGCATGGACATCCACCTGTGAGGCGATGATATTGCTTAAAACCTGGCGACCATCACGCACGACAGCAGCGGAGGTTTCATCACAGGAAGACTCAATGGCAAGAACAAGCATGTGTTTCGTTTCTGGCTAAATGTTACAGAATGTTGGCAGCAAGCTCCGCCAAACCCGACCGCTCACCGCGGGTCAGAGTAACATGACCGGCAATGGGCTGGTCCTTAAATCGCTCAACAATATACGCCAGTCCGTTACTGGACGCATCGACATACGGATTATCAATCTGGTACGGGTCGCCGGTAAGGACGATCTTAGTCCCCTCCCCGGCACGGGTGATAATGGTTTTTATTTCGTGCGGTGTCAAGTTCTGAGCTTCATCAACGATCATATATTGATTAGGAATGGATCGACCGCGGATATATGTCAGCGGTTCAATCTCCATCAATCCCATATCCACCAGTTCACGATAGCCACGTTTGCGCTTGCCGCGTTCTTCGACCGAACTCAACAGCAATTCGACATTATCGAAGATCGGCTGCATCCACGGGGCCAGCTTTTCTTCAACATCACCGGGCAAAAAGCCGAGATCGCGGCCCATGGGAAATACCGGGCGGGACACCAGCAAACGGTTGTAATGCCCTTCATCGGCTGCTTTCTGTAATCCGGCGGCAATGGCGAGCAGGGTTTTCCCGGTTCCGGCTTTGCCGACCAACGTCACCAGTTGAATATTGCTATCGAGCAGCAGATCAAAGGCAAAATTCTGCTCGCGGTTGCGACTGGTGATTCCCCAGATCCCCTCTTTGGGGATTTTGATCAACGGCACACAGCGATTGGAGGCCTGATCAAAACGGGCCAGAGCCGTGTGCGAGGTATTGGTTTCGTCGATCAGGGTCAGACATTGGTTGGGTTTCAGTTCGTGGTCAGGCAATTCAAGATAGCCCTGTCCATAAAAGCGGTCGATCTCAGCGGTGCTGATATGTAACTCGAGAGTGCCTGAATACAGCTCATCAATGGAGACCTTGTCGTTCTGATAATCCTGAGCCACCAACCCGAGCGCATTGGCTTTGATCCGCAGGTTGGTGTCTTTGGTGACAAAAATCACCTTGTCCGCAGAATTTTCCTGCAACGCCACCGCCACGGCTAGAATCCGATTGTCCCCACGCTCAATACGTAATTCCGGGGGCAGCAGTTTAGCGTGATCCTGAGTGAATAAAATAACGGTCAGCTTGCCGCCACTTTCGAGTTCAACACCTTGGGTCAGACTTCCTTGGGCCCGCAAATTGTCGAGCATGCGGGAAACATGACGGGCGTTGCGACCGATCTCGTTGAGATCTTTCTTGAAGGTGTCAATTTCTTCGATAACCGTAATAGGAATAACAACATCATTATCCTCAAACTTCAGTAACGCCTGGGGATCATGCAGCAATACATTGGTATCGAGAACATACTTTTTCGGCATAAGACCTCACTGTAAAGGTTAACGATCTGAATGAGTTATGCAGAGCACATAACTGTCATGGCATGAATCAGTTGATCAATCTCTTGCTCGGTATTGAAGTAGCCGGGACTGACCCGAACAGTCCCTTGGGGGAAACTGCCAAGCGTCCGGTGAGCATCTGGAGCGCAATGCAAACCGACACGCACGGCAATGCCGTGTTCACAATCAAGATTAAACCCGATCTCGGCAGGATCAAGCCCTTCGACGGTAAAAGAAACCACGGTGGTGTTATCCGGTCCGTAAAGCGTAACCTTGTCAAGCTGACGCAGCCCCTGGCGTAGACGTTGAGCCAGCATCAATTCGTGATGATGGATGGTGCCGATCCCTTCGTTGACAACAAATTGAATCCCCGCAGCCAGCGCTGCCAGCGCTGGAGTATTGAGCGTGCCGCTTTCCAGATGCTCCGGCATCTGCTCGGGCTGCTCAAGGTGGGTGGACAGGGTTCCCGTGCCACCGTACATCAATGGACGTAACGACAGGCCGGGTGCAACGTAAAGGAATCCGGTTCCCGGTGGGCCTAACAACGATTTATGTCCGGGAGCAGCCAGAAGATCTATGGCCATGGACTGGACATCAATGGGATAGGCTCCAGCACTCTGGGCCGCATCGACCATAAACAATATGCCTTGGCGGCGACACCAAGGACCAATTTCTTGAATGGGTTGTGTTGTTCCTGTGACATTGGAACAGTGATTGATCACCACAAGGCGTGGTGCTGGTGTGCAGGCGTCGATCACCTGCTGCAAGGTAATGCGACCACAGGCATCGGCCTGAATTTTATCGACGATCACCCCCTGCTCTTGCAACGCGTGCAGCGGCCGGGCCACGGCGTTATGTTCCATGCTTGAGGTGACAACCCGGTCGCCGGGCTGCAACAAACCAAACAGCGCCTGGTTAATCGCCTGAGTGGCATTGGTCGTGAAAATAATTCGTGAACAGTCTTCGACGGCAAACAAGCTTGCCACGGCCATGCGCGCCTGAAGCACCTGGATGGCCGCCTGATGGGCTAACTTATGACTGCCACGTCCGGGATTCGCCGCACAGGTTCGGGAAATATGATCAAGGGTCTGGTACACCGCTTCGGGCTTGGGAAAGCTGGTCGCGGAATTATCCAGATAAATAACTGTCTCGTCGGTATGCGATGAGGTCACTCTTCCCCCTGACAGATAATTTTCAGCAAAAAAATCAGATTTTTTTTGCACAAGTGGTTTCAAGAATAATCATTCTAAAAAACCTCACAAAACAACTGAGTTGGCACCATTTTCCGACTGATTTCCCTCCCGGAAACGAGGCCGTCAAGGAGAGGTGATTTTCAGAATTGGTATGGCAAAAATGTCTGTGTAGCACTTTGTTTTTATTGAAAACTACCATCATGAAGGGGCAAAGGCAAGGGATTCTCCATAGGAGTTTTTTACAAACAGTCACCTAACATTAACCTTATTGACACATACGATATATTGTGTTTTAAATCCAGTTCAACTACCCCATATGGTGTAAACATCAACATTAAGCAAAGGAATCCCCCATGTCAAAAACCGCTAAAAACGCTACTTTACCGCTTACCAATAATGCCTTGACGGTGCTGGAGCGTCGCTATCTCAAACGCGACGAAAAAGGACGCACCCTGGAGACCCCGGCCAACATGTTCGAGCGGGTTGCCAATGCCATTGCCGAGGCTGAGAAAAATTTCGACAAAAAAGCGGATACGAAAAAAGTGGCGGCGGAATTTTATGACATGATCACCAATCTGGAATTCCTGCCCAACTCGCCGACATTGATGAATGCCGGACGCGAACTGGGCCAGCTGTCGGCCTGTTTTGTTCTTCCGGTTGCGGACTCCATGGAGAGCATTTTCGAGGCCATCAAAAATACGGCTCTGATCCACAAAAGTGGAGGCGGCACCGGCTTCTCCTTCAGCCGCATTCGTCCGGCCAATGATGTGGTTCTGTCCACCAAAGGTGTTTCATCCGGTCCGTTGTCCTTCATGAAAGTGTTTGATGCGGCCACCGAAACCATTAAACAAGGCGGTACCCGGCGTGGCGCCAATATGGGGATTTTACGCGTCGACCATCCGGACATCATGGATTTCATCATGTGCAAGCGGGATCAAACGGTCCTGACCAACTTCAACATCTCTGTCGGTTTGACCGAGGACTTCATGGAAGCGGTTAAAACCGATGGTGAGTACGACATTGTCAATCCTCGCACCGGCGAAGTCTGTGACCGCATGTCCGCCGTTAAGGTTTTTGATCACATCGTTGATCTGGCCTGGACCAACGGCGAACCGGGCATCATCTTCCTTGATCGCCTTAACCGTGACAATCCCACGCCGCACATCGGCGAAATTGAGAGTACCAACCCATGTGGCGAGCAACCGCTGCTGCCCTATGAATCATGCAACCTGGGCTCCATCAACCTCAATATGATGGTTAAAAACGGCCAGGTGGACTGGGATAAATTACGCCAGACCGTATGGACATCAGTACGTTTCCTCGACAATGTCATCGAGGTCAACAACTACCCAATTCCGCAGATCGCCGAAATGTCTCTGGCCAATCGTAAAATCGGTCTGGGAATCATGGGCTGGGCAGATATGCTGATCCGTCTGGGTATCTCCTACCGTGATCAGGATGCCGCTGAGCTGGGTGGCAAAGTGATGAAGTTCATCAACGATGAGGCTCATCAGGCATCACGCGAACTGGCTAAACAGCGTGGAGAGTTCCCCAACTTCTCCGGCAGCGTGTTTGATCTCAATCAGGAGCCGAAGATCCGCAACGCCACCTGCACCACCATTGCACCAACCGGAACCATCTCGATCATCGCCAACAGCTCCAGTGGCATTGAGCCGCTGTTCGCTGTGTCTTATGTCCGTCAGGTCATGGATAACGACATTCTCGTCGAGGTCAACCCGCTGTTTGAGCAAGTGGCGAAAGAGCGCGGTTTCTACTCACCTGAACTGATGAAACTGATTGCTGAAAAAGGCACGATTCAGGATTTTGATCAGATCCCGGAAGATGTACGTGAAGTGTTTGTTACCGCCCACGACATCACCCCGGAAGAGCATATCCGCATGCAGGCGGCCTTCCAGAAATACACCGACAATGCCGTATCGAAGACCGTTAACTTCTGCAACAGCGCCAATCGCGATGATGTGTCTCAAGTTTACCAGATGGCCTATGAAAGTGGCTGTAAAGGGGTAACCATCTACCGTGACGGTTCCCGCGACGCCCAGGTGCTCTCGGTGAAAAAAGCCGACAACGACGAAACCTCTGTGCCGATGGAGAACAAAAAAGCGACGCGCAAGCGGGATCGTCCTCGCACCTTGACCGGCGCCACCTATCAGATGGAAACCGGCTGTGGCCCGCTGTATGTCACCATCAACGAAGACAAACAGGGTCTGTTCGAAGTTTTCACCACCATGGGTAAAGCCGGTGGCTGTGCCGCGTCACAATGTGAAGCTCTGGGACGTCTGGTTTCGCTAGCCTGGCGCAGTGGTGTTCAGGCGCGTCAATCGGTAAAACAGCTGATCGGCATCTCCTGCCATAAGCCGTCCGGTTTTGGCAATAACCGCATCACCTCTTGTGCCGATGCTCTGGCTAAAGCCATTCAAATGCATATGCAGCAGGAAGAGGAAGAAAGCTTCCAGCAAAATGGCGGTGCCTGCCCCGAGTGTGGTGGTCCTGTTGAGCATGAAGGCGGATGTTGTGTCTGCCACGCCTGCGGTTATTCCGAATGCGCATAATGTAAATAATCCGTTTCAAGAAAAAGGCCACGCAATTCGCGTGGCCTTGATCATCCCCTTAAATGAAATGTGGCAGGAAGGCAGCCCCTTCCTGCTTTTTTTATTGTTACAAGCCGCATACTCCGTCAGTGCTAAAACTCACAAACCCTGTAAAGCTGGCGACATGGGCAGTCTTACCCTGCTTTTGGTGCAATCAATTCACGGGCAATCACCAGACGTTGAATTTCGGCCGTTCCTTCACCAATATCACACAGCTTGGCATCCCGGTAAAACCGCTCAACGCAACTGTTTTTCAAAAAACCATAGCCCCCCTGTAACTGTACCGCGCGCTCGGCACTTTTCACGGCCATTTCCCCGGCAAACAGCTTGGCTTTCGCTGCAGAGGTGCCGCAGCCCTGGCCGTCATCACACAGTTGTGCTGCCCGTTCGGTCAGCAACCAGGCAGCATCATAGTGGGTCGCCATGTCAGCCATAGGCCATTGTACCGCCTGAAACGTGTTAATCGGCGTGCCGAACTGTTGCCGACGCGCGGTATGGCGCTGCGATTCTTCAAGGCAGCCGCGAATAATGCCACAGGCCAGCGCAGCAATGGTCACGCGACCATGATCCAGCAGACTGAACGCAGCAGCCAAGGCACGATGTTCCTCGCCCAGCAACTGTTCATCGGTTAATTGGATCTGATCAAAATGAACTGCGGTGGTATTGGAGCTGCGACAGCCGAGCTTTTCCAGCGGCGCGGAAGGCTTTACTCCGGCGGTTCCGCTGTCGACCAGAAATGCGCTGATTGCTGATTTTTTATGCTCACCACTGCGTGCCATCACCACGTAAACACCGGCAACAGAGCCTTGGGTGACAAACATTTTACGGCCATTGAGCAGCCAGCCGGTTTCTGTTTTAACGGCGCGGGTTTTAATCGACGCCGCATCGCTGCCACTGCCCGTTTCCGCCAGAGCCCAGGCCCCCAACGTTGTTCCGCTTGCCAATCCCGGCAGGTAGCGTTGTTTTTGCGTAGCAGAACCGAACCGCTGCACATGGTCGCAAACCAGGCTGTGCGATGCCAGCGTCAGAGCCATGCCCGCATCGTAACGCGCCACACCCTCAATGATCAGGGCCATTTCCACCAGAGATTTCCCCAGCCCGCCCCATTGCGCATCGATGCAAATACCCAACAACCCATGTTCTGCCAGAGCCTTGACCTGCTCGAGAGGAAAACGATTCTCCCGATCCCATTGTGCCGCATGGGGCTGCACATAGGTGAGCGCCAGCTGGCGAATTTGCTCGATCAACGGATGATATTTTGCTGCCGTTACAGATTTAATCATGACGGTTGCTGTTCCTCTAACAGTTGATTGAGTCGTGCGAAAAAGTCTCCATCCAAAGCACACGGCTGCTTGTCGGGACCCACGATCAAATGACGACTGCTACCCTGAACGATCACCTCGTCACCGCGACAGATACGGTAAGAAAACTCGATCAGTCGTTTTTTCAGGCGTTGCAGCGTGGTTTCGACAACCAGCTGGTCTTCATAATACGCCGGAGCCAGATAGCGCAGGGACAGATCGGCCACCACAACAAAATAGCCCATCCGCTCCCATTCACTGTACGGAGTACCGATCTGTCGGAGAAAATCGGAGCGTCCCTCTTCAAACCAGATCGGATATGTTGCATGATGAACGACGCCCTGAGCATCGGTTTCCGCATATCGAACAATGACTTCACTTTTCTTCGCAACCATGTTGCTCTCCCTCCATCGACTGTCACTCTATCTTGTCGCGATAAAAAACCATAAAAGGTCTTGGCCTAACCAAAGGTTTACATTTATAATACGAAATTGTCGTTTTTGTTATGTTTTTTATGTATCCATGAGCTTGTTGCGAGGTTTTATGCGCCCGGAAGAACTCGTCTCTTTTGTCAATACGGCACAACGTGTCGGCACCCTGTCAACCGTTGACGATCAGGGATTCCCCAACTGCGCCATTATCGGTTCAGCCATGATGCCGGACCCGGATCATGTTAACATTGCTCTGGCCAACAATCACACCCTGGAAAACCTGCGTCACGGTTCTGGAGCGGTTCTTAGTGTCTACGAGCCAGCCGAGGCCATTTTTAATTGGCAAGGCGCCCGTCTTTATTTGATTGTCGATACCATTGAAGAGAGTGGTCCGCTCAAAGATGAAATGGTGCAGCAGGTCGAGGATCAGGCTGGTAAAATGGCGGCACGAACGATCCACGCCGCTGTACGATTTACGGTGGCAAGAACTCGCCCATTGCTGGATTTTCCTTGATAAGCGCATGAATATTCTCCTGGTTAACCCACCCAATTGTGGTCGCAGCATCCCCGAAGAGCGTTACGGCATCGATTCACTGAAACAGATCTTTCGCGGAGAACCTCTGGCTCTTGAAGTTGTCGCCGCCGGTCTTGGCGATCACGCTGTAACCATTGTCGACCTTAAAGCTGACAATGCCGATCTGGAACAGTCGATTCTTCAGACACGCCCAGACCTGATCGGCTTTACCGCCATGACTTGTGAAGCAAATACGGTAAAAAAACTGGCACGTCAGGCACGCAATCTATGCCAAGCCACTCTGGTGGTGGGCGGTATTCACGCCAGTAATGTGCCTCAGCACTTCAATGAACACCCTTTTGACTTTATCGTCATCGGCCTGGGAAAAGACAGCTTCAGCCAATTGGCAGCGCAATTAGATCAGGGACAAACACCCATTCCCATTCCCGGAATCGCCCGCGTCACTCCGGGCCAGCCGTTGGACTGGACACCACGCCAGTTTGCACCATGTGATCAACCCATCGATGCGGCGCCGCGTTACGACTTGGTCGAGCGTTACCGAAAAGATTATTTTCTCGCCAAGTTGAATGTCGATCTTGGTTTTGTCGTCACGGCTTTCGGCTGCCCGTACAACTGTTCTTTCTGCTGTATCGCCGGACAATGTGGAGGTCAGTACCTGAGCCAACCCATTGAGGCAGTCGTCCGTGATCTGCAGCGATTGTCAGAAATTCCGTTTATTCGCCTGGTTGATGCCAACACCTTCGGCTCCCCGGTTCATGCTGAAAAGCTCTGTCAGGCAATCCGACAGGCGGGCATTAAAAAAAACTACCTGATTGACGTACGCGCCGATACTGTGGTACGTCACCCCGACTTACTACAACGATGGAAAGAGATTGGCCTGCGTTCGGTGGTCATTGGTTTTGAAGAAATTAACGATCAACGCCTGGCCACCATGAATAAACAGGGCACTCTGGCTCTGAACGATGAAGCTCTGGAACGGTTAGCGGAGTTGGAGATCACCGTCGTCGGTGATTTTATTGTCGATCCGGACTATGATCATGCCGACTTCGACACGTTGGAACGCTACATTTCCAGTCACAAGATCGACCTGCCCATGTTGACGATTATGACTCCGTTGCCGGGCACCCCGATGTATGACCGGATGAAAGACCAGATCACAGAATCGAACTTGGATTATTACACCCTGACCAATGCGGTCACCCGGACACGCTTGCCGGAAAAAGAATTTTACACCCGTTACGCTAACCTGCTGCGTGCCTGCCACGCCCAGGCGAAATTATAGGAACACGGTTTATGGAAGCCTACATCACTGATCTCGCGTCTTTTTTGCCTAATGCACCGGTTACCAATCAACAGATGGAATCCATCCTGGGCCTGGTTGGCGATTTGCCATCCAGAACCCGGCGCATCATCTTGCGCAACAACCGGATTGAAACCCGCCATTACGCTATTGACCCTCAGACGCTACAGCCCACCCATAACAATGCCGAGTTGACGGCTGAAGCCGTGCGCCGTTTAACCGCGTATCGCCCCGCTCACATCAACTGTTTGTGTTGTGGCACGTCATCTCCCGACCAGCTTATGCCGGGTCATGCCTCAATGGTTCACGGCGAACTGGCAGGCGGTCCCTGCGAGGTGATCACCACCACCGGTATCTGCATCAGTGGTGTTGCCGCACTTAAACAAGCCTGCATGCAGGTCGCTCTCGGCGAATCACCCAGCGCCATCGCCACCGGCTCGGAACTCGCATCGACATTCATGCGTGCGTCCCTGTGTGGTCAGGTATCTGCGCAACGCGCCGAACAACTGCAGCAGCAGCCGGCTTTATCCTTTGATGCCGACTTTCTTCGTTGGATGCTGTCAGACGGTGCCGGTGCGGCGTTTATCGCTCCTAAACCGGCGACAGAGGGGCTTTCTCTAAAAGTGGAATGGATTGATCAACTCTCCAGTGCGCATCTGCTTGAACCATGCATGTATGCGGGAGCGATCAAGGAACAGGGAAAACTACGCGGTTGGCGGGAATTTGACTCGATTGAGGAGGCCGTTGAAAATCACGCTTTTCTGATCAAGCAGGATGTCAAACTTCTCAACGAGGAGATCATCCCTACGGCAGTGGATCGAACCTTATTGCCCATTGCCGAACGCCGCCAGTTGAGCGCCGAAAGCATTGACTGGTTTCTCCCCCACTACTCGTCAGATTACTTTCGCGACCGGTTATATCAGCGGATGAAGGAAAAAGGATTCCACATCCCTTATGAACGTTGGTTTACCAATCTGACCAGCAAGGGGAACACTGGCGCGGCATCTATCTACATCATCCTTGAAGAACTGTTCCATTCCGGACAACTTGAAAAAGGGCAACGCTTGCTGTGTTTCATTCCAGAAAGCGGACGTTTCTCCACCTGCTACATGCTGCTGACCGTGTGTTGACACGTAACAGAGTCCACGGAATTTAGTCACAAAAAAGCCCCGACCTGACGGTACGGGGCTTTTTGCTAATTATCGACACGCTCTCGAAGTTCTTTACCAACCTTGAAAAACGGTAATTTCTTCGTTTTGACCTCGATGGCCTCACCCGTTTTCGGATTTCTCCCGGTGTAGGACTTATAATCTTTAACCACGAAGCTGCCAAAACCGCGAATCTCTATCCGGCCCCCTTTGACCAACTCCTGGGTCATGGAATCGAACATCAGATTTACAATCTCTTCAGCTCGCTTATAAGTCAAATCTTTCTCAAGAGAAAGAGCTTCAATCAGTTCCGACTTATTCATACTTCCTCCTAGCCGCTCATCTTACACGGTATTCCGATTAAGGGTGTCAGCAGAGAGTTCCTGTTATCTAAGCGATATTAACAACATACATGATTAATTTTACCTGTCAACACGAGAAGAGACTGTTTTTATTATTAAATCACTGTAAAAGGTGAAACGGTCCAAACGACTTTGGCATCAACCGAACCAATATTCTCCCAGGTATGGGGAAGATGAGACTTGAACGACAAGCTGTCACCGGGATTCAATTCGAAAACTTCATCAACAACAGTGACCTTCAGACACCCATCCAACAGGTAGATCAGTTCATCACCGGGATGATACATGCTGGATTCACCACTTTTACCACCGACTGGAACCGTGCAGAAAAACGAGGAAAACTGTGGGTCACGCAGCCCGGAGGTAAAAGATTCCGTGATCATATTGCTGTTGTCTTCATAAACAGTTGCATCACGCTCGCCACTGGAGCTGAACACCACCTCATGGGTGGTTTTAACCTCTTCAACAAAATAATCGACGCTTTTGTTGAAAACCCGGGCGAGCTTCATCAAAATTTCGACCGACGGGATGGTCAACCCGCGTTCAACACGAGAAATCATATTTGAAGAGACCCCGGAACTGTTTGCCAGTTCCTGAATGGTCAAATCTCGTCCCAAGCGGATCGCTTTGAGTTTTTTTCCGATAATCTTTTTCAGTTTCATAGCGACTCCTTAGGCTTGCTGCTGAGCGACATTCGGTGCTGGAGAGACAACCCACATCACCAGAGTCTGGCCGGGATGAGTGTTAATCCAGCGATGCGGCAGGTTGGCTTTAAACGAAAGGGAATCTCCATCACGAAGCTCATAACTGCGACCCTCAATGATGAATTCCATCTGGCCCTGCAGAACCATGGCGAATTCTTCACCAATATGAACCATATCCCCTTCACCGCTGTTACAGCCTTGTTCAAGCGTGTCATAAAATACGGTAAAGCCGGGGTCGCGCAACCCCTGGGTTAAACTGACGATCTGATGTTTGTCCTCAAAAAAGAAAATCGGTTCGCCGGAGCCTTTCGGTGTATGGACAACCGTTGATCCTTTTTCCGCTTCCTCGACAAAGTAACTGATGCTCATACCGAACGCACCAGCCAGTTTCATCAGAATTTCAACAGAAGGCGTCGTTAGTCCCCGCTCAATCCGTGAAATCATGTTAGACGACACCTGCGACTTGTTCGCGAGGCCTTCAATCGTCATATCGTTATTTAGCCGCATTTTTTTGAGTTTTTTACCGATGAGTTCTTTAACCATAACAACTCCCTCTTCCATAATAATAGAATGTTGTTTTATCATTACAAAATATGCATGTCAATGGCAGATATCCCATTTGTCGCAGAATTCGTATATTTGAAACATGTGAATATCATCAATCTCGACATAATCATTTAACTTCAATATGTTATGAAGATCGGAAATTTTCTCTAAATAACGGGCGAAATGACAGTTTTTCCTGTTTCATGAGAGGAAACGGTTTTCGAATACTTCTTGTGAACAACAAGAGCACACAAAAGACATATTCCAATACTCACAACATTGATATTATGAATATTCATTCCGGTATTTCGCCAAATAAGGGCGTCATTAGGCCGTATTGCTGGAAAATCTGTTGTTGAAATTCAGGAGGGTTGCCAAAGTATTGGCGTTAAATGGCAGGCTTTATCATGGTTGAGCGCTGAAATAGCACTATCTGGGGAGAAAAAATGTTTAATAGGTTAAATTTAACGTCAATATATAAAATTGGCATAACGAATGCATATTCTATAACACACAAAAAGAAAATCCTTTATTTGAGCCTCGGTGCTTTCTCCTCCTTAGCCCGAGGCTATTTTTTTGCCTCAACAAGTCTTCCAAGCAGATTTTTCCCTGCAATTCCGGTCACGCACACATCAACTACCTCACCAGCACTATGGCTTTCGTTCTCAAGTTGTACGGTCAAATATTCAGCACTGGTCCCTTGCCACAGCCCATTTTTTGCCCGATTTTCCAACACGACGTCAAGATGCTGACCTAAAAAGCGACGCGCATAGGCCTTGGTTTTATCCGCACCCAGCTGCCTCAGTTCCGCTGCTCGGTCCTTGGCCGTCGCACCGTTGACTTGCGGAGTCATCGTTGCTGCTGGCGTTCCCGGACGAGCGCTGAAAGGAAAAACGTGCAGATAATGAACAGGCAAAGACGCTACAAAGTCGACGGTCTGACGATGTTCGTCATCACTCTCAGCCGGAAAGCCACTGATCAGATCGATCCCGATGGAAACCTGCGGGATGCGCTGACACAGCTGATCGATGGTTTGACGGAAATCTGCCGTGGTATAGCGACGATTCATCCGTTGCAGCACCGTATCGGAACCGGATTGAAGCGGAATGTGAAAATGGGGACAGATACGTGGCGACGATTGGACGCGATCGATCAACGCGGTTGTTACCTCCTGCGGCTCGACGGATCCCAGACGTAAGCGCTGGACCGCTGTTTTTTCGAGTAGAATGGTCAGCAAGTCAGCCAACGTCATCGCCGGAGTAAAATCGTGGCCATAATTGCCAATGTGGATCCCGGTCAAGACAACTTCACGATAACCGCCAGCCACCAGAGCATTGACCTGATCAACCACGGCATCAACAGCAACAGAGCGACTGCGACCACGTGCGTAGGGAATGATACAGTAACTGCAGAAAGCGTCACAACCGCTCTGAATCTGAACAAACGCACGGCTGTGTTCGGAGAATGATGCAATGGTCAAATCGGGACAATTATGCTCACTGCCGATATCTCCAACCTGGACGCATGGCCCTTGCGCTTTGAGAATATCAACCAGATGCTGCTTCTCCATATTGCCGATCACATGGAGTACGCCGGGCAGTTGAGCGATACCCTCCGGTTGGATTTGAGCGTAACAGCCGGTGACAATGATACGGCAGGCGGGATTAAGCCGTCGTGCCCGTCGAATCAATTTACGCGACTGAGCATCCGTTGCGGCCGTAACTGTGCAGGTGTTGATGATCGCCAGTTCCGCGCCCTGTTCAAATGGTACAACAGTATACCCCCGCTCTGTAAGCAAGGCTTCCATGGCCGCAGATTCAAACTGATTGGCTTTACAACCGAGTGTTATGATGCTAACCGATTCCATCACATGATCCATCCACCACCAAGGACGCAATTGTCTTGGTAGAACACGGCACACTGCCCCGGAGTGACACCGTACTGCGGCTCATCGAAGACCACTTCAACCCGTCCCTGTGGGCCAAGGTTCAAGGTTGCCATAGCCTGGTGGTGCCGATAGCGAATGCGGCAATCCACCCGCAGGTTCTCCACCTGCTGCGGAACAGACCATACAACATCACGAACCTGCAGATTGGAACACGCGAGGTTCGGTTTTTCCCCCACAATCACTTTCTGCTGTGCAGCATCAATGGCCACAACATAGAGAGGCTCTGACCAGCCGATCCCCAAGCCCTTGCGCTGACCGATGGTATAGCGATGGCTACCATGATGGTGGCCGAGAACCTGACCATTAACATGGCAGATCTCGCCATGACAGGGCCACTCCCCCTGCTGTTCAAGGAAGCGGATATAATCGTTATCGGTGACAAAACAGATGTCCTGACTTTCCGATTTGGCCTGAGAACTGAGGTGAAACGATTCCGCCAGATTACGCACCTCGGGCTTGGACAGCGTGCCTAAAGGAAACAAAACCCTGCCCAGTTGTTGTTGGTTAAGTGTAAAAAGAAAGTAACTCTGATCTTTGTGTGGATCTTCCCCTCGGCACAGCCGGGACAACTCACCGCAGTGATCGATACGCGCGTAATGCCCGGTCGCCAGGAAGTCGACGCCCAACGCATCGGCGACCTGCAGCAGATAGCCGAATTTAAATTGCTGATTGCAACGCACACAGGGATTAGGGGTATGCCCGATACGATACTCCTGGCAAAAATCCGCCATAATTGACTCGGCAAAAGGTTGGCGACAATCCAGGCTGTGAAAAGGAATGTTCAGTTCATCGGCGACCCGCTGGGCATCTCGATTACCCTGTTGCGCCTGTTCACCGGGCAACAACAGCATATGGGCACCAATAACATCATAGCCCTCTTTGAGCAGTAACGCGGCCATGACCGAAGAGTCCACACCACCACTTAATGCCGCTAACACCTTTTTTTTTGCCATTTTTTTGCACCTTAAAGACAACGAAGGCACTTCGTATCGAAGTGCCCGTTTATTCCCCCCTGCAACTGCCGCAATACGGAAGGTCTAATGGGGATCAATTTCGCATTCAACAACCAGACAATCGGCGGAGATCTCGCGCTCGAACATCGGGCTCATTTCGCGCAACTTATCGACGATCGGTGGCAATTGTTCAAGCACATAGTCGATCTCTTCTTCTGTTGTTTGCGGCCCGAGGCTAAAACGAACACTGGAATGCAACTTCGCATCTTTCACCCCCATGGCCGCCAACACATGCGAGGGACCATCTGACCCGGATGTGCAGGCCGAACCGGACGATGCCGCGATACCGACCATATCCATGTACAACAACAATCCCTCACCTTCAATGTAGGAAAAGCTGACGTTGAGCGTATTGGGTAAACGACGATCGACATGCCCATTAAGAGAAACATCAGGCAAAGCCAGGACGCCCTGCTGCAAACGATCACGCAACTGTTTCATCCGGGCGATATCATCAGCCAGATTTTCTTGCGCCAGGGCGCAGGCATGGCCAAACCCAACGATGCCAGCGACGTTTAACGTCCCGGCGCGGCGATCTTGCTCCTGATGACCACCATGGATTAGCGATTCGAGCTCCGTTCCCTGACGGATATACATGGCACCAACACCTTTTGGAGCACCGATTTTATGACCGGAAAAAACCATCAGGTCAACACCACAGCGGTTGACATCAATGGGCACTTTCCCCAACGCCTGAACAGCGTCGCAATGGAAACGGACCTGGTGTTTGCCGGCAATTCGGCCAATCTCCTCAATGGGGAACAAACAACCGGTTTCATTATTGGCCCACATCACCGAAATCAAAATGGTTTGCGGCGTGATAGCCGCTTCAAGCGTGGCAAGATCAAGCATTCCCTCACCATCGACTGGCAGGTAAGTCACCTCTGCGCCCCGCTGCTCTAGATACTGGCAGGTGTCGTAAACAGCCGGATGTTCAACGGCGGTGGTAATAATATGATTCCCCTTGGACTTAAGGGCTTCATAAGAACCAATCAGAGCGTGATTGTCCCCTTCGCTGCCACAACCGGTAAAAATGATTTCACTACTTTGAGCCTGAATCAGATCGGCAACCTGTTGTCGCGCTTTTTCCACCGCACCCTGAACTTCTCTTCCAGCCCAGTGGATGCTGGAGGGATTACCAAAGGCCTGCTGATAATAAGGCAACAACGCCGTCAAAACCTCGGGATGAACCGGGGTTGTCGCGTTGTTATCCAGATAAACGTTCTTCACGATGACTCCCTTACCTTTATTCCGTTTTTCTCTGTTCCTCGCGCTGCCGATGGATACGCGCACGCGCATCATTGGTGAGGTCTTCAATGGAGACTGAGGATAAAAAACCACGAATACGTTCGCCCAGCTCTTGCCACACAGTATGAGTGACACACTGGTCAGAGCAGGCACAATTGCCAAATTCATCCATGCATGAAACTGGGATCAGCGTCTCTTCAACACTGTCAATGATCTGGTCCACTTTGATATCCGCAGCAGGACGCGCCAGGATATAGCCACCACCGGGGCCACGTACGCTCCGCACCAGCTTACCACGGCGTAATTTGGCAAATAATTGCTCGAGATAAGTCAGAGAAATATTTTCATGGGTCGAAATTTCACGGATGGAAACGGGGCTGTCCTTTTGTTCCAGATTAAGACGAACCATAGCCCGAACTGCATATTGAGCTTTTGTTGACAAACGCATATCAGGCCCCTTTTCCGTTGGCAGGTGTTTGGCGCAATTGAGCGGTGAGAACTTTTTGTTGATCCTGTAATTGGCTGACCTGCTGTTCCAGGGTGCGAATCTGCTCAAAAAGGCGGCTGATCGCCTGGGCTTGTGGATCAGGTAAACGGCCATGCTCCAGATCAAAACGTTGTTGTTTGGCCTGCTGCCGACGTTCCTCTTCACTCAACACCATACGCCCCGGCACACCAACGACGGTGGCTTTTTCCGGTACTTCTTTAACCACGACTGAGTTCGAACCGATTTTACTGCCCGAACCAACGGTAAAAGGTCCCAGTACTTTGGCACCGGAACCGATAACAACATCATCGCCCAGAGTTGGATGGCGCTTTTCCTTGGCCCAGGATGTGCCACCAAGGGTCACCCCGTGATACAGGGTGCAGTTGTTGCCGATTTCAGCGGTTTCACCGATGACAACCCCCATACCATGATCAATAAAAAAACCACTGCCGATACGGGCGCCGGGATGAATCTCAATACCAGTCACAAAGCGGCTGAATTGAGAAATACATCGGGCGATAAAATACCACTTGAAGTTCCACACTCTGTGGGCCAGACGATGCAGTTGCAAGGCGTGGAATCCCGGATAACAGACCACCACTTCCAATATGCTGCGTACAGCCGGATCGCGTTGAAAAACAGCGTTAATATCTTCTCGTAACGTTTTAAACACGCGCACTCTCCTGTTGTCGGTCTCGTAATGCCCACACTCTTAGCATTCCTGAGCATTACTGTCAACTATTAACACTGTGCGGGCAACAGACAACGAGAAAACTGACGCGATCCTAACGGTTCTCACCCGCCGGATAAAAAGCGTTTATAGGCAGGATTGAAGGTTTCTTCGATATGATAGTAGCCGAGATGATCGAGAAAGTTGTTTAACTGATCATGCTGATCTTCAGGCAATTCAAGGCCAACAAGAACCCGACCGAAATCACCGCCCTGAGCCCGGTAATGGAAAAGTGAAATATTCCAGTTGGTGCCCATCGCAGACAGAAAACGCGCCAAGGCACCCGGCCGTTCAGGGAACCAGAAACGATACAGGAATTCCTTACCCACCTGACGTGAATGACCGCCAACCATATAACGGATATGGGTTTTAGCCAGATCGTTGTCGGTCATATCGATGCAGTCATATTCATGCTGCTGCAACAGAGCAAGAAAATCGAGTCGCTCCTGGGTGTTTTTAACCGATAGCCCGACGAAGATATACGCATTACTCCGTTCAGCTAGTCGATAGTTGAATTCGGTGATGTTGCGGTCTTTCAATAATGTGGTGCATAAATGACGCAAGGCACCGGGGCGTTCCGGAATGGTTACGGCATACAGTGCTTCTTTCTTCTCACCGATCTGGGTCCGTTCCGCCACATAACGCAGGCGGTCGAAATTCATATTGGCCCCGGAGTTAACCGCAACCAGATGCTGCCCCTCAAGCTGGTGTTCCTGTACATACTTCTGCAAACCGGCAACAGCCAAGGCCCCTGCTGGTTCGACAATGGAACGGGTTTCCTGATAAATGGTCTTGATCCCACTGCAGATTTCATCCGTATTGACCTGGATCATGTCATCTACATACTGTCGGCACAATTCAAAGGTGCGGGTACCAACCTCACGAACGGCAACACCATCAGCAAAAATCCCCACAGAATCGAGGGCAACCCGAGAACCGAAAGCCAGTGAACGACTCATGGCATCACTGTCTTCCGGTTCGACACCGATCACTTTAACATCAGGGCACACCGCCTTGATATACGAGGCAATCCCGGCGATCAGCCCGCCGCCACCAACGGGAACAAAGATGGCATTAAGTCGCCCGGCACTCTGACGCAGGATCTCATCGGCAATCGTTCCCTGGCCGGCAATAACATAGTCATCGTCAAAGGGATGGATGAAGACCATGCCGTACTCGTCAATCAGCTCGGCACAACGCTCAGCTGCTTCGGAGTAATTATCCCCATGCAAAATCACTTCAGCCCCATACCCTTTGACGGCTGAGACTTTAATTGCCGGAGTGGTTGCGGGCATAACGATCACAGCCCTGATCCCCAGCTGACGGGCGGAAAAGGCGACTCCTTGGGCGTGATTTCCCGCCGAAGCGGCAATGACGCCACGCTTTTTTTCCTCATCACTGAGTTGCGCCATACGATTGTAGGCGCCACGCAATTTAAACGAAAAAACAGGTTGAAGATCTTCGCGCTTCAACCAGATATGGTTATTAAGCTTTTCGGACAAGGTGGGCGCAGCATCCAGAGGTGTTTCTTCCGCTGCATCATAGACCCGTGAGGTCAAAATCATTCTGAGCATTGTGTGCACAACCGGC
>PKUE01000177.1 GCA_002869685.1 Desulfuromonas sp.
AAATAATCACGACGCGTCAGGCCGATATCCATTGCGGAAAAGTGCAGCGATGCAAGATCTTTGATCAGCCAGCGTTGCGGCACCGAGGCACGAAACTGCACCCTGTGCAGATCAATAAGGTAAACATGGAAATCGTCCGGAGTGCGAGGGGTCCCGCTGCCCTGTTCCAATAAAAAATGGCAGAGATAATAATCGCGATGGTTGATACCGTGCGCGTGCATAACACCCGCCATATGACCTAAGCGGGAAATAAGTTGTCGCTTGAATTGCAGATCAGGCGGAGAATCCTTCCAGTCACGACAAAAATCCTCCAGGCTGACGGTATTGTGTAAATCTTCAGTGACCAGAAAGGATTGCCGCCGGGCCGGATTGCGCCCCCGCTCACCGTAGGCAACCTCCGTCATGGTTTCAATCCCCAACTCAGTCAAAATGCGAATAGCCAGCCATTCATTGTGGGCAGACATCACCGGGGGCTTGCGTAAAGTCATAAGACTCTTGACGATACGCCACCAGCCAAGCCCCTGATACATTTTGACAAAGTAACTTTTACCGAGCAGTTCAAAGCGCAGAGTTCGACGCCCATCCATATTGCGAAACTCTTCGCCCTGCAGGGCGAAAATCTTCTCAAACCAGTCACTGTCGCCCCAATGTTTTTTCCAGGAATCCGGCAGAATAATCATAGGGGTTTCCCTTCAATCACATCGACAGCCCGTTGCGGCATACTGAACAGGTCCTGGCTCTGGATATAGCGACGCGCATTTTCTTTCAACACGGAAATGTCGGCAGACGTCATCAGATTCAGCAGTGCGTGGTTCATCTGCTGTTGCTCGAACGGAGAATTCAGCACAGTTCCACACTGGGACTGCTCGACATAAAACGCATAACCGCACACATCGGTCACGACCTGCGGCAGCCCTGCCACGATCGCCTCCAGCAGCACCGTTCCGGTATTTTCCCGATACGCGGGGTGCAGCAGGATGTCGGCAGCAAAAAGCAGATCGGGAACATCATTACGCCCACCGAGGAAATGAACCAGATCCTCAACACCGAGACGGCGTGACATCGCGGCAAAGGGGCGAAAGTTATCCTGCCCCACCACATAAAGATGTGCCTCAGAGCGCAGGGAATCCGGCAATGACGCCAGTGCGTGAAGGCTGCGATCCATCCCTTTGGTTTTAAATCCGGATCCCACCATCAACAACATGGTCTGCTCATCACTGAGCCCCAATTGACTGCGTGTTGCCTGTCGCCGTTGCTGATAGTCGGCTCCGGCAATGCGGTCTTTGTGAATTCCTGGGGGCAGCAGATGCATCCGCTCGGTCGGGGTGCGATAAACCTCGGCGAAAATTTTCTGTTCTGCAGGAGAAATGAGTAAAATCTCTGTTGTCGCATCGGGAGCAAACACACGGCGCTCGGCCTCAAGAAAACTCCGCGTACGTGGTAGAAGTCGATAGAGCAGGGAGCGCTGTTGCGCCTTATTCGCGTAACAGGGATCGGCGGCATAATAGACATCGAGGCCGGGCATTTTATTGAAACCAACCAGCGCATCGTAACCTTCGGAAGCCACCAGAGAAAGCAACTGCGAAGCAAACTGTTCATAACGCCGATAATTGATTTTCGACGTGACCGGCAAACAGGTGACGGTTAGCGATTCCGGCAGATCCCCATGAGATTCCAGGGCAAAAATATCCACATGGTGGCCCCGGCTCTGACATTCCTGAGCAATCCGCACGCAATCGCGTTGCAAGCCTCCATAGGGGAAATACTTGAACAGGGCAAAAGCCAGTTTCATGACGGTTCCTCGCGGCGGATCCAGGATGCTTCCAACAGCCAGGCAGACAATTGTTCGAGATCACGAATCGGCATTGTTGTCGCGGCCAGGTAACTCTGGACAAATTTTTCCATATGGTCGTTCAGGGCAACACGATCTTCATGATAGCGCGTCATATGGAAAAAGTTTCTTTGCCGGGCGGAAAGCGCCAGCGAACGGGAAGAAAAGCGCATATCGGCAACATCTATCAAACCAAAACCGCCATTTTCCCCGACAATGATATTGCCGAAATGCAGCGAGCGGAAAAGTATCCCCTTCTGGTGGAGCTTACCGACAAATGTACCCAAAGCGGAAATCAGCTGTGGAGAAGTTTCTCCCTGAAGGCACGCCCTCAGCGTCTGTCCCGGCACGGGTTGATACCAAACCAGATCGCGTTGCGGATTTTTGCAATGACCCGTTTTCACAACCTGCATTGTTGGCACGCTCAAGGCTCGCAGTTTATCGACATTATGGACAAAACGGCGCGCATAGGGATACAGCAAGGCGCTGGACAACAATCTCTTGCGACGGAAAATTTTGATGATGATCCCGTCATGGCGGCGCAGAACTTTTTCACCATGGCCATCTTTTTCAAGAACCTGGCAGGACCGGATGAGTCGTTGAAACTCTTGAGAGGTAATTTTTTCCATGGAATCAGTTGCCGAAAAGCTCCCGCTCAACCAGATCACACAGAATGTGGATCAGGGTCAGATGGGCTTCCTGAATGCGTGGCGTCTCTTCAACCGCCACATTCAATAACAGATCAGCGCCATCAGCCATTTTGCCACCATCGTGGCCCGTTAATGCCACAGTGACACACCCTTTTTCACGGGCACACTGCAACCCTTGCAGGACATTCGGCGAATTTCCACTGGTTGAAATACCGACCACGACATCGCCGGGCTGGGCCAACGCCTCAATCTGACGACGAAACACAATGTCAAAACCGAAATCATTCGCCAATGCCGTCAAAATCGAGGTATCCGTCGTCAGGGCTATCGCCGGAAGAGCCGCGCGATTTTTCAGAAAGCGCCCAACCAGCTCCGCAGCAAAATGCTGAGAATCGGCAGCAGAGCCACCATTGCCCATGACCAGCACTTTATTCCCCTGCTTCAGGGCCACGCACAAAGCTTCAGTCACCGCCTCAACCTGCGGCGTCATGGGGAGTACGACCTGCTCAATAACATCAATATGGCGCCGTAACAGTCCGTTAATGATTTCCTGCATAACTCTCCCTTTCGTCAATTTTGGAATCGTTGCTCGGCAGTGACAACAGGTCACCAATGGCCGAACAGACTTCATCGACACCAATGGAACGTGAGCACTGATCATCCTGATCACATTGTTTGCGCAGACACATAGCACAGGGCAACGGACTCTGCAAGCGACGATGTTCTTCCCCGGCCGGGCCATTGCGCTCCGCATCCGTCACTCGGAACAGGGACACAGTTGACGTGCCAACAGCCGCAGCGATATGGATGGGGCCGGTATCCCCTCCCACAACAATATCAGCCTGAGCCAGCAAAGCCACCAACTCCGGCAAGGTTCCACGCGGCCAGATGATAGCGCGCCCTGCCGTTGCTGCGTGAATCGCTTCAGCAGCACGACGCTCCACTTCATTCCCCCAGGTCAGCAAAGGCCGGATGCCATGATCGTCGAGCAGTCGACACGCCAGTTCCTGCCAGCATTTTACATGCCACAGCTTGGTTTCCCAGGTGGTGCCGTAATGAAATACGACCACCGGATGTTTCACCATATGCTCGGAGAACAACGCATCAATGCGCTGACGTGCCCCTTCGTCAACATGCAGCGGACCCGCCTGGGGCACACTGTCGCCGCCGGGAAAAGCCGCCCGAGCCACAGCCAGCGCACGCTGGGCAATATGATGTTCACCTTCACCCAGGGCAACACGACGATTGGTTGCCAGAAGGTTAGGCCATTCCCGCACCTGACGACGATCAAAACCGTATTTTTTAGTGGCACGGCTCATCAGGGTGAACAAACCGCTCTTGCTGTTGCCCTGCAGATCGAGCACCACATCGTAATGGTCACGACGCAGACGGCGGATAAACTTCAGCGCTTTGCCGAGCATGGTCATGGTCGGCAACGTCCGCCAGTACTTGGTGCGAACCGTCAGAATCTCGTGGATATCCGGGTGACCGGCCAGAACCGGTGCAAACGGGTCCTCGACCACCCAGTCAATTTCAGCTTCGGGATGAAGCTGATGAATGTAGCGCAACACCGGAAGCGCATGAATGACATCGCCCAGGGCACTCATCTTGACAATAAGAATTTTCATTTATGGCTTATCCAGTAACTCACAGGCGGCCTCGATCACATCCGAGGCTTCAATGGCAGTCATACAACGGTGGTCCGTCGGACACTGGCGAAGCAGGCAGGGCGCACAATCGGTCTCTTTACGCACAATACGCACCCGTTCCGAAGCCGGACAGGTAGTGGTGTGATCCGTGGAACCAAACACTGCCACAATCGGAATATCAAAGGCGGAAGCAACATGCATGGGACCGGAATCGTTGGTCACCAGCAGACTGCTGTTGGCCAGGAGTGCCATCATCTGGCGCACGGTCGTCTGCCCAACCATATTGATGACATCATGCTTCATGGCTGCGGCAATATCCCGACCTATTTCTTTCTCTCCCGGTCCACCGGTCAGCAGAATACGCGCCTGGTAGCGCTCTGCCAACTGATCGGCCACCTCGGCAAATCGTTCCGGCAGCCAGCGCTTGGCAGAACCATATGCAGCGCCGGGATTCACGGCGATAACCCGTTCGCAACCAAGCACATCATCGGCCCAGGATTGCTCATCGCCACTAATCGTCAGACACAACCGTCCATCGCCCCCTTCTATCCCCAATCGCCGCAACAACTCGAGATAATAGTCGGTATGATGCCGTTTTTTATCCTCCGGGGTGACCGTAACCGGCGCTGTAAGCAGTAAGCGCCGTCCATCGGTTGTGTAGCCGGCCCGACTGGGAATCCGCGCGACAAAAGCCAGCAACGCCGCTTCAATGGCATTCTGCAACAGCACGGCGAGGTCAAACTTTTCCCGGCGCAGTTCACTGACCATCGTCAGAAAACCACCCAATCCCCGGTGGCGTCCTTTGCGATCATAAACCATCACCCGATCAACGGCCGGATGAACACGGAACAACTCCGCGACCAACGGATTTGCCAGCATGACAATTTCAGCCTCGGGATAATGCGCCCGCAATGCCGACAATGCCGGAGTTGTCATCACCGCATCACCGATCCAGTTGGTCCCGCGCACCATAATACGCTGCGGTTGCACCCTGATCTGGGAAGAGCTACTCACGACGTCGCCAACTCCACGGTTTCCGCTTCGTCGATCAGCATCACCGGCACGCCATCACGCACCGGGTAGCGTAACGAACACGCCTCACACACCAGATGTTCATCACGCTCCAGCAACACGGCCCCTTTACACTGGGGGCAGGCCAACCATTGCACTAAATCCTGATCCATAACGTTCTATATCTCCAACAGAAAATTCAAAATCGGGGAACACGGAGTTACAGGCTTAAAGGGGAGTCATTTCCGCCACGACCGCACCGCGTTTAATTATCACCGCAGGAACCATTCAGGCCGACGTCAGAATCCAGCGAATCCAACATCAAAATCTTACAATTCACCACACAACACACTAACAAAAGAACACTAGCGTTATGGCATAAACGTGGTTTATTTGTTCCAGATTGCGCCCGAAAACAGTAGATATCCCGTGCCTCTCGGCTCCAAGAAAATCAAAAAGGCTTAAATGGGTTATTTTCAACGACCTGAAAGAAAAAAGCAATCGTTGATTTTCTGATCAATGGAAATCGACGTGCCACAGCGTCCAGCATCGTTGGGCTGTTTAAACAAGGTTTCCCCGTTGATAGCGACGATACCAGGCGACAAACGATTCAACCCCCTCTTCAATGGGCGTGGTTGATTGATAGCCGATAACATCCTTGAGCCGACTTATATCCGCATAGGTTTTCAGCACATCGCCCGGCTGCATGTCCAGATACTCTTTGACCGCCTGTTTGCCGCAGGACTGTTCAATGGCGGCAATAAACCGCTGCAGAGCCACGGGCTGATTGTTGCCAACGTTATAAATCGCATACGGAGCTTTCGCAATGC
>PKUE01000095.1 GCA_002869685.1 Desulfuromonas sp.
GATCGTACTGTCTTTGTACATCATGGCACCGGCTTCGGCGACAGCGCTTTCGCCGGGATCAAGCTCGATCTCGACAAACTGCATCTCCGTGCCATGGATAGTGAAATCAATCTCGTCGGCCCGCCGATGGGCCGACGAGGTCAAGGGACTTGGAGGCGGGGTGACACTGCCGGTGGGTTCAGCCAGTTCGGCAATCTGAGTAATCGGCAACCAGGTGGAAAAACCCTCTTTCCAGGCAAATCCGTTGGGGTTCTGTCGGGCCAGCTGTTGCGCTCTGGCTTCGTCGAACGGTCCATTTTGTTCCCCGTTGTAGCTCAGATACCAGTGTGCCATCGTCACCTCCTGCCGGTTGTATCAGTGTTGCTCCTGTTCCTTTTTGCCCGCTTCAATGTAGGGTTCCGGGCTGATTTCCAACATGGTCAATGAACGCTCGGCATTGCCATTGCCCGGGTTGCGCAACAGGGCCTGGGCAAAGGCGGCGACCGCTTCGTCTGTTTTTCCGGCGTATTTCAGAGCTACGCCAAGGTTAGCGTAACTTTCCGAAATAGCCTTGGAATAACGTTCGTAGTCTTTCGGGTTGTGGCTGTACCACCGCTCGTAAAATGCGATGGCACCATTGAGCGCTTCAGTCGCCGTTTTCAGCTCTTGTGGGTCGATGTTAGCCATGTCGATCTGGGTGCGCTCGGTGTCGAGATCTTTGCCATAAAGTGCCCAACTCAGATGGATGACGCCAATGTCATTCATGACGAAACCGTAGTTGATATAGACATCCTCCCCTTTGTCGGCACCGACATTGGGATGCTCCATCTCGCGGCGAGCGGTTTCGTAATATTTCAGGGCTTCAGCGGGTTTTTTCTGCTTAAGCAGTTTCTGTGCGCTGACAGCGGTCAGGTGGGCATTTTTGTATTTGGGGTCAACAGTCTGATGCTCGGGGCCATATTCACACTGGCTTAACCACATAATGAGGGAAATTATAATGACAAGAACAAAAATTGGTTTTAAATTCATAGTAGTGCGACTCCTCTGAGTTATAATAGTGCCAAGTATAGACGCTCGTTGGAGGAAACACTAGTTTATTTTGGACTTGTTCCTGCTCTGTTATGTGGAGGGCCTGCTGTTATTTCATGGGGTTGCCCGTGGATGGCGGTGGAGAATTTTGGGGTTGAACAGCGATGGTGTGGCGATCACTGCTCAAAAATATCACCCCGCGCAAAAGGGAATCCACGCTGGATCCCGTTGGCGATTATGTGGCGGATCTATGTGAAGCGATCTGTTCCCATAGCGGGCTGAAACGCGATTTGCGTGAAGCGACATTCTGTATTGTCGATCTTGAAACTACCGGGCTTGATCTGGTCAAAGACACCATTATCAACGCGGCCGCCGTTAAGATCAAACGTGGGCGGATCACCAAGATTTACGAATCCTACGTCAAGCCGCCTTTTCCCATTCCCCCCGAATCGATCCAGTGGCACGGCATCACCGACGACATGCTGGTGGACAAGCCGAGCATCGCAGAAGTGTTGCCTGAATTGATCACCTTTATCGGTGACAGCATGATCACCGGGCATCACATCAATTTTGATTTGAAGATGCTTGACCGCCACCTGCGTGAGTCCTACGACTGCAATCTCGACGGCGCGCCCTGGCTGGATACCATGTTACTGCATAAGCTGGTGATGGAGAACAATACCAGTACCCAGCTCGATGATCTGCTCAATGTATATTGTATTGACTGCGAACAGCGCCACCGGGCGTTGGGAGACTCGATTGCCACGGCAAAAGTGTTTCTGCGCATTCTTCACGAACTGTCCAACTCCTATCAGACCCTTAACGATCTGTATCGGGCGCAACAGGACATGTCACGGAAGGAAAATATGTAATGGTTCATCCCAAGCTGAACTACGAGCGGAAAAAGATCTCCGCCCAACAATATGACGACTACCAGAACATGTCGGCTTCGGCCCTGTTTGATGATTTGGCGCGGAAGTATATCGAATGGCAGGAGCCGTATCGCAAAGTGCTGGATGATATGGCCCCGCCGTATTATCGCTGGTACACCGGCGGTAAGCTGGATGTGTTTCACAACATCCTCGGGCGCCATCTCGATACCGCACGGCGCAATAAGGCGGCCCTGATCTGGCGTGGCGCCAACTTTGAAGAGCGCACCTACACCTATCAGACTCTGGCCCATGAAGTGATGGCTCTGATCAACGGGCTGGTCCATCTTGGCGTCAAAAAGGGTGATCGGGTGTTGCTGTTCATGCCGGATATCCCCGAAACCGTCATGGCCATGATCGCCTGCGCCAGTATCGGCGCGATCCATGTTGCCTACCACATGGCCTATTCCGCTGAGGCGCTGGCTCAGCGCCTCAATCATTGCCAGGCCAAGTTCATCATCACCTGTGACGGCGCCCATCAGCGCACCCGTTCCCTCAAGGGAGTGGTCAATGAAGCGCTGGAGCGGTTGGACTACGAGGTCAGTCACTGTATTGTCGTTGAGCATACCCATCGGCATGTGCAAATGCAGCCCAAGCGCGATATCTGGTATCACGATTTGGTGACCGACCCGGAATTCTCCCGAGGTGCGACGCTGGACTTGGTGCGCCATGCCGACGAACCGTTGTTTATGATCTACACCTCCACCAAGTCGAAGAAACCGCGTGCTGCAATGCACAGTCTGGCCGGTTACCTGGTGTGGGCGCAATTCACCACCGAATTGCTGTTTGATCTCGATGATATGGACATTTTCTGGAACACTGCCGACCTGGTGTGGGTCAATGGTCATACCTACAGTGTCTATGGTCCGCTCGCTCTGGGGGCGACGTTGTTTCTTTATGAAGGAACCATCTCCTACGAGAATACCCAGTTTTTCTTTGATTATCTCGACAAGTTTCATGTCACCGTGCTGTACACGACGCCGACCATTCTGCGCAGTGTCATGCGTGCCAAGAGCACTAAACGCTACCTCAACCGCTCCAGTAACTCGTTGCGCCTGATCGGCTGCGGTGGTGAAAAAATCAGCGAAGATCTCTACGATTGGACCCAGTTTGAACTGACCAACACCCGCAACCTGCCCATCACCCAGATCTGGGGTCAGACCGAGACCGGCGGCTGCTTGATTGCCGGGGTTCCGGGGGTGCATGGCTTTGAAGACGATACCATGATGGCGCCGTTGCCCGGTGTTGAAGCACGCCTCATCGACGGCCAGGGCCATGTCCTTGATCAGCCGGGCGAGGCAGGACGTCTGGTGCTGGCGACCCCGTTGCCGTCGATGTTGCAGGATCTCTACAAAGACGAAGTGGGCTACCAGCAGACCTTCTGGAAAAAATATCCCGAGCGTACCTATTTCAGTACCGGTGACGGGGCGGCGTATGACGACAAAGGCAACCTCAATCTTACCGGTCGCCTCGACGATATCCTCAGTACCGGTGCGGGGCGGCGCAGCCTCGATGAGATTGAAGAGACGGTGTTGACCATGAAACGGGTGCGTGAGTGTGCGGCCATCGTTATTGATCACCCATCGCAGGGCTATATCCTTGTCACCTATTGCGTCCTCAAGGATTTCCGTGACGAGAGCTATCGCGAGAAAACTCTGCGCGAGATCCGCGAACACATTATTGAAGAGATCGGCGAGTTGAATCTGCCCGATAAAATCCGTTTTACCAAGTATCTGCCCAAGACCCCGGATAACCGGGTCAACCGTGATCTGCTCAAAGAGATCGCCTTACAGATGGAGGGCATTTGATGTCCTCCTAACAACACGAACAAGGGAGAACAATGGCGTTCTTTTTTCCCGATGAAGCACAGCGGCCCCATTATCGCCAGCTTTATGGACGGCTGTCCGCCGTCGAGCGAGGCATGGTGCTGCGTGAGTTCATCGGGGTAACATATCGGCGACGTTTTCACTTTTTTCGCCGAAACCGCTATGCCCATCCGCAGCAAGCCTTCAAGCACAACCTCAACGAAGCGGCCCGCCGTCAGCACCGCCGTTTTTGTCTTTCCCGCCGCATCTGGCGCAAAAAACAGATGGTTCGCGCCTACCTGCCGTTGATTTTTCGTCACTACATGCTCGGTTTTCTCGTCCAGCGTTTGCGCAAACAGTATGGCGACCAACTTGCAGCGGAGCCGGGATGTTATCCCGATGCGCCGTTGGTATTGGCCGCTCTCGAATGGCTGGTGGCCCATGAGTCGCTGGTTGATGCCCTGGTGGCCGAGCAAGTCGATCAAGTGGTGGAAGAGGGCAGCCGTCATCTTTATCTCTATTGCCTGCGTGCTTATGTGCTGGTGCGTTCTTGGGTGAAAGATGAAGAACTCACCGTCGCCGTCGACAAGACGCTGGCCTGTCGCCGTGGTGGCAACGTGGCACTCGGTGCCGAGTTGGAGTTCAGCAACCTGGGCCACCGCGCCGCGTTCGAACACTCCTTTGGTCGCCATCATCGGGAACCGCAGTTTCATAACTTTATCTATTTTCACCAGTTTTTTTTGGAGGATGTTACTTGGCGGCTCGGTGGCTATCTCGATCACCATGTGCGACTGCGCCGCTATCTGCCGGTGCCGTGGATCGGCGGCTTTTTTGAGTACAACCTGGTCCGTATGGATTATCCGCGCAACTTCTCCATGCCGCTGACCCGTGATGCCGGATTCCTTGCCCGTTATATCCAACAGGTGATGGCGTTCAACCATCAGGTTGCGCCGCACAGCCTGCATCTGAATGTTGAATGTGTGTCCTCCGAATCCTTGCAGGTGCCGGAGTTTGGCGATTACCTGTGTCTGCTGCTGCTCGGTGGTGATCTGGTGGTGACGGAAGACGGCCAGATTCAGGAGCGCCGCTTCGCCCGCAACGAACTGATTAAAATGATTCAGCAACGCAATCATCTGTCGCTGTTTGACGATTGTCGCCACCGGGTCAGCGAGTTTGCTTTTTTGCGCCTGAAACGTGACCGCTCACACGACGACTGGCTGACGCTGATCCTCGTTCTGGCCGGGTTTAACCGGGTCAGTGATCTGGAGCGCTACTGTCTTGAAGCGCAAGGTGAGCTGTTGCATTGGGCGCATCGGCCCATGCCGGTGGCGGATGAGCAGATTGAGGCTTTTCTTGGCAAGGTGGAGGCTGGTTTGCGGGCTGATCAGGCGTTGTCCGATGTCTTTGTTACGCAGCAGGTGCAACGCGTGTGTGAGTGGTTGGAACGAAAAAATCAGTGGTTGCGGGAGAAGTGTTGAGAGTTCGTGGTTTGTAGTGCGTAGTACGGGACGGATTGCTCGACTGAACGGGAGGGCTGGCTGCTAAATAACAGACTGAAGAAGGGTGGGCACCGTCCCACCCGTTAGATCAGTGCCACACCAGAAATAAAGAAAGACGAGAGTGTGTCAGCAACGTTTTACGCCAGAGTTGGTGAGTTGCACGATTTGCCGAGCCAGCAGACGGTTGAAAACCGTCTGTGGAGCTCATGGATGAGCGACCACCATCTCTGATGGTGTAAGCAAGACGGAAATCGCATTTTCGGCTGGCGTTATTGGGAAACACAGGATGTGTTTATCCAATATTCTCATTGATGAGGCAAACCGAATCTGTAAAGCAAAACGGAAACAGACTCAGTGTAGGTGGATCCAGGTTCAGGAGAAGTTAAGCTGGTTTTTGCATACTTTTGAGCGGCAAGTCAAAAGTATGTCGGCTGCCGGGACGAAACCTGGCGACCTTGACCTTGCTTAAAAAAGTAGAGATTTACTCTTCCACAACTTCCCGGGTAAACAAAACAAACGCCATCCCCGGTCGCTTACTCCCCTCATACATGGCAAACTGAATCCGCTCAAATTCCCAGCCCTGGCTGACCCATTCATTGATAGTGCGCTCCAGAGTTTCATCGGTTACAATAGAGGTTTCTGCAACCTTATATTCAACCATGTAATGTCCTTTCTTGTTTCTACGAAGAGGTGAATTTATGGCCATTGCCGGTAGTCCAAAAAAACTTGCCCAAGATCTTGCTGATGGTTACATGACCATGTCGCCGCCGATGTTGCGACAATATACGGCGGCGGATATGAAAACCATTTTGAACAATATTAGTATTGTCCTGCGTGACTTGCGTCAGCAGACCATTCCTGCTGAAGATGTGGTGGCCATCAAGCAGCGTAATACCAAGATGTCGCGGTTGAATCAGGCGTCGGTGGTGATTCGCAGTTTTTGTAAGAAGCGGCGGATTCCTGTTTAGTAAAATAACTTAATTGTTTGTCTTCTGAGCGACATCCGTTCGCGATTTTGGTGCCCACGTGACGTGGGCTTCCGCGCCCACACCTCGGGTCCCTTTTGCGTCGACAAAAGGGACGCAAAATCGACTCCCGGGCTTCGCGCTCTGCGAGTACCCTCACTTCAGTTGCTTACGCCGTGATGTCGGCAAAACTCGCTAACGCTCAGACAGTTGCCGACGATCATCACGGCGACACTCCTTGCGTTCGGCGCTGCAGTACGGGAGGGCTTGGGTGCGCAGCCAACCAATGTTGCTCTGTTCCATATCTGTACCCGTGGGG
>PKUE01000015.1 GCA_002869685.1 Desulfuromonas sp.
ACCAGCGAAACCTACAAAGACCGCGACGGCAACCGCCAGACCAAAACCGAATGGCACAACATTGTTGCCTGGCGACAACTCGCCGAAATTTGTGGCAAATATCTGCACAAAGGCAAACAGGTCTACATCGAAGGCTCCCTGCAGACGCGTAAGTGGCAGGACCGCGACGGCAATGACCGCTACACCACTGAAATCCTCGCCAACCAGATGCAGATGCTTGGCCGCTCCGATGAGAATGGCGGCGGTTATCAAGGCGGTGGACAGGGCAGTTACGAGAGTGCCCCCAGCCAGCAGTACGGTAGCCAACCACAGCAGGCAGCACCTCAGCAACGCCCGCAACAGCAACCGCAGCCGCAACAGCAGCGTCCGGCACCGGTCTACGAAGAACCCGTATTCAACCCGGACGACGAGATCCCCTTCTAAAGGAGGGGGATTCAGAAACCTCCGCTAAAAAAGGCCTTGTTAAAACAAGGCCTTTTTTTATTAATATAGTAAGACATTAAATAATAGCCCGACAGCAAAACACTATTTACACAGCCCAAGGATCATCGCACGATGAAAAAAACATTCTCTTGCGTCTGCTTCATTCTTCTCTCCCTGCTATTTTTGGCCCATCTTGCCGCGGCTTCCGGCAACTTTCTCGCCCAAGGCTATTACTATGAGGCCAAAGACCAATACAAAAACGGCCACTACGAGAAGGCGCTGTCTTACGCCAACAAATCCCGCGAGGCTCTTCAGGGCACCAATGATGAACTTCAATATCTGATCATCAAAATTCTGGTTGGTTCGAATCGTTTGATTGAGGCCGAAGAGGCAATCAAAGAGTTCGCCAAGCTGGACAGTCGCGATCCGAGCCTGACCCGGGTGAATTTTGACGATAGCGTCGAAAAACTCACCTCAGATGAAAAGCGCGACGTCGCCAAGCTGATGATCCGCACCCTGGAAGGATCACAGGAACAGAAAAAGCAGGCCGCCGAGCGTGAACTGGCAAAAGAATTCCAGCGCGCCTTCAGCTCATCAGGCATGGATACCCTGCTCTACCCCCAACAACGACAATCACACGGAAAGACCGCCTCTTTTGACGGAGAATTCCAGGTTACTGTTTCCGATTCGGGCATTGTCACCATGAAAATCACCGAAGAATATTATTTCGATGATGATTATCCTGACCGCGATCTGGGTGAAACAGTCCTTCAATTCAGGATCTCCGAAATCACCCACCTGACGTTACGGCCTAAAGGTTCTGAAATGGAAGAAATCCTAATCGGCCCGGCGGGCTATTATGTCCAGGCTTCTGAACCCTATGTTGCGGATATCGACATTCAGAGTAATCAGACCTTCACGTACAGCCACAGCTCAATTGACGACAAGCATCATGGCAGCTCCTCGGCACCGCTCAACCATGTCATCCTCCCCGTTCAACGCACCTATGCAGAAGATAGTGACTGGCGCCAGAGCTTTATCGAAAAATTGAACACAATGTTGACCATTTAAACCTACTCGCAAAAAAGGGGCCCGCAAGAGCACAACACCCTTTCGTCAGGTATACTGTCAACAGTGGTATCGGCACTAAACAATCACAGTCGATCTTTGAGGTAAAAAAATGCGCACACAGCGACTCTTTTTCATCGTAGCGGGGATCATCATGTCTGTTTTTTTCAGCGGCTGCGCCGGAACACCTCCCCAAGACCTGGGCATCCACGAAGGACAGCTCAAAAGCTGCCCCAACTCCCCCAACTGCGTGAACAGTCAGGGTCCGACCAACGACACGGAACACGCCATTGCGCCATTGAGTTACGCAATCTCCCGCCAACAGGCCCATGACGCTCTTATCGCCCTGCTACAGGACTGGCCACGTGTCACAATAATTGACCAACAGGATGACTACATTCGCTGCGAGTTCGCCAGTGCGGTGATGGGCTTCATTGACGATGTGGAATTTTATTTCTCGTCCCCGGGCCGTATCGACGTGCGTTCAGCTTCACGGTTGGGGCACAGCGACCTGGGAGTGAATCGCAAGCGGATCGAAGCCATCCGCGAACAATTCGCCGCTGCCGCACACTGAACAATAACCCTCTAACGTTATTTTCTCGTGCCGACATGGCGCCACAAATATCTTTTCAATTTCAGACGTGTTCACTTTTTCTCCCTGTACATAACATCGTGGACAGTTTAAAATCCCGAACAGAAAACTGTGACGACGCCCTATTCTTTTGTGAGCCTTCTAGCCATGAGCCAACCAACCTCCCGTGAAAAAAAACTGATCCAGGCGATCCTCGATATCGTCAAAAAAAGGCCGGGTCTGGATGCCGAATTTCTGGATACCGACACCGCGCCCCCCTTCAGCGGAACACTGCGGTTGTTTGGCGACTGGGGCAGCGTGACACGTCCCATCCGGCTGGCGTGGCGCATCACCCCCCAGCAGGGACAACTGTTGGCATTCCAACTCGACACCCTCAAAGAGCATCAGCCGCTGCTGTTGGCGGACTATGTCCCGGAAAGCCTGGCCACCCTGCTACAACAGCACCAGATTGACTTTCTCGACACCATCGGCAATGGCCTGATCTGCGCCCCGCCGTTGTTTTACGAAGTCAGCGGTCGCCGCAAAAAAACGCCCAAGTTACCGCCGAACCGAAGTCAACAGAATACCGGCGCCAAAGTGATCTACCAGATGCTGCGCGACCCTTTTTTATGTCAGCAACCCTATCGGATCATTGCCGAGCGTGCTCAGGTGGCACTAGGCGCCGTCGGACCGGTCCTCAACGAACTCAAAGCCAAACAGTTGCTGGTCACCACTGTCGATCGGCAGGTGATCATCAGCGACTTGACGGCGTTGCGGCAGTTGTGGGAAACCGCGTACATCAGTCGGTTGCGGCCAAAACTTGAAGTGGACCGTTGCACCCTGAGCCCACCGTGGAAACTGGACAGCCTGCCATTGCTGATCCGCGAACAACGTCTTGAAGACCAGATCTTGATCGGCGGTGAGCTGGCCGCCTCGTTTTACTGTGAAAACGTGATCCCCCAGCGTGCCACCCTGCATCTTCCCGCCCAGAGCGCCCTCAAGCAGATGTTGCAATTGCGCCTGACCCCATGTGAAGATGGACCGATCACCGTGGTACGTCAATTTGCCGACAATCTGAGCTTTGAACAACGTTCTCCGGAAGGGCTGCAACTGGCCGATCCGCGACTGGTTCGTTGCGAACTGCTTTATTCCGAGCAGACGACCATGGCCAAAACAGCGGCAGATCTGGAATCGCTCTATCTGCTGAACTCTGAACGGCATGGCGGTTTACCCGCGACGCCCCACGCATAAACACACATGGACCCGTTATGAAATTTGTCATCCTGTTTCTCGCCTCCAACGCCGGACTGGGCTACGCCCCGATTGCTTCCGGCACCGTTGGCACCCTGTTGGGTATCCCGCTGTTCTATTTGCTGGCACCGTTGACACCACAGGAATATGTCCTCGGCTGGCTGTTTGTTCTGTTCGTCTCATTTTGGAGTGCCCACCGCGCCGGTGAGATCTACGGCGTCACCGACGACGGCCGCATTGTCATTGATGAGCTGATCGGCTACCTCACCGCCGTGGCGTTTGTGCCATTTTCCTGGAACACGGCCCTGGCGGCCTTTCTGCTGTTTCGCCTGTTCGACATCGTCAAACTGTGGCCGGCATGCTGGTTCGACCAGAAGGTCAAAAACGGCATCGGCGTCGTTATGGATGATGTGGTGGCCGGGGTGTATGCCTGGTTAAGCCTCTACGCCCTGATGAGTCTGTTTCCGCAGTTGTTTTAAGGGATGAAACAATCATGAAAATTGCTGTCGTTACCATCGGCGATGAATTGCTTAACGGCGAAGTGGTTGATACCAATACCGCGCTTATCGCCCGTGCTCTGCGCTGTGAAGGCTACGTGATCGATCAGGCCATCACGCTGCCCGACCAGCCTCAGGAGATTGCGACAACCCTGCAGGTCCTCAACAAACAAGGTAGCGCCGTTCTGGTCAGTGGCGGCCTCGGCCCCACCCGTGATGATCTTACGGCTCGTGCAGCAGCTCAAGCGTTCCACCTCACCCTGTCGCTGAATGAATTGGCCCTGCGCCAGATCGAAGCGTTTTTCGACAAGGCGGGAAAACCCATGCCACCGGGCAACGAGAAACAGGCCCTCATTCCCCACAAGGCTCAGGTGATGGAGAATCGCTGCGGCACCGCCCCAGGCTTCATCATCACCCATAATCGCTGCCCGCTGTTCTTCATGCCCGGCGTACCTCATGAGATGGAAGCCATGCTGCACCAGCAGGTGATTCCGGCCCTGCGTCGCCAGCTCGCCCCCACCCTGTTCTGTGGCGAGCGGGTCGTCAAAGTTTTCGGATTGCCGGAGAGCGATATCGAACGGCAACTGCCGGCGTCGCTGTTCCCGGACTCGGTGGCGTTGTCATTCCGCCTCGAATACCCGCTGGTCCTGGTCAAACTCAACACCTCGGGCAAGCAGGAAAGTGATCTCGACGACGCCGAACGCCTGGTATGTGAACGCCTCAGGCACCATGTCGTCGCGCGCGGCAACCAAACACTGCCCCAGGTGGTCCATCAACTGCTGTGTAATGCAGAGGTCACGCTGTCACTGGCCGAGTCTTGTACTGGCGGCATGATTGCCACTCTGCTCACGGATCAGGCGGGCAGTTCCGCCTATCTGGAGCGGGGCGCGGTGACTTACGCCAATTCGGCTAAACACGACTGGCTGGGAATTCCCAACGAACTGCTGCTGAAAAAAGGCGCCGTCAGCGCCGAATGCGCCCGCGGCATGGCCAACGGCATCCGCCAGCGCGCCCGCACCGATTATGCTCTGGCAGTCACCGGCATTGCCGGCCCCGGCGGCGGCACGGCGGAAAAACCCTGTGGCACGGTGTTTATCGCCCTGGCTACCCCGCAGGGAACCGACATCCGCGAGTGCCATTTCAGCGGCGACCGTGCTCAGGTTCGCACCAAAACCGCCTACACGGCTCTCGACTGGCTGCGTCGCACCCTCAGTGGAGACTAGCGCCACAGTGAAAGTCCGGGCTAAACGCCAAGAAACGGTTGAAAAAAGTGCCTTTTCTATGCTATCGGTTACAGTTCAAATTTGACTAAAATATCTTCCGGCACGGCCTTTTTATTCAGGCTGGCCGGTTCCCCCACACCCTCCACAGGAGAACGGATTAAGTATGGCGACCGACAACCGAAAACAGGCCATTGATCTCGCCATGGGGCAGATCGAAAAACAGTTTGGTAAAGGCAGCATCATGCGACTCGGCGGGGACAATGTCATGCGTGACATCTCCACCATCCCGACCGGCTCCCTCGGTCTGGACGTTGCTCTGGGTATAGGCGGGGTTCCGCGCGGAAGAATTATCGAAGTGTACGGTCCGGAATCTTCAGGTAAAACGACACTGGCCCTGCACATTGTCGCCGAAGCGCAAAAAACCGGTGGCATTGCCGCGTTTGTCGATGCCGAACACGCCCTCGACATCACCTACGCCCGCAAACTTGGAGTTAACGCCGATGATCTGCTGGTCTCCCAACCGGATACCGGTGAGCAAGCCCTGGAAATTGTCGAAGTGCTGGTGCGCAGCGGCGCCATTGACGTGCTGGTGATTGACTCGGTCGCCGCCCTGGTGCCCCGTGCCGAAATCGAAGGGGAGATGGGCGATTCCCACATGGGCCTGCAGGCCCGCCTCATGTCTCAAGCATTGCGGAAACTGACCGGCACCATCAGCAAATCCAACTGCTGTGTCATTTTCATCAACCAGATCCGTATGAAGATCGGCGTCATGTTCGGCAACCCCGAAACCACCACCGGTGGTAACGCCCTGAAATTCTACTCCTCGGTACGCATGGATATCCGCAAGATCGCCACCCTCAAACAGGGTCAGGATGTGATCGGCAGCCGCACCCGCGTCAAAGTGGTTAAAAACAAAACCGCTCCACCGTTCAAAGAGGCCGAATTCGACATCATGTACGGCGAAGGGATCTCTAAAGTGGGCGAACTGGTTGATTTAGGCGTGGCAAATGATATCGTCAACAAGAGTGGCGCCTGGTTCTCCTATGGTGATGAGCGGATCGGCCAGGGCCGCGAAAATTCAAAACAATATCTCAAGGACAATCCGGAGGTGGCCCACGCCATCGAACAACAGATTCTTGAGTTGTACGGCCTGTCCAGCATTGACGAACCCGCTGCGGAGGAATAAGGCATGGATCTGAACGAGATTCTCGGCATGGCGATCAAAGCCAACGCCTCGGACGTCCACATCAAGGTTGGCCTGCCCCCGGTCTACCGGATCGACGGCTCGCTGCGACCACTGCCCAAGGCACCACGCTTATCGCCGGAAGATATCCGTAAAATGGCCTATGCCATGATGACGGAAAAACAGCGCGAACGCTTCGAAAAACACAACGAAGTCGACCTGGCCTACGGCGTGGCCGGCATGGGACGTTTCCGCGTCAACATGTTTACCCAGCGCAGTTCCATCTCGATGATTCTGCGGACCATCCCGTTCAACGTTCAGACCCTCGAAGATCTTCAGCTTCCGGCCATCATCAAGAAGCTGACCAATGAAACCCGCGGCCTGATTCTGGTTACCGGCACCACCGGTTCCGGTAAATCGACCACTCTGGCCAGTATGATCGACTCTATCAACTCGAACCGCACTTCGCACATCATCACCATTGAAGACCCGATCGAGTTTTTGCACCGCGACAAAAAGAGTATCATCAACCAGCGCGAGATCGGTGTGGACACCGAAAACTTCGCCAATGCGCTCAAGTCAGCCCTGCGTCAGGACCCCGATGTCATCCTCGTCGGTGAGATGCGTGACTTCGAAACCATTGAAACGGCATTGACCGCTGCAGAAACTGGTCACCTGGTGTTATCCACCCTGCATACCATCGATGCCCAGGAGAGTATCAACCGGATCGTCGGCGCCTTCCCGCCGTTCCAACAACGGCAGATCCGGCTGCAACTTTCGTCCATCCTTAAAGGGGTTATCTCCCAGCGACTGGTTCCCCGCGCTGATGGCAAAGGCCGGGTTCCGGCGGTGGAAGTCATGGTCTCCACCGCCCGTGTGCGTGAATTGATTGACGATAAGGAAAAAACCAAGCTGTTGCGCGACACCATCCAGCAAGGCTTCGACACCTACGGCATGCAGACCTTTGATCAGTCGCTGATGAGCTTGCTCAACAAGAAACTCATTACTTTTGAAGAGGCACTGCGCCAGAGCTCCAACCCGGATGACTTCAAGCTCAAGCATTCCGGTATTTCTTCTTCGTCTGACCTGACCTGGGATCAGTTCGGCAGCGACCAAGACGAAAACGACAACAACGCATCGTGACGTCGCCTGACGCTTATGTCCTGTGCCTGCGCTGGCTGACCACCCGCGCGCGCAGCGAAGCGGATTTACGCCGCCGCCTGAAACAGCGCGGCTGCGGCGACAAGGATAGTGAACAGGCATTGCAACGCTGCCGCGAACTCGGCTATATTGACGATCCCCGTTTTGCCACGGAACGGGCATCACAGCTCATGCGCCAGGGTCGGGCTGTCGGACCACGCCTGATTATGGAGTTAAAAAAAGAGGGTCTGTCCGAAGCACTCGCGACCCAGGCACAGCAACAGTGCCATGAGCAACATGACGAACGGGCTCTGCTCGCTGAATTGGTGGACCGCCGCTATGCCCGGCTGGACTTCAGCGCACTTGAGGATCGAGACAAACGCCGTATTGTCAACTATTTACAACGCCGGGGGTTTCCCCTTGCCATGATTCTGGATCATCTTAAGGATAAAGAAAGGCAGATCGACTGACATGTTAACCGCCAAGGAAATTCGCGCCCGTTTCATCGAGTATTTTGAAAAGCAGGGCCACCGCGCTGTCCCCTCCTCGTCCCTGATTCCGCACAACGACCCGACCCTGTTGTTTACCAACGCCGGGATGAACCAATTCAAGGACCTGTTTCTCGGTGCCGAAACACGCGATTACGTGCGCGCCACCTCAGCGCAGAAGTGCGTTCGCGCCGGCGGCAAGCACAACGACCTTGAAAACGTCGGCCGCACCGCCCGCCACCACACCTTTTTTGAGATGCTCGGCAACTTCTCGTTTGGCGACTATTTCAAGCAGGACGCCATCCGTTTCGGCTGGGAATTCCTGACACAGGAGATGAAGCTCCCCGTTGAGCACCTGTGGGTATCGGTCTTTGAGGACGACGATGAGGCGTACAACATCTGGCGTGATGAGATCGGGGTGCGCGAGGAGCGGATTCTGCGTCTGGGTGAAAAAGACAATTTCTGGGCCATGGGCGACACCGGCCCCTGTGGGCCATGCAGTGAAATCCACATCGATCAGGGTGAAGAGATGACCTGCGGCCCCGACTGTGCTCTGGGCGTGTGTGATTGCGACCGCTTCCTCGAATTGTGGAACCTGGTGTTCATGCAATTCGAACGCAGTGCCGATGGCACCATGACACCGCTGCCGAAACCGTCCATCGATACCGGCATGGGACTGGAACGGATCACCGCAGTGGTCCAGGGGGTCAAGAGCAATTACGACACCGACCTGCTGCGCTCTATTATTACCCACATTGAGAGCCTGGCAGGCAAGACCTATGGCGATGATGAGGAAGCCGATGTTTCCATGCGCGTCATTGCCGACCACAGCCGTGCCACAGCGTTCCTGATCGCTGACGGGATTCTGCCCAGCAACGAAGGTCGCGGTTATGTATTGCGCCGCATCATGCGCCGCGCCGCCCGCCACGCCAAGATGCTCGGTTTCGACGAACCGGTACTGTTTAAAACGGCCACGTTTGTGATGGAATCGATGAAAGAAGCCTATCCTGAACTGGAAGAACGTCTCGACTATGTCGCCAAAGTGGTCAAAAACGAGGAAGAACGTTTTATCCAGACCCTCGGTAATGGCCTGCGCATCCTCAACGACGAAATCGACAGCCTTAAAGCCCAAGGACAGGCCGTCATTCCCGGCGATACCGTGTTCAAGCTCTATGACACCTACGGCTTCCCGGTTGACCTGACCGCGGACATCGTCGAAGGGCAGAACTTTACCCTCGACGAAGCCGGTTTTGAAGCGTGCATGGAACAACAACGCCAGAAAGCACGCGAGAACTGGAAAGGCTCCGGCGAAGAGGGCATTGGCGCCGTGTACAAGCAACTGGCCGAGCAGGGAATGGCGTGCGAGTTCACCGGGTACGACAAACTCGACGACTTCGGGACGGTTCTGGCTCTGGTTAAAGACGGCCAGCGGGTGGAAACGGCCCAGGCCGGTGACAGCGTTGAAATCATCACCTCCACCACGCCGCTTTACGGCGAGTCCGGTGGTCAGAGTGGCGACAGCGGTTTGCTGACAGCAGAAGGTGTTCAGGCGACCATCAGTAACACCCTCAAGCCGCTGCCCGGTTTGCACGTCCACGTCGCCACCATCGACCAGGGCACCCTGTCCGTCGGTCAGGCCGCGGAGTTGCATGTCGATGTCGCCCAGCGCACCGCCTGTGCCCTTAACCACAGCGCGACCCATATCCTCCAGGCCGTGTTGTGTGACGTTCTCGGCGACCACGTCAAGCAGGCCGGTTCTCAAGTGACTCCCGACCGGTTGCGTTTCGACTTTATCCACTTCTCCGCCATGACGGATGAGGAGATCAAACAGGTGGAGGACCAGGTCAACCAGCGCATTCGTGAAAATGCTGCGGTCATGACCGATGTCATGAACACCGACGAAGCGGTCAAAGCCGGAGCCACCGCCCTGTTTGGCGAAAAATACGGCGACAGCGTGCGCGTAGTACGCATGGGTGAATTCAGCATGGAACTGTGCGGCGGAACCCATGTAAACGCCACCGGCAACATTGGTCTGTTCAAAATCGTTCAGGAGTCGGGCATTGCTGCCGGCGTTCGCCGCATTGAAGCCACCACCGGAGCAGGAGCACTGAGCGCTGTACAACAGCAGGAGCAAATGATTGAAGACCTGGCCGCACTGGTCAAGAGCGATCCCAGTCAACTGGCGACCCGGCTCAAGAAACTGATGGAACACCAAAAAGAGTTGGAACGGCAGGTTTCCTCCCTGGAAGACCGCCTTGGTGCCGACCGTGCCAGCAACCTGATGGAACAGGTCAAGACCATCGCCGACGTGAAACTGCTCGCCGTACGCATCGACAATCTCGACGGCAAACAACTGCGCGAACAAGCCGATAAGCTGCGCGATCAACTGCAATCGGGCATTATTGTGCTGGGCAGCGTCACCGACGGCAAAGTCGCTCTATTGGTCAGTGTCACCAAAGATCTGACCGATCGCGTCAAAGCCGGCAACCTGATTAAACCTCTGGCAGAGAAAGTTGGCGGCCGCGGCGGCGGACGTCCCGACATGGCTCAAGCGGGCGGCTCACAACCCGACCAGCTCAATGCTGCCCTGGAGTCCGCCGGTCAGGTTGTCGCGGAAGCTCTTTAACCTGAAGCCAAGGAGAAGCCCATGGCGAATCCTGTTATCCACACGGCCGAGCAACCCGAATACGACATTGCCGAACACCCGCTGTTCTTTGTCCGTGATGTTGTAGGCGCTGAGCAGAATCCGCACATGTCGCTGCACCGGGGACGGATCGAGCCGGGGGGAGAGATCACCCCCCACTGCCAGCCCCAGACGGAAACGATCTACATTCTGTCCGGAGACGTGGCCTGCACCATGGATGATGAAACATGTGAGTTGGGTCCCGGCAGCTGTGTGGTGATCGGACCAACCACCACTCGGGGGTTTAAAAATACCGGAGAGCAACCGGTGGAACTGCTGGTGGTTTTCACACCGCCACGGTGTTAATATCCTCTTTTGACAACATTCTGAAACAGCCTCCCTCCAGCAGTGGCGGCTGTTTTTTCTTTTTGCCTCCAGATAGGGCAAATGGTATAAGTGAAATCTTTCCCTGAAGACAACAAAGCGCCGGTTTACAGGCGTTTTCGGCTGTTTTCGGACGGCTCCCCAGTCAACGGGAGCAGACAGGATGCAACATGTTTCGAGGAACCACCATTGTCTGTGTGCGCCGCGACAACCATGTCACCCTGGCGGGTGATGGGCAGGTAACGTTGGGGCACACGGTGATGAAACACGGGGCGTGCAAAATCCGCCGCATGCACAACAACCAGATTGTCGCCGGGTTTGCCGGCAGCACGGCTGATGCGTTCACCCTGTTTGAAAAATTTGAAGCCAAACTGCAGGAGTTTCGTGGCCAGCTAGCCCGTTCCGCCGTCGCGCTGGCCAAAGACTGGCGCAGTGACCGGGTATTACGGCGCTTGGAAGCCCTGTTGATTGTTGCCGACCAGGAAAACACCCTGGTCATTTCCGGTGCCGGTGACGTGATTGAAACCGATGACGGCGTAGCCGCCATTGGCTCCGGTGGTGCTTATGCTCAGGCGGCGGCACGCGCCCTGCTGCGCAATACCGATATGCCCACTGAGCAGATTGCCCAGCAGGCGCTGACCATTGCCGCAGAAATTTGTATCTACACCAATGACCATATCAGTATGGAAACACTATAATGACCAATTTTACCCCTCGTGAAATTGTTTCGGAACTGGATCGCTACATCATTGGCCAACGCGGAGCCAAGCGCGCCGTGGCTGTGGCCCTGCGCAACCGTTGGCGGCGACAGCAGGTCCCGGCGGAATTGCGTGACGAAATTTCACCGAAAAACATCATCATGATCGGAGCCACCGGCGTCGGCAAAACTGAAATCGCCCGTCGTCTGGCCAAACTGGCCCAAGCTCCGTTCATCAAGGTCGAAGCCAGTAAGTTCACCGAAGTGGGCTACGTGGGGCGCGATGTCGAAAGCATGGTGCGCGACCTGGTGGAACTGGCCATCATCATGGTGCGTGAAGAGGAAGCCAAGAAAGTGCGTCTCAAGGCGGAAGAACGCGCCGAAGAAAAACTGCTCGATCTGCTGTTGCCGGGGGAACGGAAAAATCTCGACGGCGACGACGAGCAGGGTGGCAGCAGCGCCACGCGCGATAAGCTCCGCCGTCTGCTGCGCATGGGAGAATTGGACAGCCGCTTTGTCGAACTGGAAACCGAGGAGAGCACTGTCCCGGCCATGGAGGTCCTCACTCCACCGGGTGCCGAGGATATGGGGCTGAATATCAAAGAGATGTTCGGCAACATGTTTCCGAAAAAAACCAAGCGACGACGGATTGCCGTCAGCGAGGCACGCCAACTGCTCATCGATCAGGAAGCGGAGAAACTGGTGGATATGGACAATGTCCAGCAACTGGCCCGTGAACTGACCGAGCAAAGTGGTATCATCTTCATTGATGAAATCGACAAGGTCGCCAGCAAGGACGGCGGACAGGGACCTGAAGTCTCCCGCGAAGGGGTGCAACGCGACATTTTGCCCATCGTTGAAGGCAGCACGGTCAATACCAAATATGGCCCGGTCAAAACCGACCATATTCTGTTCATTGCCGCCGGGGCCTTTCATGTGGCCAAACCGTCCGACCTGATCCCGGAATTGCAGGGGCGTTTTCCGATTCGCGTCGAGCTGGATAATCTCGGCGAAGAGGAATTTGTCCGGATTCTGACCGAGCCGAAGAATTCGCTGGTCAACCAGTATCAGGCCCTGATGGCTACGGAGAAAATTACGCTGTCATTCAGCCCTGAAGCGATCAGCGAGATTGCCCGCACGGCGGCACAGGTCAATGAACAGACCGAAAATATCGGCGCCCGTCGCCTGCACACCATCATGGAGAAACTGCTTGAGGAGATCTCCTTTGATGCCCCGGAAATGAACGAGACCGCGCTGACCATCGGCGTGGAGCAGGTACGCAACAGTCTGCAGGACATCGTCAGCGATGAAGACCTGTCCCGCTTTATTTTATAGGGTACGGCAATAATTCCCGGCCCCATTTAGAAACGAGTCAAAACCATGCAGGAAATTATCAATAAAGCCAAAGTGCTGATGGAGGCCCTGCCTTACATTCAGCGTTTCAACAATAAAACCATCGTCATCAAATATGGCGGTAACGCCATGGTGGAAGAACACCTTAAAGAGAGTTTCGCCAACGATATCATTCTGCTCAAGCTGATCGGCATCAACCCGGTCATCGTTCATGGCGGCGGCCCACAGATCGGCAAGGTCCTTGAAGAGATGGGGCGTAAAACCGATTTTATCCAGGGAATGCGCGTCACCGACTCGGAAACCATGAATGTGGTTGAGATGGTCCTCGGCGGCAAGGTCAACAAGGAAATCGTCGGCAACATCAACCATTTCGGCGGCAAGGCTGTCGGTCTGTCGGGCAAAGACGGCAACCTGATCACGGCCCGCAAGATGGAGATGAAACGGATCAACCCCGACACCCTGACCCCGGAGATTATTGATGTCGGTATGGTCGGCGAAGTCGCGACCATCAACCCGGCGGTCCTCACCGCCCTGGAAGAGAGCAGCTTTGTTCCGGTCATCGCCCCCGTCGGTGTCGGCGTCAATGGTGAAACGTACAATATCAACGCCGATCTGGTCGCAGGCCGGGTCGCCGGGGCACTTCATGCTGAAAAGCTGATCCTGCTCACGGATATTGAAGGGGTCAAGGATAAACAGGGCGAACTGATCTCGACCATTGACATTGACGAAGTTCCCGGCTTAATTAACGATGGCACCATCGGCGGCGGCATGATCCCCAAAGTCAACTGCTGTGTTGATGCGGTCAATGAAGGGGTTAAAAAAGCCCACATCATTGATGGCCGGATGGAACACGCCTGCCTGCTGGAAATCTTCACCGATAAAGGGATCGGCACTGCCGTAGCGAGGTTCAAACGATGAGCACATCACAACAGTGGATCACCCGTGGTGATCAGCATATTACCACCACCTATGGCCGCTATCCGCTGGTCGCCGTCAAAGGCGAAGGCTGCTGGCTATGGGACGCCGATGGCAACAAATATCTCGACTTTCTCGCCGGTGTTGCCGTCAACAACCTCGGCCACTGCCATCCCAAAGTGGTGGCGGCATTGCAGCAACAGGCAGCAACCCTGATTCATTGCTCGAATTACTACCACATCCCCAGCCAGATTGAACTGGCAGAGATCCTCTGTGAGCATTCGTTCGGGGATCGGGTGTTTTTCTGTAATTCCGGCGCCGAAGCCAACGAAGCCGCCATGAAGCTGGTGCGCAAATACAGCGCCGAAAAGCACGGTGAAAACCGCTTTGAAGTGATCACCGCCCTGGCCTCGTTCCATGGCCGCACCATCGGCACCATCAGTGCCACCGGTCAGGATGCCGTGCGCAAGGGCTTCACCCCGGTGGTTCCCGGCTTCAAATACGTGCCGTTTGGTGACATCGAAGCCATGCGCGCCGCCATCAGCCCCAACACCTGCGCCGTCATGCTGGAGCCGGTCCAGGGGGAAGGCGGGGTCAACGTACCCCCGGCGGGCTACCTCAAAGCCGTTCGTCAACTGTGCGACGAGCAGGGACTGTTGCTGGTATTTGATGAAGTACAGGTCGGCTGTGGCCGTACCGGCACCCTGTTTGCATATCAGCACGACGAGATTGCACCAGACATCATGACCCTGGCCAAGGCGTTGGCCGGCGGTCCTCCCATCGGCGCCATGGTAGCCACCGAAGAAGTGGCAGCCACCTTTGTTCCCGGCACTCACGGCTCCACTTTTGGCGGCAATCCGCTGATGACCACTGCCGCCGTAGCGGCCATGCGTTGCCTGCTCGACGACGGTATCCTCGACAACTGCATCGCCATGGGCGACTATCTGCGCCAACAGCTTGAGCAACTCAGCAGCCGTCACGCATTTGCCGGGTCGGTTCGCGGTCGCGGTCTGATTCTCGGCCTGCAACTTGATATCCCCGGTGCCGACATCGTTAAAAAGGCGATGGCCAAAGGACTGTTGATCAACTGTACCGCAGGCAGTGTCCTGCGTTTTGTACCGCCACTGGTGGTCAGTCGCGACGAAATCGACCAGGCCATGGCGATTCTCAGTGATGTCTTTGATCAGGTGGAAGCAAACTGAGCATCCAGCGGACATGACAGTAACGACAACCGATAACCAAAGGACATGACCAACCTCGAGTGAGGAGACAATGAAACCATCCAAAGAAGCGATCATTGGAAGTATTATTATTGGCATACTGATCATCGCCGCCCTGCTTTGGAATCATTTTTCCCCCAGCCGCGGCAAATATCATGCACCCTATAAGTATTACGAGGGTGATCGCCCCAATTACAACCGTTAGGCGATCACTCCGCGTACGCGCCTTAACACAGGAGTCTTATTGTGAATAAACATTTTCTCTGTCTGACCGACTGGACGGCCGCAGAGCTTGATGCCATTTTTACCCTGACCAAAGAGCTCAAGGAAAAACAGAAGCAGGGGATTGCCCATCCGCTGCTGGCAGGAAAAACCCTGGGGATGATTTTTGAGAAAAGCTCCACCCGCACCCGGATCTCTTTTGAGGTGGGGATGTTTCAACTCGGCGGCCACGCGCTGTTTCTCTCTTCAAGCAACACCCAGTTGGGTCGCGGTGAGCCGATCAAGGATACCGCACGCGTCATGTCCCGCTATGTTGACGGCATTATGATCCGGACCTTTTCCCAGCAAGGTGTTGAGGAACTGGCCCACTATGCCGACATTCCGGTGATCAACGCCCTGACCGACAGCTACCACCCCTGCCAGGTGATGGCCGACCTGTTCACGGTGCTGGAACATAAAGGCAGCTACACCGATCAGGTCTACTGCTGGATTGGTGACGGCAACAATATGGCCAATTCGTGGATCAATGCTGCTGCCGTGTTCGGTTTCGAACTACGCATTGCCACCCCAAAAGGCTACGAGCCCGATGCCGAAGTTGTTGAACGCGCCGCAAAAATGGGGGCCAACATCCATTACGGCAACGATCCCCTCCAGGCTGCCTGGGGCGCCGATGTCATCAACACCGATGTCTGGGCCAGCATGGGCCAGGAACAGGAACAGCTCAAACGGGAAAAAGACTTTGTCGGTTTCCAGGTGAACGAGGAAACCATTGACGCCGCTGCCGCCGACTGTCTGGTACTGCACTGCCTGCCGGCTCATCGCGGCGAAGAGATTACCGATGACGTGATCGAAGGTTCCCATTCCGTTGTCTTCGATGAAGCGGAAAACCGTCTGCATGTCCAGAAAGCAATCATGGCCACCCTGATGAACAAGGAGTAAGCAATGAGGATTGAATGCCCCCACTGTCAGTACAGTAAAGAGGTTGCTAACGAGAGCCTGCCAGCATTGCCCGCCAACGTCACGTGCCCGCAATGTTCCCAGAGTTTCACTCTGGAAGCACAAGCCCCTGAGCCGGACTTCTCCGACGAACCTCTGCTGACAGAAGACCTGACTCCTGCGATGGCTCCCCCGGCAGCACCGACACCTCCCCCGGCCGCAGCGATGCCACAGAGCTCAGCGCAACCGGCAGGATTCTGGCTGCGGGTGTTGGCCTCGATTATCGACGGTGTGCTGTTGCAGATCCTCAGCTACGCCATGCTGTTCGGCCTGCAGGCGGTCATGGGCGGAATCAATTTCGAAACAGATCCAACCATCGCTCTGGTGCTGTTCGCCATGAGTATGGTGGTGTCAGTTGCCTACTATGTCTTTTTTACTGGCTACAATGGCCAGACTCCGGGCAAAATGGCCCTGCGGGTCAAAGTGATCGACAACGACGGTGGTCCCGTCGGTTACGGCCAGGCGTTTGTCCGTGAAGTGATCGGAAAATTCCTGTCCAGTCTGATTCTGTGCATCGGCTACCTGATGGTGGCTTTCCGTGCTGACAAGCGCGGCCTGCACGATCTTGTTGCCCGGACACGGGTGATTAAACTGTAATTTCCGCTGACGGTGAAAGGCACCGTCACCGTTTTATGTGTCACAAGGAGACGCTCATGCAAAAAAAAGGGACTGTAAAAAAGGCTGTCCTCGCCTACTCCGGGGGCCTGGATACCTCCATCATCCTTAAATGGCTGGTGGAAGAATATGGATGTGAAGTCATTGCTTTCGCCGCTGACCTTGGCCAGGGTGAAGAACTCGATTTTATCCCTGAAAAAGCCAAGAACACCGGGGCGAGCAAATGTTTTGTCGAAGATCTGCGCGAAGAGTTTGTCCGCGACTTCGTCTTCCCCATGTTCCGTGCGAATGCCATTTACGAAGGTCGCTACTTCCTCGGCACCTCCATTGCCCGCCCGCTGATCGCTAAAAAGCAGATGGAAATCGCCCTGGCCGAAGGGGCTGATGCGGTCTCTCACGGTGCCACCGGCAAGGGCAACGACCAGGTCCGTTTTGAGCTGGGCTACTACCATTTTGACCCGAGCATCCATGTCATCGCACCCTGGCGCGAGTGGGATCTCAACAGCCGCTCGGCACTGGAAGCCTACGCCAAAAAGCACGGCATTCCGGTTCCGACCAGCAAAAAGTTCCCCTGGAGCAGTGACCGCAACCTGCTGCACATCTCTTTTGAAGGCGATATCCTCGAAAATCCCTGGGCAGAAGCTCCTGAAGAGATGTATGTACTGACCACCCGTCCTGAGGATGCTCCCGACGAAGCGGAATTCGTTGAGATCGAGTTCAAGAATGGTGATCCCATCGCCATCAACGGTGAGCAACTGTCACCGGCCAATCTGCTGGCGAAACTCAATGAGCTGGGTGGCAAGCACGGCATCGGTCGCATCGACCTGATGGAAAACCGCTACGTCGGCATGAAGAGCCGTGGCGTCTATGAAACTCCCGGCGGCACCATCCTCGAAGAAGCCCACCGCGGCGTTGAATCGATCACCATGGACCGCGAAGTCATGCACCTGCGTGATTCCCTGATCCCCCGCTATGCGGAAATGGTCTACAACGGCTACTGGTTTGCCCCGGAGCGCGAAGCGCTGCAGGCTTTGATCGACGACACCCAGAAAACCGTCAATGGCATGGCCCGGGTCAAACTATACAAAGGCCACTGCCGCGTCGTGGGTCGCAAGTCGGACACCGACAGCCTGTTCAACGTCGAGTTCGCCACGTTCGAAGCGGACGAAGTCTACAACCAGGCCGATGCCGAGGGCTTCATCAAGCTCAACGCTCTGCGCCTGCGCATCCGCAGCATGATGAACAAAAAGGGCTAATTTCGCCTCTTTCGCAGCCGGGGCGTTTTTTGACGCCCCGGCTGTGTTTTTCCGCTCCCGTGCCCCTCTATCCGTCAATGAGCCCATGGATTATCCTCTGCAAAAACAGATCAAAACCTCCGTTGTCGCCTGCATTGTCGACGACCGGCAGCGGATCCTGCTGACCCGACGCAGCATTCCGCCATTCTTCGGCCAGTGGGTGATGCCGGGAGGAAAGATCGACCATGGCGAAGGGATTCATACCGCTCTGAAACGGGAAGTGTACGAAGAGGTGGGTATTGAGATCACTATCGATACCCTCGTCGATGTCTACGAGCATGTCGCCGTCGGCGAACGACGTGACCACTATATCATTCTGTATTACCAAGCAACCCCGCAGACCTTTGAGCTGGCAATCAATCCCGATGAGCTCAGTGAAGCGGTGTGGTTTCAACCTCAGCAACTACCACAACTGGATGTTCCGCCGGGATGTCGTCACATCCTCGCCATGCTGCACCCGGAGTTGCCCTGGGCGGATCTGGCCGCGCCGGGTGATCTGGCAGATTGCGAGATCCCAGGCAACTGCCACATCGGCACCCCATAGGACTGGCCATGTTCACCATTGTTGAAAAGACCGTCCAACTTGATTTCCCCCTGGGCCATCATCTCCACTGCATGATCAGCCAGCTGCCAAACCACATCCGCTTTGACGATGAGGTGCAGCCTGAGCAGATTACCGATGATAAGTGGCAACGGATCAAATCCGTTCTCGACCTGGTTGCCACGGGTCCGGGGAATCTGAAAAAACTTCACTTCCTGCTGTTTCCGGAATCGACGCTGCCCGTGGCACACATTGATGATGCCCTGACCATGATTCAGGAGCGTTTCTGTGCCAACACGGTGGTCATGCTCGGGATGGAGCACATCCCTCTCCACGCCTTTGCCGCACTGAGCGAGCGCTTTGCCGCGGATAATCAGGAGATGATCGACGCCATTGCCCGTGACCGCAACAGTGGCGACATTGAAAATTTACGGGTGAACTTTGCCGCTATCGTCATCAAAGAGGCCGATGGACAGACCCGCGTGTTTCTCCAAGCCAAGAGCCATCCCTTTGCCGGTGAGGAGAGCCTCGGCAATCGCGATCTTTATCACGGCAAAGTGTTCCCACTATTTCGCAGTAAACCCACGGGATTCAATTTCATGGCGATGATCTGTTTCGACTACATCTACCGCACCATCTACCAGTCGAACATCAGTACGGTCATTCAACATGCCAACGAGTTGTTTTTCAGTACCCGCCAGCACCTCGACTTCCTGGCGATTCTTGAATGCAACCCGAAGCCGGAGCACGCCACCTTTCGCGACGTAGTCAACGGCTTTTACGGAGAATATCTGGCCGCCGCTCCCGGAGTGCGTGAAACCATTACCGTGTTCTGCAACAGCGCCGAAGCCACCCGCGACTCGCTGCCGATGGTGACGCCAAACGATACGTTTGGTCATTCCTCGGTGATCATCCATAAAAATCATAAAATGGCACCGCGCAAACTCCGGGATTTCACCGTCGATACGTTTGCCGGACTGCCGGTATGTCGATTACGCTTTGGTCCACAGAGCCGTTTGTATTACTTTAACTTACCGGTCTTTCACGAGTTCGATCCGCGCAGCACACGAATGCCGCTGAAAGTCCACAGTATTTTTGAACCCACACCTTCCGGTGGCTGGCAACGGATGCCGTTGAGTCCCGAAGCCACCAGCAACGAATAAAGGAGCACACCATGAGCGAAAAACTCTGGGGAGGTCGTTTCACCCAGCCCACAGATAAATTTGTTGAGGAATTCACCGCCTCCATCGACTTTGACCAACGCATGTACCGTTACGATGTCCAGGGGTCCATGGCGCACGCCCGCATGCTCGGGCGGCAGGGCATTATTGCCGTCGAAGAGGCCGAGCAGATCTGCGCCGGATTGCAGGAGATCCTCGCCGACATCGAAGCGGGAAAAATTGAATTTTCTGTCGCGCTGGAAGATATCCACATGAACATCGAAGCGCGGCTGATTGAACGGATTGGCTCCGTCGGCGGCAAGCTCCACACCGGCCGCTCACGCAACGATCAGGTCGCTGTCGATATCCGTCTCTATCTGCGCGATGAGCTCAAAGAGATCCTGGTTTATCTGGACAAGCTGCAAGGTGCCCTGCTTGATCAGGCCGAGGCCAACCTCGCCACCATCATGCCCGGATACACCCATCTGCAAACCGCTCAGCCGGTGCTATTTGCCCACCATATGCTGGCCTATTATGAGATGTTTATCCGCGACAGCAGCCGCATGGCTGATTGCCTGAAACGGATGAATGTGCTGCCGTTAGGTGCCGGAGCCCTGGCGGGCACCACCTTCCCCATCGATCGCGAATCGGTGGCAGCCGATCTCGGTTTCGATGGCGTCACCCGCAACAGTCTCGACTCGGTTTCCGACCGTGACTTTGCTCTGGAATTCTGTGCGGCTTCGGCAACGCTGATGATGCACCTGTCGCGCCTGAGCGAAGAGTTGATCCTGTGGTCGAGCGCCGACTTTGACTTTATTGAACTGACCGATGCATTCTGCACCGGCAGCTCCATCATGCCGCAGAAGAAAAACCCGGACGTACCGGAACTGGTGCGCGGCAAAACCGGGCGCGTCTACGGCAACCTGATCAGCCTGCTCACCCTGATGAAATCCCTGCCCCTGGCCTACAACAAGGACATGCAAGAGGACAAAGAGCCGCTGTTCGACAGCATTGATACCGTCAAAGGCAGCCTGAAAATTTTCGCCGATATGATTGCCGAAATGAATGTCAAGGCCGAGAATATGCGCATTGCCGCAGCACGGGGATTTTCCACCGCCACCGACGTCGCCGACTACTGTGTCACCAAGGGGGTTCCGTTCCGTAATGCTCACGAAATCGTCGGCAAAACGGTGCGCTACTGCATCGAAAACAACAAAGATATTCCCAAGCTGACTCTGGACGAATTCAAACAGTTCAGCGATGTGATCGGTGAGGATATCTACGACTTTGTCACCCTCGAAGCCTCGGTCAACGCACGCAGGGCTACCGGCGGGACCGCCCGCAGTGCCGTTGAATCGGAGATTGCCCGGGCTCGCCAACAACGCCAGGAGAACTGATTATGAACCTGCTTCGCACTCTGTCTGTTGCGGTGTGCCTGCTGATCGTTGCCGGTTGCGGCAAGGTCGGACCGGTCAAACCGCTCCAGAAAGCGCTGCCCTCTGCGGTCAGTAACGCGACCCTTGATCAAAAAGGCAATGCCCTGCTACTGGCGTGGGACATCCCTACCACCAATCAGGATGGCAGTCCCCTCGACAATCTGGCCGGTTTTTCCATTTACCGCTCCGATTACGATCTGGACAAAGGCTGCCCCGAGTGCCGCCCGCCCAAGAATCTACTGCGGCAAATCGACCTGGCATACTATCGCAGCAACAACCGCGACAGTCAGCGCATCTCCCTGTGGGACAGCGCCGTTGAAGAAGAGGTGGGCTATCGTTACCGTATTGTTCCCTACACCGACGACAATCACGAAGGCGGCGACCTGCTGATCCATCGTCCCTGTTTCACGGCACCCTACCCGCCCGCGGGTCTGCAGGGGGAGGCTCTGGACAAACAGGTTCGCTTAAACTGGCAGGCGGCAGAAGAGACCCGGCAAGGGATTGAGCTGGTGGGCTACAACATCTATCGCCGCAGTGGCGACAATTACTTTTCGGCGACCCCGCTCAACAGCAGCCCGGTGGCGGCCACGGCGTATGAAGATTTTCAGGTGGATAACGGCATTCTGTATACCTATGCCATCCGGACAATTGTCCGTCTTGACGATCAGCTGGTTGAGAGCCCGCTGTCAACAACAGCCAGCCTGCAGCCACAGCGGCCCTGATCCGTACAACAGCGGCTCACAACGTTGCGCCAGAGGACCTTTACTTTGGCGAGCAGTTATGTTATCAGGTTGTTTTTGCGTCAATTTATTTTCAAAATTCAGTTTGTCTGGAGGAGGACAACATGTTTAGAGGATCTATGGTCGCCATCATCACCCCGTTCAACAGTGATGGCAGCGTCAACGAAGACACGTTCCGTGAACTGGTCGAGTTTCAAATTGAAAACGGCACCGACGTCATCGTGCCCTGCGGCACCACCGGCGAATCGGCCACGCTCAATTATGAAGAACACGATCTGGTGATCCGCGCCTGCATTGAGCAGGTTAATGGTCGGGTGCCCGTCATTGCCGGCACCGGTTCCAACTCGACCGCTGAAGCGATCGAACTCAGTCGTCATGCCAAAGAGATGGGTGCTGACGGCCTGCTGCTGGTCAGCCCCTATTACAACAAACCTTCTCAGGAAGGTCTTTATCAGCATTACAAAACCATTGCCGAGGAAGTGGCGCTGCCGCAGATCCTCTACAATGTTCCCGGCCGTACCGGCATGAATATGCTGGCGTCAACAACCATCCGTCTGGCTGAGATTGATAACATTGTTGCCATCAAGGAAGCTTCCGGCGATGTTACCCAGGCCAGCGAAATCATCAGCAAAGCCGGTGACAAGATCGATGTGCTTTCCGGTGATGACTTTCTCACCCTGCCATTGATGGCCTGTGGTGCCAAGGGGATCATCTCCGTCACCGCGAACATCATGCCCAAAGAGGTCAAAGCTATGGTGACGGCCATTGAAGATGGTCGCTGGGACGACGCCCGTGCCATGCACCTGAACATGCTCGACATCCACAATGCCATGTTCATTGAGTCCAACCCGGTCCCGGTAAAAACTGCGGTTTCACTGCTGGGCAAGTGTGAGGCGGGTATCCGTCAACCGCTGTGCGATCTGCAACCGGCCAGCCTGGAAAAACTCAAGTCGGTGATGCAACGTTACAAGTTGATCTAAACCGTCACTCTGCTCGTTTGTCTTTATTGCATATCCGGAGTCGTTAGCGGCCCCGGATATGCTGTATTCACCCTGTTAAGAAAGAGATCGTTATGTTGAAAATAGCTGTCACCGGCGCTGCCGGTCGCATGGGCGCGCACCTGATCAAAGCGGTTACCGAAGCCGAGGGAATCACCCTGGCTGCAGCCATTGAACGCCCTGGCCACCCGCTGGTGGGACAGGATGCCGGTCTACTGGCCGGTTGTGGTGCTCTGGATGTGCTGATCAGTGACCAACTGGAGCACTCTCTGCAGATCGCCGATGTTCTCATCGATTTCACCTTTCCCGAAGTCACCCTGGCCAATGCCGCGGTCTGCGCTAAGGTCGACACAAAGATGGTCATTGGTTCCACCGGCTTCACCCCTGAGCAGCGTGCTCAGCTGGCCGCGACAACCAAGAACATCGCCGTCATGCTGGCTCCCAACATGAGTGTTGGCGTTAACGCCTGTTTCAAACTGTTGAAAGAAGCGGCCAATATTCTCGGCGATGGTTTCGATGTTGAAATCGTCGAACTGCACCACAATAAGAAAAAGGATTCCCCGTCCGGAACGGCCGTGCGCATGGGCGAGGTGGTTGCCGACGCCTTGGGCCGCGATTACAACCAGGTGGCCAACTACCACCGGGAAGGGATGTGCGGCGAGCGCAGCAAAGAAGAGATCGGGATGCAGACCGTGCGTGGTGGCGATATCGTCGGAGAACACACCGTTTATTTTATCGGCATGGGTGAGCGGATTGAGATCACGCACCGTGCGATGAGCCGCGAAATGTTTGCACGCGGCGCCGCCCGCGCCTGCCAATGGATCACCGATAAAACGGCAGGCATGTATGACATGCAGGACGTTCTCGATCTGAAATAACTTCGCCATGAAACATTTGTTACCACTGCTGCTGATCGCCGCCATTCTGCTAACAGGATGTGAAGCGTCACGCGGCCTGTACCGCGATATGCAACAGGCCGGTCAGTGGATCACGGACAACGTTTCCGGCTCAAAACATTAATCAACTGGTCAGGGACGGGAGTTGAGCGACCATCCCTGAACGTCATCCTGAACCGCTCACAGGAGGAAGACTTTTCCATGGCACGTTTAAACGACAATTATCTCAAGCTGCAAGCGGGCTACCTGTTCCCTGAAATCAGCCGTCGTGTTTCGACTTTTGCCGCTGCCCACCCCAACGATAAAATTATCCGTCTCGGTATCGGCGATGTCACCAAACCGCTGGTGCCTGCCGTTCTCAAGGCGTTTCATGAAGGTGTTGATGATCTGGCCAGCGGCGACTCGTTCCACGGCTACGGCCCCGAGCAAGGCTACGACTGGTTGTCCCAGATTATTATCGACAAAGCATATCAGCCTCTGGGCGTTGAACTGAGCACCTCGGAAGTCTTCATCTCCGATGGCTCCAAATGCGACAGTGCCAACATTCTCGATATTTTCGACCTCAGCTGCAAAGTCGCCATCGGCGACCCGGTTTATCCGGTCTACAACGACACTAACGTCATGGTGGGTCGCACCGGCAAGGCCAACGAAAAAGGCTATTACGAAGGTATCGTGTATATGCCGTGTACCGAGGAGAACGGTTTTGCTCCCGAATTCCCGACCGAAAAAGCCGACATTATCTACCTGTGCTTCCCCAACAACCCAACCGGTGCTGTGGCAACCAAAGAGGTTCTCAAAAGCTGGGTCGACTATGCGCTGAAAAATGATGCGGTTATTCTGTTCGACGCCGCCTATGAAGCCTTTATCACCGAGCCGGGTATTCCCCACTCCATCTACGAGATCGAAGGCGCCAAGCAATGCGCCATCGAATTCCGCAGCTTCTCCAAAACGGCTGGTTTCACCGGCGTCCGTTGCGGTCTGACAGTGGTTCCCGAGGCGCTGATGGCATCCACCGCCAATGGCGAAAAGGTTTCCCTCAACAAATTGTGGAACCGTCGCCAATGCACCAAGTTCAATGGCGTTTCCTACCCGGTTCAGAAGGCTGCGGCCGCAGTATATTCGGATGAGGGTTGGGCTCAGGTCAAAGAGATCATCGACTTCTACATGGAAAATGCCCGCATTATCCGTGAAGGTCTGCAGGAAGCCGGCATCACCTGCTACGGCGGCGTCAATGCCCCTTATATCTGGCTGAAAACACCTGAAGGGATGACCAGCTGGGATTTCTTCGACAAACTGCTCAATGAGTGTTTTGTCGTTGGGACACCGGGCAGCGGTTTCGGCCCCAGTGGCGAAGGCTACTTCCGTCTCAGCGCATTTGGCGAGCGCGCCAATGTTGAAGAAGCCGTTAAACGGATTCGCAACAAATGGGGTAAATAATTTCCCCGACAACCAAGTAAGCCAATTGACAACAGGACGGCCACCGGCCGTCCTGTTGTTGTGTTTTCCCCAGATAAAAACCATTAGCCACGAGGATCACCATGGTATCGCGACAACTTGATTTTGAACGGACAGTACGCTATTCCATTACCCGAAACGGCGAAGGAAACTTTCTGCTGAAAGCCCAACTTGAGGACCGCCTGCACGATATCGAGACGGTGTTGATCACTACCGCCGACACTCTCGAGATTCAAAGCGCGACAGTGGCGTTCAAACGCAGCCCGTCCCCGTTCTGTGCCCAGGCGCAGCAGTGTTTTGCGCGGCTGGTTGGGGTTCGCATCGGCAAGGGCCTGAGCACCACACTGCGTGAACGCCTCGGTGGCGGTGAGGGATGCGGCAATCTGCGTACCATGATGCTCGGCCTGCTGCCCCTGGCCATCAACGCCAGAGTCAGCCAGGACTGTGAATCGGATGAGCACGCGCTGGAATTGATGCAACAACAGTTGGAAGGAACCTGTGCCGGGTTTCCGCCCCAAAGTAAATAGCGCTCGGCTTCGCCTCTAGTTGAGGCGCGACAGAGGAAACTGCTGCGGCGCCTTGAGCCAGCCGTCCACGCCCTCAGCACTACAGGGTTTTCCGGTCAGATAACCCTGAATCGCATCACAATCCAGCAAGCGCAACTGTTCAAGCTGTTCGAAAGTTTCCACCCCTTCAGCCACAATGGTCAGATCCAGATCATGCCCCAGCCGCACTACTGCATCGATAATCCGCTGTGCTGAACGTGTCTCTGCAATATTGACCACCAGTGAACGATCCAGTTTGATGATATCCACATCAAATTGCTGCAGATAACTCAGCGACGAATACCCGGTGCCGAAATCGTCAATGGAGATGGCGATTCCCATCTCTTTAAGGGTACGGATACGTTGGATCGCCAGTTCCGGCTCTTCCATGAGACTGGTCTCGGTGATCTCGATGCACAAAATTTCCGGCGGCAACTGCCACTGTTCCAGGGCAGCCTTAATCTCTTCGATAAAACTTTCCGTCACAAACTGCTGCGGCGCCATGTTCACCGACAGGCGTATCTGCTGCTGTTGTACTGCCGGATACTGTTTCAGCCACTGCGCCAACGTCTCACAGGCACGTCTGAAGATGATCTGGCCGAGGGGAACGATCAAAGCACGTTTCTCTGCCAAGGGGATAAAGCGACTCGGCGCGATTTGGCCAAAGGTTGGATGTTGCCAGCGCACCAGCGCCTCAAATCCTTTCAACTGACGGGGGTTGAGCGACCAGATCGGTTGGAAATGGAGCTGAAACTGTTCCGGACTCTGCAATGCCAGACGCAGAGCCTTCTCCAGCAGTTCATTCTCCTGATAAATCTGGTCAAGATGTTCGTCGTAGCACAAAAATCCCTGGCGGATTCGCCCCTCTTTCACTTCACGTAGAGCAACGTCGGCCCGATGCAACAGTTCCGCCACATCCTGAGTTTGCTGACACTCCACGCCACTGATACGGGTGTCGATGACCAGACGGGTTTCACCGTACTGCAACGGTGCGCACAGTATTGCCCGAAAACGGGCAACCATCTCTTCAATCGTCTCCTGCTCCGCCAGATCGACAACGATAATAAATTCGTTACTGCTCAGCCGTGCGGCGATCTGTGTCGCGGGTTGCAGAGCCTGGAGACGACGGGACAACTCTTTAAGGACAAAATCACCCACGGCATGACCGTAGATTTCGTTGATCCGTTTAAATCGGTTGATGTCAAACATCAGCAACCACCGCTCAGGCGGCACGCTGTCAGCCAGTAATTGTTCCAACTGCACTTTGGCGTGATTGCGGTTGGATAAGCCGGTCAGAGCATCGTAATGGGCCAGCCAGGTCAACCGCTCTTCGGCCTGACGCCGCTCGGTAATATCGCGAGCCATCACTAGAATGGTGTCCAGCTTGTCATTCGCCTGGTGAACTGCCGCCAGGGCCATGTCGTAATGGCGCGTTACGCCCTGTCGCGTTTTCAGAGTGATATCAAGACGCTCCTGCCCCAGACGCTTTGTATTCATCTGTTCCAGAGCGGTGTCAAACTTCAGCCATGACGCCCGACTGAACCAGTCGGGTTCGATACGCGCTGTCTCGCCATCCATGGGCAAAGCATCGTGCCACATGCCGTTGCTGAACAGGATCTGACGGTGCGAATCGATCAAAGCCACCAGCAGCGGCGCCTGCTCCAACGCCGTGCGGAAACGCAGCCGGGTGTCGTTGAGTTCTTCCTGAGCGATACGCCGTTGCTCCAGCATCCGGTTGGCGGCCTGACCGATGGCGATAAATTCGTCGAATTTAACCTCATCCAGTTCAACTTCACAGCCATCTGCGGCCACCGCTTCCAGGGCCTCATTGAGGACGGTGACATTATCCTTGATGGATCGGGACAGGCGATGACCAATGGCCCACAGAATGACACCAAGGATAACGATGGACAACGCCCCTTGTGCCAGCTGCTGCCGCAGCGAAACCATCAGTTGCTGGCGGGAGTTGGCAATATTCTGTTCAACAAAGCCCAGATCGATTCCAGCACCAACGTAGCAATTCCACATATCCAGTGGCAGGCAGTAGCTGATTTTTTCGTAATGCCTCTCCCCCAGCGAATCGGGCATCTGATAACGGATAAATCCGCCCCCGTCTTGCGCAATCCGAATCAATTCACGCACGACAAAGACGCCATTGCGGTCCTGAACATTCAACACATTCTGGCCCTTGGCCGGCCCAAACAGAGAGACTCCTGCGTAACTGGCACCGAAAATACTCAACGGCCCATCCCCCACCAGACGATCCAGTTTGTCGATAATCCGTTGCCGCATCTCCTGCTCAAAACTCTCCAGATATTCTCCGGTGCCGATAAAGGCCTGCAACTCGGGAACATACTTGATATAGGCGATCTTTTTATGCCCCCACCCTGACTCACCCGGCTGACTGATCCGGTAGGCGACAAAGCCCTCCCCCTGCTGGCGGGACAGGCGGATCATCTCCCGGACATAATAGACACCGTCCTGATCCTTCATATCGAGCATATTGCGCCCCTCGAATTCAGGATGGTCGGCGAACAGCAACTCCGTACCGTCAAGCCGGGTGGCAAACAGGTAGCCCCGCCCATTGCGATGACGCAGCGGACGCAACGCTTCCACCACCAGCCGGGACAACGCATCAGGAGCCAATTCATGCTGATAACGCTCGACAAGGGTGTGTGCCAGATGAACCGCCTGGAGCACTGTCTGGCGCAGATCATCCTTCAACTGCTGTTCGCCACCTTGTTTTTCATCAAGGATCAGGTCATGGACAAAGGAGGCGCGTTGACGGATCTGATCACGCGCCTGTTGCAGAAACTGCTGCTCGATTTGCTCGGTACGTCGGTAGAACTGCTGCTGGTAGGTCTGGAGCGTATAGAACGACAAAAACCCCAGGGCAGCAACAATAAACAACAGATTCCAGCGCCAGGTCAGATGACGCAGAGAGCCGTGGCGACGGCTGCCAAGAACAACCGCGGCGGCCAGAAGAATTACGGCCGGAATCATCACCAACATCCATGTTGGGGAAAAAGAAATCATCCAGATCACTCCTGAAAAATCAACCCGTCAAGCACTCATGAAAGCCGTTGACCCTTAACGAAAAATAGACAAATTGCCCTGCTCAGGCGATGTTTTTCTTGTTGTCAACGGCCACCCAGCAATCAGGCAAACGTCGAGTCCATCGACATCGGTTGATCATTATAACGGGTTTTACCCCATTGTGGCCAGTTCCGTTCCTTGGAAAAAAACACGATTATTTACATTAACTAATGATAGAATCAATATTATAGAAACTGTCTACAAAAACACTCTCCAATGCTCTAACCTGGTGCTTTTCTGAGCCTTTTCCCCCTTTATTTAAGAAAAACTCACTAAAACAGGTGTTTTTTCGGGGCAAAACACCCGAAAGTTTTACTTATACCTTCAATAATTATTTTAATGGCTTAATAAAAGACCAGCGATCCAGATCACTTATGGTGACATTTTAATTTATGGCACACCCTCTGCAGAAGTGTTTTATCGCAAAATGAACATTCGATTTCGGCTGGCCAGCCATCGTCGAAGGCAAACTGCCACCATCTTTTAACGGAAAAGATGGCTGTCTTCGATGCGAACGACAAGGAGCAGAAACGTTCCCCCCCAACCAGCACGAAGAGGAGAGGTAAATGAAACGAGCAAAAAGCATGATTTCAACCGCCATTGCCATTGGCGTCGCCGTCGGTACGCTGGCAACTTTCAATGCGGCCGAGGCATCCCAGGTCACCAGCTGGGATATGAGCAGTGTTGAAATCGGTCCACCCACAAATGTCACTGACCCCGGTTTTATCTTCGACCAGTACAACTACATCCCGGAAGGATCACTGGTTGACCCTAACACAGGTGCAGTGGCCACAGGTGGATTCATGCCCAGTGGTTATGTCAAATACACCGTCGGCGCCAACTTCTTCACCAATGGTGCCATGACGTGGAAAGAGCGCGACACACAAGGCCCCGGCCTAAGCATCGTTAATAATGACGACGTCACCGGTGAAAACTGCATCATGTCAGCTGGTTGGAACCCTGACTCCACCCCCGACGCCACCCAGATGAGCGACTGGTGGGGTGTTGACCTCAAGCAGTGTTCCGACCCCTGGCAGTCCAGTAAGCGCTTCAAAATGGTCAGCTATGTTCTCGACGGCCCGGTTGATCTGACCTTTCAGGTTAGCGATACCGGTACAGAAGATATTTATCGCATTCTTGAAAAATACGGCAACCACACCGGCGAACGCGTTACCGGCTACACCACCCAACTCGGTTTCCTCGATGCCAACGGCAACTTTACCGAGGCACTGCCGGGTCAGGGACTGTCCTTCTGTCTGCGTAACGGCAGTAAATTCTCCAACACCGCACCGACTCCGAGCAGCATGGCCAACCAGGGCGAACTGGATTCACTGATGGCTCATGGTCTGTTTGGCGCACCGGACAAGCACCATACGTCTTCGGGTTACTTCAACCCGTATGTACGTGCCACCTTCGGCCTGCTGGCCGGTGAAACCCGCATCGAGACCACGGGCCTGAGCCAGGTACACCGTGACCTGTTTGGTGAGTGGCTGCCTGCGGATCAGATGAAAGGCGGATATTTCTTTGATATGGACGGTATCGTTTATACCGACAATGCTCTGATGGCCAGCTGTGAAGGCGTGTTTGACGAAGCTGCCGCTCTGGCTGGCGCCCCCAATGCGGGTTGCGACGGCACCTGGGTCACCTATCGTGAGTCTGTCGATGTAGTCGATAATGGCGACGGCACCTGGACAATTCCACCTTCCGTGGGCACCGATATCCGTCAACCGATTCCTGTTGACGCTGCCACTCTGGAAGCCTGGGCGAATGATCCGCTGTGGATTCCGGCAGACATCGATGACTTGGCAAATGTCAACGTCAACAGCTACATGACCGTTGGCAGCATTGCCTCCTGGCCGACAAATGATGGCAATGGCAATGCCAGCTTTACGATTCGTATCACCCCGACGTTTGATGCAACAGTTGCCCAGGCTGAGCCTGGCACGACTGATCCCCAGGATTTCGTCGTGTCGATCACTGCCCCGACAACCGTTACCCCTTAATTTCACTACGCATCAAATATTGGAGGAATCAATGAAACGTTCAAAGATTGTATTATTGGCTCTGCTGCTGACCTTCGTCCTTGTCGGCATGGCTCAAGCAGGCACCCAAGTCCAGATCAACCAACAGGCTATGGTTAAAGCTGAAATTCAGAATGTAACCCACAATACCGTGCGGGCGGCCGTCAAACTGTTCGGCTACGATGATGCCGGCACCGTCATCGGTCACCTGTGCCAGGAAACCTATCTTGGCGCTGACCGCACCACGACACTCGAATTCAACTGGCAGGCTCCGGCCTATGCCACCGGCGTGTACTGGTCCCCCAAAGTAGAAGTTGGCGGTAGCTGTGTCAATCAAGACATCACCTACGATCACGACAGCGACAGCGACAGCGACAGCGACAGCGACAGCGACGACCACGACTATTACGACTACTACTACCACTAAACTGCACCACCCACTGCCTTCCCTCCCCCGGCGTCCACCGCGGGGGAGGCTTTTTTTACGGAGGGTCCATGTTGCGCAACCAAGAAACACAAGCTGCCGTCGTATTGTACTGCCTGCTGATGTTGCTGTTCATCACCATGGCGACCCTCAACCCCACCGCTTATATCTGGCTGACCTATGAAGACCTGCTGGGGGAATGGAGTCAGGTATTCCTGTTCCTGGCGGCATTGCTGCTCTCCCTGGTTTTGGCCGTGCGCCGCAAAAAATACAGCCCCTTTTTTACCCTGCTGACACTGGCCTGTCTTTACGTGGTCGGCGAAGAGATCTCCTGGGGGCAGCGCCTGCTCAACTTGAACACCCCGGTTTTCTTTCAGCAACACAACTTGCAGCAGGAAACCAACCTGCATAACTTCATCACCGGCCCGTTTGATACCGCACTCAAACAGGCCATTGAGATCGTTCTGGCCAGTGCACTGATCACTTTTAGCACCCTGTATGCCCATCCGATCAGCGACCGACTCCCGGTTTTGGGCGGCATGAAAAGATGGGTGCCACCGCCACCGGGCTATCTGTGGCCTTACTTCTGCACCGCCGCACTGTTTGAACTGCGTATTTTCCGCTTCAATGAAGCAGAACTGGCCGAAATTCTCATTGCGGCCGGGCTAGTTTTCTACACCTTCCATCATCTGTTCAAGCAGGAACACACCTTGGCTACACGGCCACGAAGAAAAGCCCTGGCCGCCGTGTTCGCCTTTGCCGTGGTTGGCGCCATGGTCACCACCGGTCTCTGCTATAACACACCCCGCCTCCACGAAGAGATGAATGCCCGCATCGATAACGGTATGAGCAAGTTTGCCGATCGCTACGGGCGTTATGGACAATGGCAACACAGTCGCCACCTGTATATGAAGCTGCTGGAAAAACGTCCGAATTCCGTCGTATTACTGCAACGGTTGGCCTATGCGGAAAAAAAACTCGGCCACGACTTTCAGGCTACCCAAGCCCTGACCGAAGCCATTCGTCTCGATATGCGCCGCTACAGCCGCGAACCCGGCGATATTGCCGTCAATCTGTCACTGGCGAAATCTTTCATCATTTTAGGCAATGAAGAGCGCCAGTCCTTCCACCTGCAACAGGCCCTTGATTACGGCTTGCGCCGTGTTCGTCTCGAACCGGCTAACGCCAACGCCCTCTATTGGCTGGGAAGAGCCTATCTCTCCAGCGGAGACACCGACAAGGCCGTCGAGCAATTCCAACAGGCGACCCTGCTCGATCCCACGGTGTACCGTTTTCAACGGGCGCTCCACGAAGCCCGGCTCAAGGATCGCTCTGCATAGACCACAGCGCATCAGTTACAGTCGTACCAGCACCGACGGCAGCCCATCTTCCAAGAGTTGAGGCGAATTGCACAACAGGATCTGCCCCGGTTGAACCTGACCAAGAGCGACCAGTTGCCGTTTTATATCTTCAGCCCGTTGCCGGGCCAGCAGCTGGATCCGTTCAGCCGTCAGTTGTTCGGTCAGCTCGGCGCGGGTGATCTCTTTGTCGGCAGCCAGACCAAGCATCGCGCGCGCATCGGCATCGGTTACCCGGCCGCAGACAGAGATTGTCAGTTCCGGTCGCGTCGACAGCAGTTGATGGATGCGCTTCAGGTAGTCGCGACTCTGCTCCGCCATCTCCAATCCCCCCGCAGCATACACCACAGGCTCGAAGGTTAACGCTCCGCCGATCCCAACCAGTTGGCCAGCTTTAGCCACAATTCCCAGCGGCGCCAACGTGACGGCGACACTGTTTTTCACCGCCCCGACGATGGCTTTGCGCACCACATCACCCAGGCCGACATCCAGGCTGGCCAGATCACCACGAATCGGAACCGTCAGGGCAATATCCCCCTGGCGATCGCGCAACAGCGACAACGCCAGCGGCACCGGAAGACCGAGTCGCTGCCCAGTCCGTTCGGCGGCGGCAGTATCGAGAGGTTGCAGTTGCAAGCGTTTCAACTCTAGTTGGCTTACCATATCTGCCCGGCCCTGTTCCACCGGCGCCTCAATATGCAGATTGAGTTGCCCCTGTTCAAGACGGTAACCGATAGCATGTTCAACATAGGGCGACAGCTCCGGCAACTGATATTCCCGCACGTCCGCAACTGCGGACAACGACAAGGGCGTCATGAACAACGCGACGTCTCCGCGGAGGTCCAGTTCGGCATAGTCATCGAGCCGAGTCTGTAACACCACAGTGGAGCGCTGCTGCACTGCGCGACTGTCCACATGGCTAAGCGTCATGGCCAGCGGGGCGGCAACCACCTCGACCGTTGGCGTCACCTGTTCATCACGTAGCACAATGTGACTCGTACCATCGATGCGCAACTGATCCAGCAC
>PKUE01000090.1 GCA_002869685.1 Desulfuromonas sp.
GAAGGCAGGAACAATGCAAAGAATTCACCGAAATCAACCATCCCCTTCTGCCACACCATCAGCGTGGTAATATCACCGAACGGGGAGAACGCGCCACCGGCATTTGCACCGACAACAACGTTGATACAGGCCATAACCACAAAACGCTGATTGGAACCACCAACGGCCATAACAACCGCACCCATCAACAGAGCGGTGGTCAGGTTATCCGCGACCGGAGAGATCAGGAACGCCAGCAGACCGGTCAGCCAGAAAATAACACGCAGTGAGAAACCGCGGGATACCAGCCAGGAACGCAGTGCCTGAAAGATGTTACGTTCTTCCATGGCATTGATGTATGTCATGGCGGCCAGCAGGAACAGGAACAGTTCGGCATATTCGATCAGGTTATGCTTGATCGCCTCATGCGGACCTTCCGGATTGATATGCTTGTAGGCAAAAGCCACCAGGATCCAGATGACACCGGCAGCCAGCATTACCGGCTTACTTTTGCGCATATGCAGCTGCTCTTCCATGATGACCAGACTGTAGGCACCAACGAAGATGATCAGCGACAGAATACCCAGAGCCGTACCAGTCAGATCATGAATCTCATGACCCCCTCCGCCACTGGCAAACGCCGGCACTGCCAACAGGATGAACAAGAGTGTAAATAAGCTTTTCAAAACTTCCCCCATAACAAAAAGAAAATTAAGGAATAAAAACCGGCCAGACCGATCCTTTGATCGGCATCGCCAAACAATACACATTTCATAGAAACAGACGCCGACGACCACTCGTCAGCCTTTTACACTTGTTGCCCATACCCTTTTTCTTACTTTATGGTCTACCAAACCAAAGATCATTGTAATATCACCTGCCCCCGGAAAGTGTCAACCATTCAAACACCTATTTGTTACATTCTGACGGTTTTGTACTTTTTCAGGACATGTATACAAAAAATATACGCCATTCCGGGCAGTTGCTATATTAGCAGATCTTTCAATTTGTCACAGTTCAAGCCCGAGTGAAGGCTTGCAGGAAGCGAAGAGCATAGGATATACTTTGGCGGTTGCATTGTCGTTAATACCGTCCACCAAATAAGGACTCTGAACATATGAAACAGGACATCACCGCTGCCGTTGTGCAGTTTAATATTGCCCTTGGTGACGTTGAACACAATATGGCCAGTGCTGAAGCAGGTCTACGTCGCGTCGCCGCTCAGGGAGCACAACTTGCCGTACTTCCGGAAATGTGGAGCACGGGTTACGACTATCGCCATCTCGCCCAACTGGCGGAGCAGACACCACATATTCTTATTGCCCTGCAGGCACTTTCACTGGAATTAAAACTGGTCATTGTCGGCAGTTTGCCCGAAAAAGAGGGCAGTTCGCTCTACAACACCCTGTACGTGGTCGATCAGGGCAAACAGGTGGGGCAGTACCGCAAGCTACATCTTTTCTCCAGCATGGGGGAAGACCGCTTCCTTTCGTCCGGGCACAACAGCGTTGTCGTTCCGACTTCTGCCGGGCGTCTGGGACTGGCCATCTGTTACGATTTACGTTTCCCGGAACTTTTCCGCAAACTAGCCCTTGAGGGCGCTGAAATCATCTGTATCCCCGCCGAATGGCCCAAGCCCCGTCAGGAGCACTGGCGCACCCTGTTGCGAGCCAGAGCCATTGAAAACCAATTGTTCGTTGTGGCAGCCAACTGCTGTGGAACTCAGGGGAAACTTGATTTTTTCGGAATGAGTATGTTGATATCGGCCCGTGGTGAAGTCCTTCAGGAAGCCGGTGAACAGGCGACGGAACTTATTGCCACATTCTCCCATGAGGAGATGGTGAAATATCGTAGCCAGATTCCCTGCTTTAAAGACCGGCGACCCGAAATCTACGGCACACTGCCTTAACAGCTTTACTGGTTATTCAGAGGTTGGGCACCATCGCGAAACGCACGCGGAATCTCATCGAGGCTCACGGCAAAATTGAGTTGCCCGTCCTGATCAACGTAGACATACTGGGGAGCTTGAGGTGTCGCGACCGGGGGCACAGAGACATTCTGCACTTGCCGACCTGGCGAAGCTTGCTCAACCGGTGATGGCGGTTCGGTGTCCAGCAAACGGCTACGAAAACTGCGGTAGAACTGTTGAAACTCATGCAGAACAGGCACCGACTTGCCGGGGTAACGCAACAGAAACTGATCCCCAATCGCCAGCAACACGACAAAACAGACCGACCAAAGCAGAAACGAAACAATTTTTTTCATAGATCCCTGCACCAGAAGTAAGAGCTTAAACAGATTGCGCAGCTATTTATTCACACCTGCTATTAAAATGCAACCGGCCTTGATTCTGACAATGCCGGAAGCCAAAGGAGTCTTTCCATGTCGGAAACCATATACGATGTTGTGATCATTGGCGGTGGCCCCGCAGGCCTCACTGCCGGACTTTATTGCTCTCGCGCTCGCCTCAATACGCTCCTCATTGAAAAAATGATTCTGGGCGGACAGGTTATGATCACCACCGATGTGGAAAATTATCCCGGCTTTCCCGGCGGCATTACCGGCCCCGAGCTGATGGAACGTTTCCAGACCCATTGCCAGGAATTCGGTCTGCAGGTAACGACGGGTGAAGTCAGCACCATTGTCGATGAAGGCAAAGTCAAGCGGGTCAAAACCATCGATGGCGACCTGCTGACCCGTGCCGTCATCATCGCCACCGGAGCCTCGCCACGCAAACTGGGCATCCCCGGCGAAAAAGAGTTGATCGGCCGCGGCGTCTCCTATTGCGCCACCTGCGACGGCGCGTTTTTCCGCAATGTTCCGGTCACCATTAACGGTGGCGGCGACACTGCTGTTGAGGAAGCTATGTTCCTCAGTCGCTTCGCCAGCAAAGTTTACCTTGTCCATCGTCGTGATCAGTTGCGTGCCGTCGAAGTTCTTCAGGAACGCCTCAAAGCCAACGATAAAATTGAGGTATTATGGAACAAAACCGTCCATGAAGCCCATGGCGACAACAGCGGCCTCACCCATCTGACCCTCGAAGACACCCAGACCGGCGAGCACAGCACCCTCGAAACTCAAGGCCTGTTCGTTGCCATCGGCGTTACTCCGATCACCCACTTTCTCGAAGGGGTGGTTGAACTCAACGAAGACGGCTACATTGTTGCCGACACCCAGTGCCAGACCTCGGTACCGGGGATTTTTGCCGCCGGGGATGTCCGCGATGGTGTTCTCAAGCAAATTGCCACGGCTGTCGGCGATGGCGCCACCGCCGCCTGGGTCGTCGAGAAATATCTCGCCGAAAACGAGTAACCCTCCCCCTTCCGAACAACCCGCCGGAGATTGCCCTTGCGACTCCGGCTTTTTTGTGACTATATTATTTGCCGTCTATAATTATTCTATTTAAATAAGTGATTATTATGTTGGCAAATATCTTATCGGCGGCCCCCTTAGGCATTGATGCCTATCCGGTTGAAGTGGAAGTGGATGTAGCGCAGGGGCTTCCCCAGTTTTCCACCGTTGGCCTGCCGGAGGGCGCAGTGAAGGAAAGCAAAGACCGGGTCAAATCCGCCATCAAGAACAGTGGTTACGACTTTCCGGTCCGCCGTATTACCATCAACCTGGCCCCGGCTGACATTCGTAAGGATGCAGCCTCCCTCGATCTGCCCATGGCCCTCGGCATTCTTGCAGCCACCGGCGCCGTAGGGGAAAAAGCAAAGCGCTTTCTCTACATGGGCGAGTTGTCTCTTGATGGTCGCATCAAACCGGTGCGCGGGACCTTGCCCGTTGCCGCTGCGGCAAAAGACTGGAACCTGGACGGATTGATCCTGCCAAAAGACAATGCAGCAGAAGGAGCAGCAGTCCAGGGCTTACCTGTCTACCCGGTCGAAAATCTGGCGGACGTGGTGAGATTCCTGAATGACGAAATCACCCTCACGCCGCTGACCGAACCGCCGTTACCTTTCCAGTCAGAAATCCATCATGCCGAAAATTTCAACGAAGTCTGCGGCCAGCAACATGCCAAACGCGCCCTGGAAGTGGCAGCGGCTGGCGGACACAATATATTGATGGTTGGTCCGCCAGGCAGCGGCAAAACCATGTTGGCCCGGCGCATTCCCACCATCCTGCCACAACTCGATTTCAACGAAGCGCTGGAAACCACCAAAATCCATTCCGTTTCCGGGCAGCTGGGACGTCACGAGGCACTGGTCCGGCAACGCCCGTTTCGTGCTCCGCACCATACAATTTCGGATGCCGGTCTGATCGGTGGTGGCACGATCCCCCGACCGGGCGAGGTGAGCCTGTCCCATCACGGTGTGCTTTTTCTTGATGAGCTCCCCGAATTTCGCAAAAACGTGCTGGAGATGCTGCGTCAGCCGCTAGAGGATGGCCAGGTGGTGATCAGTCGCGCTGCTCTCAGTCTGAGTTATCCGGCCGACTTTATGCTGGTAGCGGCGATGAATCCCTGTCCCTGCGGTTTCCTCGGCGATACCCACCATGCCTGCCACTGCACACCACCGCAACTGCAACGCTATCGCACCCGCTTGTCCGGCCCGTTACTTGACCGTATCGATCTGCATATTCAGGTCCCCCGCGTCAATCATCAGGACCTGTCCAGCAGCCAAGCCGGTGAATCAAGTGAAACCATTCGCCGCCGCGTTGAGCTGGCGCGCCAGGTGCAGCGTGAGCGTTTTCACACGCACCACCTCTATACCAACGCCCAGATGCAGGCCCGCCATATCCGTGCCTTTTGCCCATTAGATGAAGAGGGGGAACAACTCCTCGCCCAGGTTACCGAACGGCTTGGCCTCTCAGCGCGCAGCTACAGTCGCATTCTTAAAGTGGCCCGCACTATTGCCGACCTGAGCGGCGAAGAGCACATTCACCAGTCTCATCTGGCCGAAGCCATTCAATACCGCTCACTCGATCGCCCCATTCACAACTGAATCGAAAAAAAAATGCCCCGACTGGTATCAGCCGGGGCGCGAATCACTTTCAAAATGATGTTGTCATCATTCCGCAATCGTGGGTAGATGGGTGATCTGGCCTTTGTGATTGCGCAGGGTGTATTGCTCCTGATCCTTGTCGACAATGTAGTAATCCGGCATCAGCGGGATCTTACCAATATTGGTCGCCACCACGTACATGGGCTGCGCCAGACCGGTGGTGTGGCCACGCAGGGCATCGCGAATCAGTTCGGCACCTTTTTCCACCGGGGTACGGAAGTGATCAATGCCCGGTGCCGCCTCACAGTAAAAGACATAATAAGGACGGATACGCACCCGCAACAGCTTCTGATGCAACTCACGGAACGTCTCGACGTCGTCGTTGATCCCCTTGAGCAATACCGCCTGGTTACCGACATTGACGCCGCAGGTCATCAGATCATACACCGCTTGAGCGGTCTGCTCGGTCAACTCTTTGGGGTGATTACATTGGGTGTTGAGCCAGATCGGCACTTTGTGGTTGCCACCGAGAATCTCTTTCAGCTGCGGCGTGATGCGCTGCGGCAGCACGATCGGCACCCGTGAACCGAAGCGGATCATCTCAATATGGGGGATGGCGCGCAGGCGCTCGATCAGGGTGGCGATTTTTTCATCGGGTAACAGCAGCGGGTCGCCACCGGTGATCAGCACATCACGCACTTCAGGATGTTGGCTGATCCAGTCCAGCCCCTCATCAACATTGAAATCGAGGGACAGATCACCATCGACCACCAACTCCTTGCGAAAACAGTGACGGCAGTAGATACCGCAGGTTTGGGTGACGGTAAAGGCGACACGATC
>PKUE01000044.1 GCA_002869685.1 Desulfuromonas sp.
ACCACTGCCGATAAATCCGTACTTTGCCATTTTTTCCCCTTAGTCAAAAAAGTTAAGACGACAGTCCCAGTTCCTGTTTTTCCAGTTTCAATAATTGGTAGCGTAACTCAGCTGCCCGTTCGAACTTGAGTTCGGCAGCTTCGGCCAGCATCTCTTCACGCACTTTTTTGATCTCCTTGCGCAATTGAGTCGGAGACTTCCAGTCGGCCAACTCTTCGGCAACCTGAAGAACTTCAGCACTCGCTCCCTTGAGATCTTCGAGAATAGTTCGCATCGATTTTGACACCGACTTGGGGACAATCCCATGCTCGGCATTGAAGGCCAGCTGCTGCTCCCGCCGTCGCGCTGTTTCGTCCAGACACGCTTGCATCGAACGGGTCACCCGATCCGCATACATGATCACCCGGCCATCCACATTGCGTGCAGCACGACCACAGGTCTGAATCAGTGAGCGTTCGCTGCGCAAAAAGCCTTCTTTGTCGGCATCGAGGATCGTGACCAATCCGACCTCGGGGATGTCCAGTCCTTCGCGCAGCAGATTGATCCCGATCAACACATCAAAATCACCCTGCCGCAGCCCGCGGATGATTTCCATCCGTTCAACGGTATCGATATCTGAATGCAGGTAGCGCACGCGAATGCCGATCTCTTCCAGGTAACTGGTTAAATCCTCAGCCATCCGTTTGGTCAAGGTCGTCACCAGAATTCGTGCCTGGCTGTCCAAAGTCACTCGGATCTGTTCCACCAGGTCATCGACCTGGCGCTCTGCCGGCCGAATTTCAATGGGAGGATCGACCAGGCCGGTTGGCCGGACGATCTGTTCCACCACGACCCCTTGCGCCTTCTCTAATTCATAATCCGCCGGTGTCGCCGAGACATATACCGTCTGCAGATGCTTGCCTTCGAACTCCTCAAATTTCAAGGGTCGATTATCGAGAGCGGAGGGCAGACGGAAGCCATAGGCCACCAGGTTTTCCTTGCGCGAGCGGTCACCACGATACATGGCCCCGACCTGCGACACACTGACATGGCTCTCATCAATAAACAGCAACGCATCATCAGGGAAATAATCGAACAACGTCGCTGGCGGTTCCCCTGAGCCGCGCCCATCCATGTAGCGCGAATAGTTCTCGATCCCCTGGCAATAGCCCATCTCTTCCATCACCTCAATATCGAACAGGGTGCGCTGCTCAATGCGCTGCGCCTCGATCAATTGGTTACGATCACGGAAATAGCTGATCCGTTGCTGCAGCTCATCCTGAATCTGTTTGATCGCCCGTTCGAGAGTCGGGCGGGTGGCCACGTAGTGACTGGCCGGGAAAATACTGGTTTTGGTCAGCTTATCAATCACCGTGCCGCGCAGCGGATCGATCTCACTGATGGCATCGATCTCATCACCGAAAAATTCAATGCGCAGAGCCAGGTCTTCCTCGTAGGCAGGAAAGATTTCGACACTGTCGCCACGCACCCGAAAGGTGCCACGGTGAAAGTCGGCATCGTTGCGCTGATACTGGATCTCGACCAATTTTTTCAGCAGGGCATTGCGCTCCAGTTCCATTCCCACTTCGAGGCCTACCAGCATGCCGAAATAGGCTTCCGGCGATCCCAGGCCGTAGATGCACGACACCGAGGCGACAATCAGCACATCCCGCCGGGTCAGCAGACTGCGTGTGGCACTGTGGCGTAACTTATCGATCTCCTCGTTAATGGAGGAATCTTTTTCGATAAAGGTATCGGTACTGGCGACGTAGGCTTCGGGTTGGTAATAATCGTAATAAGAAACAAAATATTCGACCGCGTTGTTGGGAAACAGTTCGCGAAACTCGCCGTAAAGCTGGGCTGCCAGCGTTTTGTTGTGCGCCAGCACCAGGGTCGGTCGCTGCACCCGCTCGATGACATTGGCCATGGTAAAGGTCTTGCCACTGCCGGTAACGCCGAGCAGAACCTGATGTTGCGCACCATCTTCCAGCCCCTCCACCAGCTCATCAATCGCTTTGGGCTGATCTCCGGCGGGCTGATAGGCGGACTGTAGCGTAAATTTTGCCATGTGTTTCTTTCTCAAGGTAAAAGCTCAAATCGCAAAAGTTAACCATAGCATGAGTGGAACAGACAGACCAAGAACAGGACAGCACACGTTGAAATTTGTCTGGCAACAAAAAACGGGATGCTCCCGCAAGGAAACACCCCGTCAACGATCTTTTTTTCACCGAACCGGATCAGGCCACAGCACCACCGAACTGACTCGAGAGAGTCTGGCCTTCATCGTTACTATCCATGGAAGAACTCGCTGAAATGGTGGAAACGGTTGCTGCCCGTTCAACCATGGCACTGCCCTGCGCTGATTGCTCAGACATCAATTCGGCCTGGGCCTGGGCACGCATGCGGCTGGCTTGGGCGGCAACGTTACGATCCTGCGAAGAAGGCTGTGCCGGAGCCAGGGCAGCAGCACGAATCACATCTGCTTTTTCCATCGTCGCCTGGGGATCTCCTGCTACTTCACCCATATCGACATTAACTTCGCCGGACACGGCATAACGCTTCCCATCAGGACCGGTTTCGTAAGTCAACGAAGGGGAGCCGGTATACGTTCCACCGACTGCCGCGTGGGCGGCCTCATGGACCTGAACTTCGCGATCACGCTGGGACAGTTCTTGAACCTGTTGCTGTTCTTCTTCGGAAAGTTGTGCTGAAGAAGGGGTTCCCTCCTCCGCCGCCCCATCGGATTCGGCGGCTTCCTGCCCTTCATCCATCTCTTCGACCGCTTCACCTTGCTCTTCGGCGACGGTTGAGCCATCTTCATCACTGGCCTGAGCCGCAGCAGGATCCTCAACAGGGGGTGCCGTGCTGGTTTGTTGCTGGCCGGCGATGGACGCCTGGCGCCCCTCTTCGCTGAGTTGCACGCGGTCAACGACATTCAGCGGTGATGTCCCGGTATCAGTCGGCGCAGTCGCACCTCCGGCAGTATCCGCTGCCTGAGGCGACATATTGCCCTGCCGACCAGAAGTCATGTAGGCGGCAATCTGAAGAGCCTGAGGATCTGTAGTTGCAATGGATGTGGCCATGATTGTCCCTCCCCGAAATTCTGTCGAGGAATACCAAGTAACCTAAAAACGAACGTTCGACTCTCAAACTATAGCATATAGTTTTGCGATTTCCAGCAAAAAGCACGATAAAAAAAGGACTTAGCTTGCATCATTCGGGGATCACAGACAAAAACTGATGCAAAAAAAACGGATGGGATCCGCGGCAGCGAACGGCAGGAGCCGTGCGCAACACAACAGACCTCGTCGGGATGAACGCTCCCCATTCATTACCGAGGCACCGCGGAAGAAAGTGAGCAACGTACACGATGGTTATCGATGCTTTACGCCAAAATTGCCGCTGTGGATAATCGTCGTCCGAAAGGATGTCAGCGCCGGGTCAAGACCCGGCGCCCTTGAACTTGAAGTGGTTAAAAGACGGGACACATTACGGTGGTAAACCCCATCTGTCCGCGTGGGTCGCCAACCACATGACGTCGGCTTGGCGGCCTCGTAACAGGCTTATTTAATTTTCCAGTCGGTGCCGCCAGCGCCATCCAGCAGCAGAATTCCCTTTTCGGCCAACTCATCACGAATCGCGTCAGAACGGGCAAAATCCTTGTCCTGGCGCGCCTGAAGGCGATCGGCGATCAACGCTTCAATCTGCTCGGCGGTAATATCCAGGTCGGCCAAAGCGGCCATACGTTGCTGATCGAGCCACGCTTTCGGCTCAGAGCCGAACATGCCCAGCACCTTGCCCAGATCGAGGAAGGTCTCGTAGAGTGCACGTACCGACGCCACCAGATCCGCTTTTTTACGGAACTTCTTGGTGGCCATCAGGCGGTTCATAGTGCGAATGCCCTCAAACAGATAACCAATGGCCTGCGCGGTGTTGAAGTCATCATCCATGGCTTCACGAAACTTGGCAGCCAGTTCGGTGCCATCTGTCGCTTCAACGTCACTCGGCGGGCATTCGGCCAGCACTTCGGCTGCCGCCTGCAGCCCCTCGTAAAACCGGGACAGACCGAGGCGCGCCTCTTTAAGGTTCTGGTCGGAAAAATCGATTGGTGAACGGTAATGAGCCGACAGGATGAAGAAGCGCACTACTTCCGGATCGTAGGTTTTGAGAATATCGCGAATAGTGAAGAAATTACCCAGCGACTTGCTCATCTTCTCCTGATTGACATTGACGAAGCCGTTGTGCAGCCAGTATTTGACAAACGGCTGGCCGGTGGCCGCCTCACTCTGAGCGATCTCGTTCTCATGGTGGGGAAAAACCAAGTCCTTACCGCCACCGTGAATATCAAACGATTCGCCGAGGTATTCCATGCCCATGGCCGAACACTCAATGTGCCAGCCGGGCCGCCCTTTACCCCATGGCGATTCCCAGAACGGCTCGCCGGGCTTAGCGGCTTTCCACAGGGCAAAATCCATGGGATTACGTTTTTTCTCACCGGGCGCGATACGCGCACCGGCCTGCATCTCATCAAGATTACGCTTGCTCAGCTTGAGGTAGTCGTCAAAGCTTTCTACAGCAAAATAGACGTCACCTTCGCTGGCATAAGCTTTGCCGTTGGCAATCAGCCGCTCAACCAGGGCAATGATATGATCGATGTGCTCGGTGGCCTTGGGTTGTACCGTCGGCAGGTCCAGTCCCAGACGCCCCATATCCTCATCAAAGGCCTGAATGAACTCCTCGGACAATTGCTGGCTGGTGATCCCCCGTTCGTTGGCGCGATTGATGATCTTGTCATCGACATCGGTGTAATTGCGCACATAGGTGACATCGTAGTTGCTGTACTTCAGGTAGCGGTAGACGATGTCAAAGACAATGTTGGCACGGGCGTGGCCGATGTGGCAGTAATCATAGACGGTGACGCCGCAGACATACATGCCGACTTTACCGGGCACACGGGGTTCAAACAGTTCTTTCTGGCCACTGAGGGTATTGTAAACGCGTAAACTCATCGTTCCTCTCTTGGAGTACAGTACTACTTTGCTTTGGCCCAGGAATCACGCAGGGTGACGGTGCGATTGAACACCAGGGCATCGGGGCGTGAATCACGGCTGTCGGTGCAAAAATAACCCAACCGCTCAAACTGATAAGCTTCTCCGGCACTTGCCAGCGCCAGACCCGGTTCGCCAAAGCAGCGGGTCACCACTTTCATCGACTCGGGATTGATCTCTTCGCGGAAATCTACATCCTTATTCGCGCCCGGACTTTCGACATTAAACAGCCGGTCATACTGACGCACTTCAACCGGCAGAGCACGGTCTGCGGACACCCAGTGGATAATCCCTTTAACCTTACGCCCTTCGGGTGCGGCACCCAGCGTGGCAGGATCGTGACTGCACCGCAGCTCTACAACTTCACCCGCGTCGTTGTAAATCACTTCTTCACACTTGATCACGTAGCCATAGCGCAGGCGCACTTCGCGACCGGGGCCAAGACGGAAAAATTTCTTCGGCGGCTCTTCCATAAAGTCATCGCGCTCAATATAGACTTCGCGGCTGAACGGAATCTGCCGTTGACCCATTTCCGGTTTCTGGGGATGGATCGGTGCACTGAAAATCTCCTCCTGCCCCTCGGGATAGTCGGTGATCACCACTTTGAGGGGATCAAGCACACACATGGCGCGTGGCGCTTCTTCGTTCAGCTCCTCACGTACGCAATCTTCCAGTACGCTCATGTCGATCCAGCTGTCGCTCTTGCCGACACCGATCCGCTCACAGAAGGTGCGAATCGCTTTGGCCGGGAAGCCACGACGGCGCATACCGACCAGAGTGGGCATGCGTGGATCATCCCAACCGGACACATGCTTTTCCGCCACCAGTTGCTGCAGCTTGCGCTTGCTCATCACGGTATAGCCGAGATTGAGACGGGCAAACTCATATTGACGCGGAGCAAAGATGCCCAACTGCTCGATAAACCAGTCGTAGAGCGGCCGATGATCGGCAAACTCCAGGGTACAGATCGAGTGGGTGATCTGTTCAATGGAGTCAGACTGGCCATGGGCAAAATCGTACATGGGATAGATGCACCAGGCATCGCCGGTACGGTGGTGATGCGCTTTGAGAATGCGGTACATAGCCGGATCGCGCAGGTTCATATTAGGTGCGGCCATATCAATTTTAGCGCGCAACACCTTTTCGCCATCCTTGAACTCACCATTGCGCATGCGCTCAAACAGGTCGAGATTTTCTTCGACACTGCGATCACGATGTGGGCTGTTCTGGCCCGGCTCGGTCAGGGTGCCGCGCAGTTCGCGCATCTGTTCGCCGCTCAAATCATCAACATAGGCCTTGCCAGCTTTAATCAGCTGCACGGCCCAGGCATAGAGTTGCTCAAAATAATTGGAGGCGTAGTATTCGTGCTCACCCCAGTCAAAACCGAGCCATTTGACATCCTCTTTAATGGCGTCGATAAACTCGGTTTCCTCTTTGATCGGATTGGTGTCATCAAAACGCAGATGGCACTGTCCGCCCATCTCCTCTGCCACACCAAAGTTGAGACAGATCGATTTGGCATGACCGATGTGCAGGTAGCCGTTTGGCTCCGGCGGAAAACGGGTGGCCAGACGGCCGTCATGTTTATTAGTGGCCAGATCTTCGGCAATAATATTGCGAATAAAATCTCTCGGCTGTGCCTCAGTACTCATAACTGCGCGATCACCTTTCCTTCGTCTCGATGTATCCGTGTTGTCAGGAGGACAACGGCATGAGCCGAAATCCCCTCTTGCTGTCCTTCAAAACCTAACTTCTCCGTGGTCGTCGCCTTGACATTCACCTGCGACGGACTGACACCGCAGCAGCGGGCGATACGGTCAACCATTTGTGGAAGATAGCCTGCCAGTTTTGGCTGCTGGGCAATAATTGTCGTATCCAGGTTGCCAACCACCCAACCGCGACTGTGCGCCAATTCAACGACCCTTTGTAGCAGAGTCAGACTGGAAATGCCCTTAAATTGTGGATCCGAATCGGGAAAATGTTGGCCGATGTCTCCGGCGGCAATAGCACCAAGAATGGCGTCGCAGATGGCATGCAGCAAGACATCTGCGTCGGAGTGACCGAGCAACCCCATGGTGTGGGGAATTTCTACCCCACCAAGGATCAGCTTTCTGCCTTCGACGAGGCGGTGCACATCATAACCGTGTCCAATACGCATTATCGACTATCCTTCTTTAGCATTCAAAAAAACTTCGGCAACCAGCAGGTCTTCCGGGGTCGTAATTTTGATATTGCGATAATCGCCCTCAACGACGGGAACAACTTCACCCTGCCACTCCAGCAGCGACGCATCATCGGTCCCACAATAGCCCTGCCGTTCAGCAGCCAGGTGGGCAGCCAGAATCTTTTGGTACCGAAACCCCTGCGGGGTCTGCGCCGCCCAAAGCCTGCCGCGCTCCGGTGTCTCCACCGCGCAACCATTCTGGACAACCTTGATGGTGTCTTTAACCGGCACACCCACCACACAACTTCCCTGGATTTCAACGGCCCTTAGTACACTATCCAGACAGTCGCCGTCAAACAGAGGTCGGACGCCGTCATGAATCAGGACAATATCGTTTTCATCAGCCCCGCAACCGAGCAGGCCGAGACGCACCGAATCCTGACGCTCAGCACCGCCTGCGAGGATGCCGCAAACTTTGCGGAATCCGCCGGGAATGACAATATCATCACGACAATAATCGATCTGATCTGCGGGAGCAATGATGTAAATGCGATCAATACGGGGATGATGCTCAAAGATACTCAGGGTGTGAGCCAACACGGGTCGGCCCTGAAGGGACAGATATTGTTTATGAACGGAGGCGCCCATGCGTCGGCCAAGGCCCGCAGCCGGGATCAGCACAATAACCTTTGTGGTGCTCATGATATGTTCCTGCCGATGGTGCGGCAAAAGAAACGACCAGGCCAAAACGGCCTGGTCGTTAAAATCGTTATAGAACCCAGCGAATCAGTTATGAAATACGCCTTCAACCCGACTGCTGATCTGCGCTTCTTCGACACCTTCGGCAAATGCAACTTCCTTGATCACCAGACGGCGCGCCAGTTCGAGAACTTTTTTCTCCCCATAGGAAAGCTCTTTTCCCGAGCCAATCACATACAGCTCGCGCAAGACTTCAGCGACTTCGAGTAAATCGCCGGATTTAATTTTTTCGGTATATTCACGCTGTCGGCGGCTCCAGGAGGTAATAGAACCCGCCAGGGCGTCTGTATTCTGCAGAACATCATAGACTTTATACACATTGGCCTTGTCGACCAGTCCACGCATTCCAACCTGCTCGGCATTCGCCGTGGGGACCATGATGGTCATGTCGCTATCACAAATGCGCAGAACATAAAAATCATGTTCCTCACCTGAAAACTCTTTGGTTTCTATCGCTTCAATAATCCCGACACCTTGAGCAGGATAAACCGCCTTATCCCCGACGCTAAACAACATGATATGCCCTCACTGCTTACTTTCATTTTGCAATTCAAGGCTGGCAACAAACCGTTTTAACCGATGGAGAACCACCTCTCCACCCTCCCCTATCTAATTGCAACAGTGTTCCAGAATACACGATCAAGCCAATACGGTCAAGGATATGGCGGACATTTTGTACGTTTGTGCTGGCATCCACGCAAATGTTATGTTAGCCTGATCGACTTTTCACCGGAGTTGCTGCCATGAAATTTCGTTTGATATTCATCCTGCCATTGCTGATGCTGGTGCTATTCCCGACAGTTAGCCTGGCAGATCCAACCTCGCCCGGCTTTGCCGATGCCCTGTTTGCCGAAGGGGATTATTTTCGCGCCATCACCGAATACAAACGCTTTCTTTACGAGCATCCGGATGCCACGGAAGCGCCACGAGCCCGCCTTAACATCGCCCGCAGCTACCTGCATGGCGAGCGTTGGAAAAAAGCCACGGCAGCCCTTGAGCATGTGATTGCCACCTCCACGCCCTCTCCGCAAGCCGACCTGGCCCAGCTGTTGCTGCTGGAGAGTGCTTTCAAACAGGGCAAGTACACCTGGGTCGCCTCGCGAAGTGAACACCCGGCAGGACACACCCCCCAGTTACTTGACCGTCAGCAGAACCTGCGGTTGTGGGCCCTGGCTTATCAGGGGGACTATTCTACCGCCCTGGCCTTCGCCGCCACCCCAAACACTGATCTGATGGCAGCAGACCTGAACCGACTGCAACAACTGCCGACCAAATCCCCCACATTAGCAGGCAGCCTGTCTGCCATCCTCCCCGGCAGCGGACAACTGTACGCAAAAAGATATAAAGAGGCGGGACTGGCGTTGTTACTTAATGCGGCGTTTATCGCCGGTGGTCTTCAGGCGATCGATTCCGGCAATGAAGTTCTTGGCGGCATCCTGTTTTTCTTTGAAGCTGGCTGGTATGGCGGTAATATTTACAACGCCATGAACAGCGTGCATAAATACAACCGCACCCTGAAAAACGACACCCTTAAAGACCTGGCAAAGCGCTATCAGTTCTCATTGCTGATGGATGACACATCCGCTCTACTTGAACTGTCAACCAGCCTCGATTAACCTTACACCCCAGGGAAGCATTATGAAAATTGCAATCATTGGAGCAGGTGCTCTCGGATTATATTATGGTGCCCGTCTGCAACAGGCCGGAGAGGATGTGCATTTTTTATTGCGTCGCGATCGTGAGGCGATCCGTCAACGTGGCTTGCAGGTCTATTCCATAGACGGTGATTTTCATCTCGATCAGGTTCAGGGTTATGCCAGTGCGGACGAGATGCCAACCGTGGACCTGGTCATTGTCGGCCTGAAAACATTTGCCAACAGTCAGCTTAAGAGTCTGATTACCCCTCTGCTCACAGAACAGACCGCTATCCTCACCCTGCAGAATGGCTTGGGCAATGAGGAACGATTAGCCCAACTGTTTGGCCGCCCTCGCATTCTCGGTGGCGTCGCTTTTCTGTGTTCCAACCGTGGCGAACCCGGCGTCGTCCACCATCTGTCTCAGGGCCCCATCCGCCTCGGTGAGTTTTGTGGTGGCCTGAGTTCCCGCGCCGAAGAAATTTCCGCCATGTTCAATCGCGCCCGCGTCCACTGCACGGCAGTGGCGGACTTAAAGAAGATTCGCTGGGAAAAGCTGGTGTGGAACGTCCCGTTTAACGGGCTGTGTGCCTTAACCGGCAAAACCACCGATCAACTGCTGGCTCACCCGCCAAGTCGCACGCTCATCGAAGAGATTATGGCCGAAGTGGTCGCCGGGGCCAACGCCCAGGAACTCACCAGCCCGATCGACGGCGCAGCTTTTGCCGCGCAGCTGATCAAACTTACCGAGGGGATGGGCGCTTATCAGCCCAGTATGATGATTGATCGCGAGCAAGGCCGCCCCCTGGAACTGGAAGCGATCTACGGCATCCCCCTGCAACATGCTGGCGAACAGGGCATTGACCTGCCCCGTATCGCCATGCTTCACAGTCTGCTCGCGGTTACCGAAGGCTGATCCCGCTGGATCAGTCTTCGGATCAGATTTGATATTCAGCCACTCGATCACGGGGCATAGGAACAACCTCGACAACCCGGCCTTCGCCCTGCTCGGTGATCAACACTTCCACCATTGCTTCGTCGCGCCCCTTGCCATAACTGGCGACAATGGCTGCTGCGGTCAGGAAATCATCCGGCGAAGGCTGGCCACTCACCACGCCCAACGGCCCGGAAAAATTCAGATTCCGCAACAAACAGCCCGTTTCACCGGCAACGGTTTTCAGCCCTTCATTGTTGGACTGGTTACGCCCCAGTGTCAGTTTTGCCTGCCCAGACAAACGGAACGGCCGCCCCAACTTAAGTAGTTCAACATCGCGCGAGGTACAATCAGGGTGATGCTCAAACAGATCTTTAAGGCGCCCTGAAAAAGAGTTCTCGGTCAGCAGACAACCACCGCCCGAAGAGGGATATTCATCCACTCCCAACTCTTTGGCCAGCGCCTCCTGTCGTTTGCGTGAGCGCCCCTGAATATCTTCCAACTGCTCGCGGTCCACCAGCCCCTGTTCTTCCATGGGGGTGATCGGTAACAATTTGGCACTGAGCGGTCGCAAAATCCTGCCAGCACGGCCGGACGCTTTGTTGACAGCCATCAACGCCGTATGAATCTGGCTCTTGGGCCGCTGACCAAGGACCTCGCCGGAGAACAGAAAATCGTAGCCCTGCTCTTCCATCACCCGCCCGGCAATTTCAAACATCTGCGCATGGCAGTCGATGCAGGGATTCATATTCTTGCCATAACCATAGCGGGGGTGCTTCAGCATCTCCAGATGCTCTTCACTGATATCCATCACCTGCAGAGGCAGATCGTAGAGTGCCGCCATCCTCTGCGCTTTCTCATCATCGAAAAACGGCGTCACAAAACAGATGCAGTGCACCTCAATTCCTTGCTTGCGTAACAACAGGGCGGCCAGGATGCTGTCCAGTCCACCGGAAAAAATTCCCAGAGCTTTCGTCATTGAAAAGTACTTCCTTGTTCAGAATAAATAAGCAGGTTGACCTCATGGTCAACCTGCTTGAGACGTACAGTGTCTTCTATCATCGTATGTCACCGATCCGGTGACGGTTGAACTATCTTCTATCGTTTATGACATCTGCCACAGTTGCCCTTGGCAGCAAACGCCCGGGTTCCGTTGTGGCAGATACCACAGAGTTGACCCTGATAAATTTTGTCCATGGTGATTTTAACGGTACCCTGCTTCATCTTGGGAAAAGTCTCCGGGTTGTGACAATCACGACACCCTTTTTGGGCGGCGTTGTTATGTAACGTTCCATCAAAGGTCACCGCCCCCATTTTAGCCTGGGAAAACGTCAGTGTTTTCCCCTTGGGTACGGCGAAAACGGCGGAAGACCAGCAAAATGCAAACAGGCAGGCAACGAGCAGGATCATGGTTCTTTTCATCTGACTTCTCCTTTATTCAGTGAATATCATGAAACGTCAGGCAGGCGATCAGCAATCAGTTCCAACACATGGGACACCCGCTGAGACAAACCAGCGTGTTCGATGGAGTCTTGCAACTGCATCATACAACCGGGGCAGGCCGAAGCCACCACATCCGCCTGGCTGGCCGCGATCCCGTCCGCTTTGCGGGCACCGATTTTACGACTGGTGTCGTAATGGTAGACCGAAAATGTCCCACCAAGGCCACAACAGCGGTCCGCGCCCTCCATCTCGACAAACTCAACGCCAGGCAGCGCCCGCAATAACTCACGCGGCTGAGCGGTAATCCCCTGAGTGCGCAGATGACAGGGATCGTGATAGGTCACTCGCAGCGTATCCGTCGCTGACGGCAGGGCTTTGAGCTTCTCAATCAGACCATTGTCCACGAGAAACTTGAGGACATCAACCACTTTCTCCCCTAACTCCGTATAAGCACCGCCCATATCGCGGTAGTGTTTGCCGATGCCGGCATTGCAGGAAGCACACGCGGTGACAACAACACCCGGTTGCTGTGCAAACGCCGCCACATTGTTGTCGGCCAACAGATCAACGGTGGCCGCATCGCCAGCGGCATGGGCAGGCAGACCACAGCAGCCCTGTCCTTGAGGAACAACCATTGGGATGCCCATAAAACGCATGATCTTGACCAGCGCCTCGCCCACCTCGGGATATGTGTAATTAATCATGCACCCGGTAAAAAATGCCACCGGCACTTTCTCGCTGTCACCGGTCAGAGGTTGTGGATAACGCTCGCGAAACGGCACTTTGGCAATCTCAGGGATCGCACGATCCTGAGCAATAAACGGTACAGGGAAACGTAAGCGCAGCCCACTGTGCTCGGGAACTTTTTTGAACAGCATGCTGCCAAAGCGCTGGCCACTTTTGGCCAATAGATCCATCAGCTTGGGACGCTTGATCACACCGGTCAGCGCTTTGCCAAAGGTCGTCAACCCTTGGCGCTCGGCGATCTCGCGCCGGGCCGCCATAACAATTTCATCCGTGGGCACCAGATTGGGACATTTGTCGTAACAGGAGCCACACAGCAGACACTGCGACATATCGAGAACAAAGCGATCGTTCAGCGGCAAGTCTTTGTCAAGCAAGGCCTCGGCAATGGCTACCTTGCCCCGCGCCACCGTCGATTCGCGTTTCAGGGTCTTATACACGGCACACTGGGCCTGACAGGCACCGCACTTGACGCAGCGGTCAATCTCGGCTCGAAAGTCTTCCAGTGTCTTATGTTTTTTCTGCTCGCTCATCAGTTTACCTGTGCCTCCAGCGGGGCATCTTCCAGCAGAATTTTACCCGGATTCAGCACATTCTTCGGATCCAGCGCCTGCTTGATGGTCTTCATATAGGCAACAGCCGCCGGATCAAGTTCCATAGGGATATATGGGGCCTTGGTGTTGCCGACACCGTGCTCGCCGCTCATGGTACCGCCGAGTTCCAGAGCACCGGCAAATACCTCTTTGATGGCCTCCTCGGCCTTTTCCGACTGACCGGGTTGCTTGCTGTCGATCATGATATTGACATGGATGTTGCCATCACCGGCATGACCGAAGTTGACAATGGGAATCTGGTACTGTTCGGAAATGGCGTTGACCTTGCGGATCATATCCGGCACGCGGCTGCGCGGCACGCAGATATCTTCGTTGAATTTGTCGGGATTGACATTGCGCAGGCTGGCCGACACTGAACGACGCACTTTCCAGATATCTTCACTTTCCGCCGCCGTTGTCGCCACGCGGGTATTGACGATCCCCAGCGGCTGTACGATATTCAGGATCTTCTCGGCCTGACGGTCGATCATATCTTTGTCACCATCCACTTCAACGATCAATACCGCCTGGGCCTCTTGGGGCAGATCAAGATCAGTAGCCTTGCGCAGACACTCAATGGTGGCAGCATCCATGAACTCAAGGGTCGTCGGAATGATCTTGCCTCGGATAATCGCCGAAACCGCCTGGGCCGCACCATCGATGGAATCAAACATGATCAGCATGGTTTTCTTGGCTTCGGGTAACGGCAGCAATTTGATGATCAGCTTGGTGATGATCCCCAGCGTGCCTTCGCAACCAACCATCAGTTTAGTCAGGTCGTAACCAACCACGCCCTTCATGGTCGGACCACCGGTACGGATAATATCGCCCTGCGGTGTCACCACTTCGAGGCCAAGGATGTAATCCTTGGTAACGCCGTATTTAACACAGCGCGGGCCGCCGGCACATTCGGCAGCATTACCGCCCAGAGTACTGAACTTTAATGACGCCGGATCGGGCGGGTAAAACAGGCCGACCTTTTCCACCGCCTGTTGAAACTGCTCGGTAACCACGCCCGGCTCAACGGTGGCAACCAGATTGTCTTCATCGATTTCGATAATCCGGTCCATGCGGCTGGTGACCAGAACAATGCCACCGGCAATAGGCAGGCTGCCGCCGGTGAATCCGCTGCCAGCGCCACGGGGAAATACCGGAACATTTTCCACATTGGCCATTTTCATAACCAGGCTGACCTGCTCACTGTTTTCCGGAAACACAACAGCATCGGGTAAAAAGGTCTGCTGAGTCGCATCATAGGAGTAACACAGCATATCGGTTGCGTCGGTGGTCACCTGCTCCTTACCGACGATATCTTCAAGTAAACGAATGACACGGGGTGCTAACATAACCTGATCTCTTTTCTGGATAATGGGGTCATCATTGAGCCCGACAAATAAAACCTTTAAGGTTATCTTTACTATCTTAAAAAAGAAGCGTCGTGGCTGCAAGCGCTAAATTATACGCTGTTTGTCACCAAGATTAAACCCCTGTACCCACGCTTCGAAAAAAGACAGGACAAGGCGACCATAATAGTGTCTAATCACGTCAACAGCCCTTTGCCAACCCCTGAAAATTAATACGGGAACCCGTCGACACGCCATGGCCCAAAGAAAAACAAAAAGTATTTACACCTGCAGCAATTGTGGTTATCAAAGCCCGAAATGGTTGGGGAAATGTCCCGACTGTCATCAATGGAACACCTTGCTGGAAGAAACGGTCCCTTCGGGGCGAGGCAAGGCACACCGCTCCAGTGAGCCCGCCGCTGCCGCATTCCGTCTTGATGAAATCACCTCCAATGACGATCCCCGCAAGCAATGCGGCATTTCTGAACTGGACCGGGTGCTCGGTGGTGGCATTGTTTCTGGTTCCTTCATCCTCATCGGGGGCGATCCGGGCATTGGCAAGTCCACGCTGCTGTTGCAGGCCGTCGATCAACTGTCTCAGGCTGGCAAGGCCCTTTACGTCACCGGCGAGGAGTCGTGCCTGCAAGTCAAAATGCGCGCCGAAAGGCTGGGCGTCAAACCGGGCCAGTTGTTTTTACTGGCTGAAACCGCCCTGGAGGCGATCCTCGACAAGGTGCGTGAGATCAACCCCGATTATCTGATCATCGATTCGATTCAAACCATTTTCACCACCCAGATTGAATCCGCTCCCGGCAGCGTCAGCCAGGTACGCGAATGTGCCGGACAGCTAATGCAACTGGCCAAAAGTCAGGCCCTGCCCACATTCATTGTCGGTCATGTCACCAAGGATGGCAGTATTGCCGGGCCGCGGGTCCTTGAGCATATGGTCGACACCGTACTCTACTTTGAGGGAGATCCCGGCCATCCCTACCGAATTTTGCGCGCCGTCAAAAACCGCTTCGGTTCAACGAACGAGATCGGGGTCTTCCAGATGAGCGACACCGGTCTGCGAGAGGTGAAAAATCCGTCGGAGATTTTTCTCGCCGAACGTGCCGAAGATGCTCCCGGCAGCGTGGTCATTACTTCGGTAGAGGGTAGCCGACCAATTCTGGTGGAATTGCAGGCACTGGTCTCCAGTGCGCCTTACGGGACAGCCCGGCGTACGGCCATGGGGATCGACCACAACCGGGTCTCGTTATTGGTAGCCGTTCTGGAAAAAAAGGTTGGAATGTCTTTACTCAGTCACGATATTTTCGTCAATGTTGCTGGTGGGGTTAAAATAGATGAACCGGCGGCGGACCTGGGAATTCTGGCCGCATTGGCATCAAGCCACCTTAATAAAACCGTGCCGCGCCGCACCGTGGTTTTCGGTGAAATCGGTCTGGCCGGTGAAGTGCGCGCCGTATCACAACCGGAGCTCCGCATCACCGAAGCCGCCCGTCTGGGTTTCACCCGATGTCTCTTGCCCGCCAGTAACTGTTCTTCGGTGGAGGCTCCGGAACACCTGACTCTGTGCCCGGTAAAATCCGCTCAAGAGGCACTGGAATTGCTGTTTGAGAACTGACGTTCCTCACTGCTCACCGGTGAAAATTGACATCAGCCTCACGCCCGTTTATGTTGGTGAGAACTCATTGAGTTGTCGGCTGTACCCATCCACGGCACCTGCTGGAGATTAAAATGACATTTCGTATTCGCAAAGCGTTTCTTTTCCCATTGGGGATTCTGGCAATTGAGATTGTCGCCCTGTTGATCAGCTGCATTGTTTTTGACGAGCCGCTGGCCAAAACGATGATCTTGGCGTTTATGATCCTGCCGGTGATCGTTCTGTTTGTCGAATGCCTGTTTCGCCGAACCAACATCGGTGAGAGCCAGATCGAAACGAGAAAATTTTTGCGCAGCAAAACGCTCAACATCGCCGACATCACTTCGGTCGAGACGATACTGGTCAAAAAACGGGCTTTTGTCACCCTGTGTGCCGGGGACGATTTTCTGATCATCTCCAATGCTTATTCAAAGTTTCCGCTGATGGTCTCTCGTCTGCTGGAACACATTCCCGGACAAGCCATCAGTGATGAAACCAAGCAGATGGCCGAGGAACCACCGCGAAAAAGCACCGATATCATTTCGTGCTGGCTGGCCGTGGCTTTAATGGGCTTCATCCTTTACGCTCAACTCAAAATGCGCCATTAACGAGACGCCGCCATGACCGGACTGCGCCGCATCAAAGACTGGCCGGAAGGGGATCGCCCGCGTGAAAAGCTGTTGCAACGCGGCAGCGACACCCTGAGTGACGCCGAGTTACTCGCCCTGATCTTACGCACCGGGGATGCATCGAGCAAAACCAGTGCTGTCGATCAGGCCCGAACGTTGCTCAATCGGTTTGACAATCTGCCCCAACTCGCCAAGGCCACGACAACGGAGTTGTGTACGATCCCCGGGATAGGGCCGGCCAAATCTGCTGAACTACAGGCGGTTTTCGAACTGGCCCGTCGTTTGAGCGATCATGCGCTGATGCCTGGCAGCGCCTTTACACATGCTGACGCCGTATTCAAGCGGTATCGCAATCGATTTCTTCATCACAACAGGGAAGTGTTTCTGGCATTACTGCTCGACGCCAAGAATCGTCTACTACGTGATGTTCGCATCTCCGAAGGCAGTTTGACGGCGAGTATTGTCCATCCGCGTGAGGTCTTTTCTGCCGTCGTCCGGGAATCCGCAGCTGCCGTTCTCTTTGTCCACAACCACCCGTCCGGCGACCCCACTCCCAGCCCCGAAGATATCCAGATCACCAAACGGCTGGTCGCGGCAGGTGAACTGCTCGGGGTACGCGTTCTGGATCACATTGTCATCGGCCACGACAGTTACGCCAGTCTCGCTGATCTGGGCTATCTGGAGAGCGCATGAAACGAACACTGGGACTCAGAGCAGAGATCATTATCTCCAGCGGCCTGCTCGTTGGCGCCGCCCTGTTGTTCATGACGTTTCTCTTGTTGCGCCAGACCGAGTCACGTCTGCTTGATCAGGCCATCAATCTGCACACGGAACACTCCACCGCGTTGAGCCTGGCCGTCGAGCGTTTGCCGGAAACGGAGATGGCCGAAGCCATTGAGCGCTTTGCCCATCATCACAACCTCATGCACTGGCGACTGGTCGACCAGCAGATGATGCCCATCGCCATGTCGTCGACCCTGACTGTTCGTGACCGCGCCCAGCGGGATCTGCGCTACGCCCTACTGCGCCAGTCACCGCAAGTCCACCTGAGTTTTCCCAGCACGATGAGACTCTGGCCAGCCTCTAAGGCGAGCGAACAGTTTGTAGAAATCACCACTACGCTCCGCCACTTTGGCACAACGTACGCCCTGCAATTACGCTATCCGCTCCATGATATTTTCATTCAGCTGCTCAGCCTGACCAAATATGCGGTGCTGTTTTGTTTTGGCTACGGGTTTATCCTTGTTGTAACGGCCATCCTGATCCTCACCCCTTCGGTGCTGCGCCCGGTGACCCTGCTTACCCAGCGGGCGCGCCAGATTACCGATGGAGAACTGGACCAACGGGTACCGCAATCGGGTCCCCGCGAAATTACCGAACTGGGTTGTGCCTTCAATATGATGGTCGACAGCCTGCAGCACAGCCTCGAAGAGCAACGGCGGCAGTTCCAGCAACTCAAAGAGACCCATGACGAGTTAAAAATGACCCGTCAGCACCTGGCGCATTCCGAGCGGATTGCGTCCATCGGCAATCTGACTTCCGGCATTGCGCACGAACTCGGCAATCCCCTGAGTGCCTCAATCGGGTATCTGGAACTGATCAAGCATCGTTGCAAAGACGAAAGCATTGTCGATCTGGTTCAGCGCATTCTCAATGAAACACATCGCATGGACCAGCTGATTAAGGACCTCCTCGATTTCACCGCTCCAGACCATGATCAGGCGCCATCAACCTGCAACGTTTCTCAAGTCCTCACCCAGAGTTGTGAGATGTTATTGCAGCAGGGAGCGCTAAAAGACCGTCATCTGACTACCGACTGGGCTAACGACCTGCCTTCAGTTGCCATTGCCCCTTCCAAGCTGCAGCAGGTACTTGTTAACTTAATTCTCAATGCACGTGACGCGACTACGCCTGACGGCACCATCTCGGTTCAAGCTCAGGAAGACGAGTGTGCCGTTGTTATAAACGTCTGTGACAATGGCCATGGCATTAACGAACAACAGCTCGAAACCATTTTCGACCCGTTCTACACCACAAAAGACCCGGGAAGTGGTCGTGGCTTGGGACTCTATGTCAGTTACCAACTGATTCATGACTGCAATGGACACTTGAGAGTGACCTCTCAACCTGATAAGGGAAGTTGCTTCTCTGTTATATTAGCGAAATACACGGGGGAGGCACTATGAGTACTGAGTGTGCCATTTTGATCATCGACGATGAATCGGCCATGCGTCATTTGCTGCGGACAATCCTTGAAGCTGAAGGGTTTTACGTTGATGAAGCTGAGCACGGCAAGCAAGGCCTGGCAAAACTGACACAAAGGCCATACAATCTGGTCCTCTGTGATATCCGCATGCCACAGATGGGCGGACTCAGTTTTCTGACTCAAGCTCTTTTGAAATTCCCAGAACTCACTGTCATCATGATGAGCGCCTATGGCTCACTAGAAACAGCGCTCGACTGCATGAAACATGGAGCATATGACTATATCTCAAAACCATTTCGCCCCGATGAAATCATCCTGACCCTTAAAAAAGCTCAGGAACGGCTACGGTTGCAACACGAGAATAAAACCTTGCGCTATGAATTAAATACGCGTGGGGAAAATCAGCAAATCATTGGCTGCAGTAATGCCATCAAACAACTTCTTCAGCAAGTAAAGACCCTCGCTATGGCTCCGTCACCTGTCCTGATCCATGGAGAAACAGGCACAGGTAAAGAACTGATTGCCAAAGCACTTCACATCCAAAGCCCGCGCCACGACAAACCTTTCATCGCTGTGAATTGCAGCGCGATCTCTCCACAACTGGTTGAAAGTGAGCTTTTCGGCCACCGTAAAGGCTCTTTTACCGGAGCCACTGCATCCCATGACGGCCTCTTTGCAGCAGCCGATGGAGGCACTCTTTTCCTAGATGAAATTGGTGAACTGCCGCTTGAATTCCAACCGAAACTTCTGCGCACTCTACAAGAAAACGAGATTCGCCCTATCGGCGAAACAAGAGTCCGAAAAATTGATGTCCGTATTGTCGCAGCCACAGCATGCAATTTGTCAGAGGCCGTTCAACACGGAACTTTTCGTGAGGATCTTTTCTATAGGCTCGCCGTTATTGAACTCTTTACTCCGCCACTTCGTGATCGCCCCGACGACATTCCTGCTTTATGCCATCATTTTCTCCAAAAAATCGCCCGCCAACAGCATCGTGGCACTCCTGTCCTGACAGCTCAAGCGAAAACGTTGCTGATGCAGCATGACTGGCCGGGCAATATTCGTGAACTGGAGAACACCATCCACAGGATAATGATTTTCCATCAAGGATCTGAAATCACAAAGGAGGATATCCCAGCCGAACTTCACGGCGCGCTTCAACGCATGTCAGCATCACCCTCCTCGAACGCATTATCGCTGAAAGAGGCTATCACTGACCTAGAAATAACTTACATAAAAAAGGCACTTGAAAAATGTCACGGAAATAAAACCCAAGCGGCGGCCCTCCTGTCGATAAGCCTTCGCGCTCTGCACTATAAAATCAAAGAGTACAACCTATAAATCCACCCACTCCATTGACAACTGTTAATAAAATATATAAATTAAATTTTATTATTCTTTAAACAAGGGAGTGCGACCTATGGATGGATTAAACGAAGACGGCATAACATTAATTGAACTCCTCATTGTTATCGCCATCTTCACCATTTTGGTACCACTCGCAGCTCCCAGAGTTTTGGCCCTGAGCCAGCATTACACGCTCCTTTCCGATGTTCGCGACTTAAAAAATACTCTTGCTTTTTGTCGTTTAGAAGCCATAAAGCGCAATACTTCCATCACAGTGGTTTTCAACACACCTGATCATAGCTATATCGCGTTTGTCGATGAAGACAGTTCCTGCGAGCAAAATCCAGATACGGAGGGGAGGCTCGCTCAAAACCGATTTTCCAGAGCCACCTTTGATCTCAGCAAATCCGACGGCGACGGCCTCACCTTTGTCGAAAACGACAACGGTTATCCAGCGATTCGCTGGAATGAAAAAGGATTTCCCTGTCGAAATGACACAGGGTTCGGCGCAGGAACAGCCTATCTCACTGATGGCATATCACACTATTGTGTTGTTGTAACCAAAACGGGAGTAATTCGCATTACATCGTATTAAAACCGCCCCTAGTAATGCAAATTTTGCACGCTGCGCATCAAATTGCGCACTCTGCCACCATTCAATCCTGAAGTTACAGGCAGTTAGCGTGGCATAAACATTGCTTTACTGTACTGTAATAAATTTGACATTTTCTTGGGGAGGCACGTTCATGCATTGTGGAAACGCTCGGGGATTTTCTCTACTCGAAGTCATTATTGTCATAGCTCTTTTTGCCATTCTCGGCGCAGTCGCCCTGCCAAATCTGCTGGAAATGGGCAGAAAAGATCAGGTCAAAACAGAGGCACGGCTGCTCAAAGACCAACTTGCCAATGCACGCGCTACGGCCATTGAGAACAACAAAACCATTCCCGTGGTATTTGCCGCCAACAGCTATACAATCGATGGCAGGCAAACCACACTGAAATCAACAACCATTAACCCCGTGCCGGCAAATTTCAGCTGGAACTCACGTGGATATCCTTCTGTCGCATCATCAATCTCCATCGCTGGAGAAGGTAGCACCTTCACCATCACTGTTTCTCTCGCTGGCGGAATTGATATTAGTCGATAAATCAGCTCAGGAGTGTTTTCGATGAACGATCACCGTGGATTCACCTTAATAGAGGTCCTCATTGCCATGGTTGTCACCTTTCTCATTTTAGGTGGGGCTTATGCTGTTTTCAACACGCAGCAAAGACAGACAACCGTACAGACAAATGTCAGTGATGCCCAACAGAACCTGCGTGCAGCGATGGATTTCATGTCGCGGGAGATCCGCATGGCGGGCTACAATCCTCGACAGACAACGGCAAACTTTGGCATCCAGGACATTAAATTTCGCAACATCAATGATGCGACAGCAGCAACAGGCAACAGCTACATCCGTTTCACTTGGGACAAAAACAGTGACGGTGTTCTTGATACCAATGAAACTGTTGATATTTCGCTTGTTGACAATGGGACGATCACACCGGGCATCGCCGATCTGTATATGCGCCTTCCCAATGACACCAATGTCAGAGATGTACTGGCAAGCAACATTGTCTCGCTGGGATTAGCTTTTGCCTACGACGCAAACGATGATGGCGAACTCGACGAAGATGCTGGCGGCAATACGCTTTGGTCCATTGATGCCAACAACGATGGCGTCTGGGACAACCTTGTCGTTGATCAAAGTGCCGGAACAGCAACAATCACTGCCACAGCTAATTTGGTTGATACCCGATCCATCCGGGCGATTCGTATCTGGATGCTCAGTCAGTCCCAAGCACCTGATCCTAAATTCACTGACACCAATACTTATGTGGTCGGTTCGCATGTCGTTACGCCCAACAATAACTTCCGCCACCGCCTTCTCGAACGGGTCGTCCTCTGCCGAAATATGGGGTTGAACTTATGACTATTTCGCTCTCAAATCAAAAAGGTTTTTCGCTTATCGAGGCTCTCATTGCCATGCTGATTTTATCCGTCGGACTTTTGGCTGTTGCCATGTTGCAAGTCAGTGCGATGAAAGCAAACACCAACGCCTTGAGCCGTACTGATGGCGTCTCAGTGGCCCAGTCCGTTCTCGACACGCTGCGCACCCTGCCAATGAGCGACGCACGACTATCGGACGGTGATGATACTGACGACCTGGATACAGGGATGGCCACGTCCGGAACGAACTTCACCCCAGACAACGCTGACCACAGCGGGGCCGAGTTATATGGAAGCGACAGCATTACCGGCCCCACAGGTCAAACCTATACAATTTTTTGGAATGTTGCTGACAATGATGACACCAACTCCAAGACGGTCCGTCTTTTTGTCTATTGGACCGATCAGAAACTTGGTCTCGATCACACCATAGTCACCACGGTTCTCGGAGGACTGTACTTATGAGCCACTCTCTGGATAACAACAAAAACCAACAAGGATTTGCTCTGGTCACGGCAATCATGATGCTTTTTGCCGCAACAATCATGGGGCTGATGGTTATGAATTCATCCGACATTGAAGTGCTCCTTTCTGGAGCCCAACTGCGCTACGAGAACGATTTCAACACAACCGAAGGGGCAGCAAGCTTCGAAACAACGGCAGCAGGACGCTCCGCGACTATTGTTCGCGGCACGAATACCCGCTCTTATGCTGTTGTCAATCCCAGCATTCAGAATCAAGTTCTTTCGCCCTCCAGTTCTCTTGAAGATATTTTCGATCCTGGCAATGACATGGACATCTCTGAAAGCTACACGGTCACGACAACATCAGATGCTTCGCTCTGGCCAACAGATAATCTGCTCGGGTCCTCAGATAACAGTGACGACCAATTCGATTACCAATATCGCACAACTTTTGTTGGTGCAGGGACAACGATCCCTAAGGGTTACAGTGCCGATAAATTCACCAACTACCAATTTAAAATTGCTGCCCATCGCAACACAACCATCGAGATGGGCGGTAACAAAATTGGTCCTAAGATCAGCCTCTAAGAAAGGACCTTCTTATGCGAAGCCACCTGTCTGCCTTCAGAGCATTATTAGCGACCGTCATTATAATTTTTATTTCCACAAACAACCTGTGGGCCGTTGATACTGATATCTATCAGTCCAACGTTAAACAGAATTGCTATATTTTGTTAGACACTTCGGGAAGTATGGGCTTTGGTGTTTACGAATCAAATATCGACTATGCCGCCATGTATGATTCCTTCCTGAAATTAAACGAAGCGACGGACCCTTCTGGCAATTATACTAGTGCCACTTACAACACATATATTTACGACTCAGTGATGAAACAAGTCTATGAAGACTACGCTAATGAAAACTCCTATTGGCTTCCTCCTGCGTCCTATATTTACTATATGAACTACTACGCAAACATGCTTCATTCTCACCACGATAAAAATAGAATATACCTCGTTCCCGGTGAAATCGGCATTACTTCTAGATCTGTCGATGGAACGCTTTATGTCTATTCTGGTGATGCAGCGGACCCAGAGTATCTTTGGCATTCGGATTCGATGATTGATACGTATACAAACATAGATGAAAATGGAAACCTTGTTCCGTCAAACCCAAATGCCGAAGCGGGAGATGTAGATTATCCCCGCCTGACTGTAGACGATGACGGCTATGTCCTTTTTGACGGAGAACGACTTCCAAATAACACGGATGTGCAATACAGACACCAGCAACTCTTATATGGCGGTGGCGTTATCAACGATGGTTTTGGTGATCTTGTCAATGCTCCCGGCTACTACTTCAGTGGTTTCTCTGGAGCAACTTATACGGACGTTGGCCCCTCAAATGGTGATTTTTCAAGATCTTACTCAGATGGCGCATACCACTACTACCGTGTTGATCCAGGCGATGGAAACTATACCTGCAGCTTAATCGAGGCAACAGGAGACGGCAGCGAAACAACCGCTTACTTCTTTATCTCGGGAAACTGGATGAACATGCAGCAAGTCTACAACCTGACCTACATCACCAGTAACCCTGACCCAACGGGCGCTCATACCGGCGATAGCGCATGGGAATTTGAAACTTATGACTATATTTCGGAGGGTGAAGGCTGGCCAACCATTGACTACGCCCTGCAATACCCGACTGAGACAACCTACTACGAACCCGGCATTGAAGCCGAAGAATCTATTGTTCATCCAGGGGCTGAAAAAATCAAAGTCCATTTCGACATTGATAACTTCGACATCAATTCGGACGGAAACCCTTCGAGCAAAAAAGACTGGGTGATCATACAAACGGCTGAAGGTTCTGAGGTGGCACGTTACAACAATGACGATCTAGCGGACTGGGACGGCTGGACTCCTGAGATAGAAGGCTCAACGGCTCGAATTATATTAGATTCCTACAATGACAGTTCAAGCCTTGGCACGGGATATGTCGTTGACCAGTATGCCTATTATGATGGCGAATATCAGATGAAAAATCGCTTAAATATCGCAACTTCGTCAATTTTAAATACCATCGAGCATTTTCGTGGTCAAATTAACTGGGGGACGTTTACTTTCCCAGTCGCCAGCGGAGCCGACGGCGCCACATCCCAACAAGTTATCAATCCCAATGTCACTGATGATGAAAATCGAGAAAATATAGCGTCAGACTTTAAAAATGTCAGCCCTGAGGGCGGCACCCCAATCGGTGAAGCGCTGCAGGAAGTCTTTGAAGTTGGCTACTACCAGCATCGCAATGCGATCGATAACCTTGTGTGCCGAAGAAACTACGCAATTGTGCTTTCTGACGGATTCCCATCCTTGGATGACAACTGGGAATTGATTAGCGACATTAACTCCGACCCCCACCTGCCGTTTGAAGATTGGGACGGCGATGGTTACACTGCTGACCCCTATCAGTACACTAACCCGCCAGAAAACTATTACGATGATGTCGCCCACTGGATGTACACCCATAGCTGGCTTGACAAAACTGTGGTTTCGGATCCAGCGAATTCTTATGTCAACGTATCTTCCCACCAGATCTCCTTTGGTTTTCAAAACCCCTTAATGGAAGATGCTGCCGACGAAGGTGGCGGCTTATACATTACTGCCTACAACGAGGGGCAACTGAACGCTGCATTCTACGCCATCGGTCTCTACATTGCTGATGCTGTCTCATTTACTGCACCTGTTGTTTCCGTTGACGCTGCCAACAAAATTCAAAACGGCGACGATCTATACATGGGTCAATTCCTGCCCATGGATGCAGGCTATTGGCCTGGCAACCTCAAAAAGTACAAACTGGGGGACGGTAGCGAACTCCGTCCAGATGTCTGGAAAATTTATGACGCCGGCACCACTGCTGGAGAAAATCTCGCAACAGATAACGCCGGTAACTTCTTGGACCCTGATCAGCTGACCGGCTTCTGGCGGGCCATAGATCCAGATTATGTTGGCTTGGCAATCCACCATGACGGCGTTGGCGAAGTACTCACCAAAAAAGTAAATGACGCTTTCAATACAAGCAACTTTTACAGCCAACGAAATATTGTCTTTAACAACGGCACCGGCCTTGTTGATTTCAAGGATAATATTACTAACAGTGACCTTGGCGTAACAGACACGGTTTTAGCTCAAAAAATTACCAACTGGGTTTATGGATACAGCTTCGATGCCAATGCGGATGGCACCCCCGTTGGTGTTCGCGATTGGGCGTTAGGAGCCATTGTCCATTCCCGCCCGACGGTCATTGACTATTACGACACAGACCCCGATACCGGTGCTATTCTCGCAACCGTATCAAAACGCCTCATTGCGGTTGGTGCTGACGATGGTATGCTGCACGTCTTCTATGACAGCCTTGAAAGTAACAGTAATCCTGCTGCGGACGATGATGGTTCCGAAGTAATCGCCATTCTTCCGACGGCCATATTGTCGAAACTGCAATTCATGGAGAGTGAAAACCACCTGCCTCTGGTTGATGGCTCTGTAAAACTTTTCCGCAGTGACGGCCAGCCAAAGTATCTTTTCTTTGGCTTACGTCGTGGTGTCAGAAGCTATATTCGTATCGACGTTTCTGATCCAAACCCAAGCAACTGGGATATCGCCGAAATTTCATCAACGGATATTCCAGAATTGGGTCAATCCTGGTCTGATATTGAGTTCTCTAAAATTCGCACCGGCAATAACACATTTCAAGATGTTGTTATCTTCTCTGGCGGGTATGACGTTCTTGAGGACAATTTCCCCGAACCGTTTAATGACCTCGACAATAACGGCACGCCTTATGCCGACAACGGCTCAATTGACAACTCAGAATGGGATAAGAATGATGCGGACCAGGATATCTATGCTGCTGACAACAATTACACCATCAGCAACCCCGAAATGGACACTCATGGTCGTGGTATTTTTGTCCTCAACATTGACACGTTAAATGAAGTATTTTCTGTCACTTACGACGCTGCAGATTTGCCTGTAACGACAAACACATTTTCCACAGAAACCAGTCAAACACGACAAGATATGAAGTACTGCTTCCCGGCAACCCCGTCTGTCGTTTCCTTGAGTGAAATCTACTACTATACCGACGGTGCTTCTACGATTTCTGCCCGCGAGGATGGTGTTCTTAAAACAATCTATGCACCAGATATTTATGGCAACCTGTTCCGAGTCACTTACGATTATAACAACGGGACGCCCCAATGGCAGGTCGCTAAACTTTTCCAGGCGAATCCTGCCAGTACTCGTACCAGCGGCTCCATAACGCCGGGCAGCGATGATACCAGTGATAGTGGACGCAAGGTTTTCTATGGTCCTGCCGTATCCTGGAATGGATCCGGTCGCTATTTTGATCCATCAAACTACAGTTACACCAGCACCAGTTTTGACGGCGAAGAATACATTGCCAGTGTCTTCTTCGGAACAGGGGACCGCGAGCATCCAACCTACAGGATGGTCCGCAACCGCGCCTACGCTATTTACGATGACATCCCGGTCACAGCATCCACCGGGATCGCGATCAATTCTGCACCGTACACTGAGGATGACCTGCTCAACATCACCTGTGATGAATTGGGTCTCAACACGACTCAAACAGCTGGGAATACGGCCACACTGAAATCCTCGCTGCAAAACTATCTGATTGATGATGTACTGAACACCCTTTACACCGACCCGATGGAGCTTGATGACTCAGGAGCAGGCGAAAATGATGCCAAAGGCTGGTATATCATTCTTGACGAGCAAGGTGACAGTACATACTGTTCTCATTGCGAATATGAAGCGGTTATCGACGACTCCGAAGGAGGCCGTGATTACCATATTGGCGAGAAGATCTTGAGTAAATTTACCCTGTTCTCAGGCAACCTTTACTTCACATCCTATCAACCCGCATATGATGATCCATGCGTCCCAGAAGGTAATGCATTTACGTATGCGTTGAATTATCTTAACGGCGCGGCAGCGCTCAATCTCAACAGCGCCAACGATGATGGCACCACGGCCGATGACATCAATAAAGATGTTAGTGACCGCTACGGTAAATATTCCGGTGTCAAAGGCATCCCATCGAGCTTTGAGGTTGTTATCCGCAATGGTGAAGCTGGTGCGATGTCAAGCATTGGTGGAGGTGTTGTTGGTGGTGGTAAAGATGGTGAATTCCAAATTCCATATGAAAACAGCGGTATCGACATCTATTACTGGATTGAAGAATAGGAGTATTTTATGAAGAAATCACTTTTCCCCCTTGGATTAGCAATAACGGTGTTATTAATAACCTCAACTCTGTCTTTTGCAAAAATGGCCGTTTCCCTTCAACAAAAAGTCGTTCAGATTACCACGGTATCAACTTCGGGATCACTAGAGGCCGCAGATGGAAGTACGTATTACCTGCGTTCTGAGCCGCTACAGGAGAAAGCCCTTTCCTTTGAGGGCAAACAAGCAAGAATTTTATTTTATCAATCCGGGACAACGTTGACTTGTGTTGAGCTGGCTCCGGTCAGCTCGCCAGAGTTTGAAATAAAACCGCTTAAATCTCCACCGCCTACTGCACGGTAATAATCCCTTTGGGCAATAAAAAACCCGCCATATGGCGGGTTTTTTATTGCCCTCCAATATGATTTTGTTACTTCACAGGCACCGCCAGTACATAGCTGCTATCCTGTCCGCCACCGAGTAATGATCCCAGTTCAGTCGCGACCATGATTGCCTGTCCGTCAGCGACGGTAATCCCTTGAATGGGGCGCTCCAGTTTGTCTCCCAGAGTTCCTTTCAACATCATACCGTCCTGATATTTGAACACCGCCAACCAGCTCTGGTTGATCGTCGAGGTCACACCTGCCGATTGCAGCAAGGAGCCCTCAGCACCGATGGCAACAATTTCCTTGCGACCATCACCATCGAGGTCTGCAGCGACCGGAGCCACTTCACAAACTGCGGTAGTGATCATCGGATTTTGCGCAGCCGGATCAACATCATAGGTCACACCAGAAATGGAGGCTCCGACTTCCTTGTTGGATTTATAGATCTGCTGTCCTGCCGAATAAACATACAAACGGCGATTTCGGATATAACTCACCTCGGGTTGCTGATCGCCCGTAACATCGGTAATGAGCGCTCCAATAATGCGGAAGTTTCTTGGGAGTTCAAACGTTACATCGCGGTAATCGAGTTCCTCTCCATTCATGATCGCTTCACGAACCCGGTTTCCATAAAAAGTTTCCCGGTTGAAGTCCTGAGTTAACAGCAATTCCGAGCAACCATCGTTGTTGACATCAAAGGCGGCAAACATCTTGCCCATCCCTTTTTCGACCACCGTAAAGCCATTACCGGTCCAGCGTAACAAGTCCGACTCCAAGCGGTCATCGCCCCATACATTTACCACCAGATAAAGCTGCGCCTCGGCAGGCTGCCACCAGCTGACAGACAGGATCTGCCCCATGGTAGCACTATCGGCCTGAGCCAACTGAGTCATGCCGTTGGCGATATCAAACACCTTGATGTTGCTGCCGTCACTTGCCGCCAACAGCAACGTGCCTGCACTTGTCTCAAAGTCGGCTGTTTTCGTTGTATCACTGTACTGACCGATCTTATTGAAGCGAGGAAACTCCATATTCAGACCAGTCGAAAAATTCGTTACCGATTGGCGTGACTGATAGTGAACTGCCCCTGGCGCTGCTGCCGGAGAGATGGCGGTTGGAGCAACAACAACCGGTGCAACATTAACCGCCTGACTCACCGGCGCACTGACAACCTGTGCCATCCGTGAATAGGATCGCAGCAATTGCCCTTTGCCATCGCGAACCTGAACAGAGGCCGCATCGACCTGAAAAACCAGATCGGCCTGAGTTGACGCACTGTTACCCTGCCATTGCAACGAGGGAACAGCATCCTTGATTTGCGAAAGGAGATCTGAGTTGTCGTTACTCTGGTCCACAAAAGCCGCATCAAGACCATCAAAGCGGTGAATTGCGGTTCCCGGCTCCAGAACAACATCGCCACGCACTAATGTTGCGTAGGAATAGCCTGTTTTAATCCGTGTCACCTGAAGAACTGCCGAGACAGTATCCAGAGACCCGATAACCGCCCCTGTTACCGGATGAACAATTTTTTCACCCGTTGTCACAACACTGAACAAATCGCCCGTGCTGACGCCCTGGCTGCTATCGACATCGAGGATATATTCCGTCCCCGTCGCCATAACCACATAGCCATCAACCGGTGAAAAATCGAGACGTAACTGCTCCGTTAAAGACGCCCAGGCTGTTACAGTCCAACTTAAGCCAATCAACAGGAGTGTTAGCGTTTTTAACAGTCTTCTCATCATCATTCGTTCATCCTCCGCCGTGATATTCAGGAGTTTTCTCCTGTAAAATTCGTATAGTTCGGGCACCATTGTCCCTGTTTATAAAAAAGTCACTATACCTTTTTTGTCAGAAACTGAACATAAAAAAGGCCGGGCAAATGCCCGGCCTTTCACTCCTAACATGACACTAACTGTTAGAACTTGTAACGGATTTTTGAGTTGATGATATACAGATCTTCGTCTGCATTGCCATCATCATCGGTCTCGTAGAAGTCCATGGCATCGTCGGCAGCCAGGTAACCTGCCTGAATCGCCAGTTCAAGACTGTCATACATTTTGTAGCTGGCATAGGCATCCACTTCAAAACCGATTTTATCGTCAGAGAACTCTTCAGTACCAGCAGTATATTCAACATCTTCTGCGGTCATCAGATACAAAGCAGCAGCACCTACAGTCAACTTATCCGACAGCTTATGGTCGTAACCGATACGGTTAAGGATCAGGCCTTTGTCCTGAACATAAGGAACGGCTGAAAAATAGTTGTCCGAGGTATAACCTTCAAAAAGGACAACTGAAGATGCAGCGCCGCTTGTGTCACAGTCGGTTGCGATAAACGCATCCAGGTCTTTGTCATCACCATCATCATCACCAGACGCATACCAGAAGGTGTAGGTCAGTTTGCCCTTGCCTACTTTGGTACCGAGGTCAAAGTGGATGAAGTAGCCACCGAAGTCATACTCCTCGGCCAGATCACCAGTTTGGTACATCAGGTCCCAGTTAGCAAAGATATCACCAGCAGTCATGCCACCATCAACACCCAAAGTGTACAGATCGAGGTCATAGCCGGTCAATGTTTTCAGATAATTGGACGTAGGTTCTGTGTAACCAATATCATTGATGGTATTGCCATCACTGGTTTCCCAAACACCAAACAACCCAACTTTGACGCCATCTGCCGGTTTTACGTTATAACGTACATACAGGGCATCCAGGTCTTTAAAGTCATTGCTGTCGGCAGTGGTATTGTACACTTCGTAGCCACGATACCATGCGGCTTCAAAGTTACCGATTTTGTAATTTACGCCTGTTGCAGTTTCAGTCCAGAAAAACTTGTTGATGGTCACCGGCTGCAGGCCCATTTTCAAGCGGCCACCAGCCAGGGCAAAATCAGTATAAGCCCAACGGGTCTCAACGTTCTTGCCATCACCGGAGAATTTCCCGTTGCTGTCACCGTAATGAATTCCACCGATCTCAATGGCATAAACGCCTTTAACAGCGCCGTCATCACTGGAAACCTCGGTCCACAGACGATACTTGATGACACCAAAACTATCGCTGGTGCTATCATCAGCAATGTGTGCTGTACGTGTCGTTGAAGCACCAAAATCACCGGTGAAGAAGTTGGACTGGTTGGAATAGAGACGGAACTCGTTGCTGAAGTCGCCATGGAAGGCAACATCAACAGCCAGAGCCGGTGCGACAAAGGTCAGCACCACCAGCAGGGCTAGCAAAATTCTTTTCATCAAAACCTCCTTAATTGGTCGGGGACATCCCCCCAGAGGCGTACTCTGTCCGGTTCTATGGCAGTTACGGCAGCCTTTGCCGTCATGAACACTATCTAGACAGACCCGCCTCAGCTACGGAAAATTCAGTCGAGTGTTCGTTCTATTCACACGGTTAGAACGAAACCCACTGATGCAACATCTCGCATTAGTATTTTTGACGCTTTGAGAACGGCTTCAGCCTCTCCCCTGGCTCAAGGGTCTCGTGACTTGCGCCATCGTAGTTCACTTAAGTCGCTATATTACCACTGAATAACGATCACACAATCCCAATATAGAATTAATCGGAATAAAACCCTTTTATGCATATTGAAACCTGCGCACTCTGCCACATAACTTGTTGCTTTATCAAGCACTAAAATAAGAAAAGCCGGGCAGTTGCCCGGCTTTTCGAAGTTTCAGCTAAAAAATTGTAACGATGTTTCTAGAACTTGTAGCGTATACGGGATGTGATGACGTAAATGTCCTCATCAGCAGAACCGTCATGATCTGCTTCGTAGAAATCAAGGGCATCATCTGCCATCAAGTAACCGGCAGCCAGAGCCAGTTCAAGGCTCTTGTACATTTTGTACTTGGCGTACACGTCAACTTCGAAACCGATAGAGTCATCAGAGTAATCCATGGTACCAGCATCGTTCTGATATTCCATGTCTTCCGCAGTCATCATGTACATTGCTGCAACACCAACTTTCAACTTGTCAGATGCCTTAGCATCATAAGCGATGCGGTTAATCATGAAACCTTTGTCCTGGATGTACGGATCAGCTGAGAAGTACTGGTCGGAGTTGAGTCCTTGGAACAGAACAACCGAGGAGTAATCCGCATTGATGTCAACATCAGTTGCAACGAACGCATCAAGATCTTCATCTTCACGATCGTCGTCGCCAGATGCATACCAGAAGGTGTAGGTTAACTTACCGTTACCCAGGTTGGTACCAAGATCAACGTGTGCAAAGTAACCGCCGAAATCACCCTCTTCCATGAAATCACCAGTCTGGTACATCAGGTCCCAGTTTGCAAAGAACGCGTCTGACTTCATGCCACCGTCGATACCGAAGGTGTAAAGATCGAGGTCGTAACCGGTCAGCTTTTTAACTTTCCAGGTCAAATCATCGATACTGTCGAGTTCACCACCAGCATCGCTGGTCTGCCAGACACCGAACAGGCCGATTTTGACATCTTCAGCAGGCTTGACATTGTAACGCACATAAAACGCATCGAGGTCTTCAGCATTGCTGTCGGTGTCTTCCATCTCATAACCACGATACCAGGCCGCTTCAAAGTTACCGACTTTGTAGTGAACACCTGTCGCCGTTTCGTTCCAGAAGAATTTGTTGATTTTTACCGGCTGCAGACCAACCTTCATACGACCGTCAGACAGTGCAAAGTCTGTATATGCCCAGCGGGTTTCAACGTTGACTTCGTCCCCTGAGAAATCACCACCATCAGACTGACCGAAGTGGGTGCCACCAACCTCGATAGCGTAAACACCCTTGACAGCACCATCATCACTGGAGACCTCAGTCCACAGACGGTATTTGAATGCTGCAAAGCTGTCATTTACATCTTCGTCATAGATTTTGCTCTGAGTCGGATCCAGCTTGGCCGCAAACTCTTTACCGCCAGTGAAACCGGACTGGTTTGAATTGATGCGGAATTCCGTCTTCAGGTCTCCGTGAAATTCAAACTCTACCGCGAGGGCCGGGGCGGCCATGGCCAGCATAAGTGCCAGCGCAGTTACTACTCTTTTCATTCCTTGTTTCCTCCTGTGTTTCCTGTTGATTACATGTTTCGTCTTCGAAATGTGTGC
>PKUE01000065.1 GCA_002869685.1 Desulfuromonas sp.
CCTTGACCTTGAACTTGACCTTGACCTTGACCTTGACCTTGACCTTGACCTTGACCTTGACCTTGACCTTGACCTTGACCTTGACCTTGACTCTGACGTCGATCTCAAACAACCACCGACCGCAAAAAAATCCCCCTGCCACACAGTGCGACAGAGGGATTGGCGATTCTTCAGAACTGTTGCGTCATCACGATGATTTCAACGGAACCAGAACAATCTGAATCCGGCGGTTTTGCGCGCGTCCCTCAGGCGTGGCATTATCCGCAACCGGCTGATAGGGGCCGTAAGCACCGATCTCGAGTTTCTCGCCGGCAATCCCGACATCACGTTGCAGAACCCGGACGACATTGGCGGCACGTGCTGCGGACAATTCCCAGTTACTGGGGAACTTGGCCTGCAACGCCTTGCTGATGGCCAGATTGTCAGTGTGTCCTTCAACGCGAATATCCTTGTCGTCCACCTCTTTGAGAATGTCGCCGACCTGACGGATCACTTTGATTCCCGCTGCGGTCAGATCTGCCGAGCCGGACGGGAAGAGGATTTTTTCGACCAGATTGACGGTCAGTTTGTCCTTGAGTTTGCTGATGGTGACCTCGCCGCGCTCAATCTCCTGTTCCAGATTGGCGACCAGGGTATTGTAGGTGTTGGCCATCTTTGCCAGCCGGGCTTCGCGGGCGATCCGTTCCCGCTCCAGTTCCTGTTCCAGCTGCTGTTTATTGTCGAGCAGTTCCTGATAGCGGGTCTGTTGCTGCAGTTGCTGGGCTTCAAGTTCCTTCTGCTGTTTTTCGAGCTCGGAAAGTTCCTGTTGTTGCTGTGCACTGCGGGCCTGGAAGATGTTTTTCAGCCGATCGATTTCAGCCATGGCGGCGATGTTCTGATCGTTGAGAGCGGTGTTTTGCTCCATCGCGTTATTCAGTTGTTGCTCAACATTGTCGTAGCGGGCCTGAAGATTGTTCAAGCGCTCATTGGTGCCGTATAGATCGGTTTGCAGGGTCTGGTTCTGATCAAGCTGTTGCTGGTAGGTGGCTTTGCTGACACAGCCGCTCATGGTCAGGGTGCCGACAAGCAGGAACAGGATGAAAAGTGGGGTGGACAAGGTGTTTTTTTGATTCACGGTAATCCTCCGTTGACGTTTTGTTTAGCAATACGCCTACATTTATCATATTCTGACCATTCCATCATTATTTTTAGCGACGCTTTGCGGGCGGATTTCCATTTGCGACCCGTTGTGCCGTCGTGGTATAAGAATTGAATTTTCAATAGGTTATGGAGATTATCTCGTGTTTGAAATTGATCGTATTATCCAGGCGGCTCTCACTGAAGATATCGGTTCCGGAGATATTACCACGTTGTCCACTGTGCCCAAGGGAACGCCCAGTCGTGCCCAGCTGGTTGCCAAGGAGGATTTTGTTCTGGCAGGCATGGATGTGGTTGAGCGGGTGTTCACCCTGCTGGACAACACCGTTGCCTTTGAAGCGTTGAAACAGGATGGTGAGCAGATCGCCCGCGGCGATGTGCTGGCGTGGATCAAGGGCGATGCCCATACCCTGCTGCAGGGTGAGCGGGTGGCGTTGAATCTGATGCAACGCATGAGCGGTATTGCCACGCACACTGCGGCCTTTGTTGAAGCGGTGGCGGGAACCGATGCCATTATTGTTGATACGCGTAAAACCATGCCCGGCTTACGGGTGTTGGACAAATATTCCGTACGGATGGGGGGCGGGCAGAATCATCGCACTTCTCTTTATGACGGTGTGTTGATCAAGGAAAATCATATCGCTGCAGCCGGTGGCATTACGGCGGCAGTGGCCGGAGCGCGCAAACGGGCACCGCATACCTTGAAGATCGAAGTGGAAACCGAGAGTCTTCAGGATGTGCAGGAGGCGTTGGATGCCGGGGCTGACATTATCATGCTCGACAATATGAGCCTCGACATGTTGCGTGAGGCGGTGGCGTTGATCAACGGCCGGGCGGTGACGGAAGCCTCAGGTGGTGTCAATCTGGAGACCGTGACGGATATCGCCAAAACCGGGGTTAACCTGATTTCGGTTGGTGCCTTGACCCACTCCAGCTGTGCTGTTGACATCTCGATGCTGTTTCAATAGGGAGCGTCTGTGGCAGAGCATGGAATACGGGAGCAGATTCTCGAACTGTTTTTGGCGGATCCTCAGACGATTCTGTCCGGTGAAGATCTCAGTCAGCGTCTCGGTGTCAGCCGGGCGGCGGTGTGGAAACATATCCGCCAACTTCGCAGCCTCGGTTACCAGATTGATGCGGTGCCGTCGCGTGGCTATCGTCTGGTGACGCAACCGGATCTGTTGCTGGCTGCGGCCGTTCAGTCGGGGTTGGAGACCCGGGTGGTCGGCTGTCAGGTGGAATATTTTGCCCAGGCGGACTCAACCAATGTTCGGGCTCAAGAACTGGCCGAACAGGGCGCTGCCGAGGGAACGGTTGTCATTGCCGATAGTCAGAGTGGTGGCCGGGGGCGCATGGGCCGTTGCTGGAGTTCTCCGGCAGGGGTTAATCTGTACACGTCGATCATTCTGCGTCCGCAGATGGTGCCGACTCAGGCCGCACAGTTGACGTTCATGTCCGCTGTGGCAGCTGCGCGGACATTTACTGCGGTGGCCGGGCTGGATGTGCAGGTGAAGTGGCCCAATGACATCCTGGTGGATGGTTGTAAAATTGCCGGTTTGCTCAACGAACTCAGTGCCGAGATGGAAAGTATTCATCATGTGGTGCTGGGGATCGGTGCCAACCTCAATATGACGCGGGAACAATTTCCAGATGATCTGCGACGCCCCGCGACCTCCGTGTTGCTGGAAACCGGTCAGCCGGTCAGCCGGGTGGCCTTTGCCCAGGAACTCTATCGCCAGTTGGATACGCTCTATGCGCTTTATCTGCAGCAAGGGTTTGCGCCGATCAAATTGGCCTGGGAAGCGCTGTTTTATCTGCAGGGCTGCCGGGTGAAGGTTGATTGTGGTGCCGAGGTGTTTAGTGGCCATGTTGCCGGTCTGGCTGAAGACGGTGCGTTGCTCCTTGATCTCGACCAGGGTGGGAGTCAGGTGATTTACGCTGGTGATGTGATTGCCGCAGAGTAAGCGAATAGATCTTTTTTCTGCCGTGTGCTGCAGAGGAAACAGAAGGGATAGATAGCCATGTTGTTGGTGGTTGATGTCGGAAACACCAATACGGTGCTGGGCCTGTATCAGGACAGCCAGCTGTTGCACAGTTGGCGTATTCGCACCGATAAATCGCGTACCGATGATGAGTACGCCATGTTGCTCAATGATCTGCTGACGTTCAAAGATTTGCGTCTGGCGATGATCAAGGCGGTGATTGTATCCTGCGTAGTGCCGCCGATGCTGGATGCGCTGACCCGGATGTGTCGCACTTACCTTCAGGCCGAGCCGTATGTGGTGGGACCGGGACTGAAGACCGGCATGGCCATCAAATACGATAATCCGAAAGAAGTAGGGGCGGATCGCATTGTCAATGCTGTGGCGGCCTACGACAAATTTCGCCAGAGTCTGATTGTCGTCGATTTCGGTACGGCCACCACCTTTGATTACATTTGCGACAAAGGGGAATACCAGGGGGGCGCGATTGCTCCCGGTCTGGGCATCTCTGCTGAGGCCTTGCATGAACGTGCCAGTAAACTGCCGCGTGTCGAGATCTGTAAACCGCCTCTGGTGGTGGCAAAAAACACCGTAAACAGCATTCAGTCGGGGATGTTGTTTGGTTATGCCGGTCTGGTCGATGGCATTGTCAACCGGATGAAGCGTGAAGTGGGCGGCAATCCTCTGGTGGTCGCTACCGGTGGTCTGGCCGAATGCATTGCCGAAGCTTCTGAGACCATTGACGCGGTGGATGGTCAGTTGACACTGGATGGCCTGTTGATCATCTATCAACGCAATACCGAGGAGAAGACGAACTGAATGATTGTAAAACAATTACAATCGGTTAACTGATATTTTAATTTTGAAAAAAGGGTGTAAACTCAAGATATTGTTCCTGCGATGGAGACTTTGTAATGTAGTCCTCTAACGGGAGTGTTCTCAATGTGCACATCTGACGGACCCCGTCGAATCGTGCTCTGTTAGAACCTTCCTCACCGATGTCATGAAAGGGGTAGCTATGGGAAAGTACGACACTGCGAACTTGAGAAACTTGGGAATTGTGGCGCATGGAGGGGCGGGGAAGACCTCTCTGGTTGAAGCGATGTTGTTCAACACGGGCATGAACGAGCGGTTGGGCAAGGTCGATGACGGCACCTCAAGTATGGACTTTGAACCCGAAGAAATTAAACGACAGATCACCATCAGTTCCAGCCTTAATCACTGCGAATGGAAAAAACACAGCCTGCACCTCGTTGACACCCCCGGTTATTCCAACTTTATCCATGACACCCGTAACTGCCTGCGTATCCTCGGCGGTGGGGTGATGATTGTTTCCGCCATCTCCGGCGTTAAAGCACAAACTCAAAAAATCTGGGGGTGGAGTCAGGAATTTGAAGTTCCGCTCATCGCCTTTGTCAATAAAATGGACCGCGAACGCGCCGATTTTCTCCGTGCTGTTGATGATATGGAAAAGATGCTCGGTTGCCGCGGTGTTTTGGTCAACATGCCCATCGGCCAGGAAAGTGATTTCCGCGGTATCATCGATCTTGTGACCATGAAGGCGCGTATCTTCCAGTTCGATGAAAAAGGGACCTACAACGAAGAAGAGATTCCGTCAGAGTACGTCGACGAGGCGCAGCGTTTACGCACGATGTTGCTCGAAGCGGTAGCCGATGCCGATGATGCTTTAATGGAAAAGTATCTCGAAGAGGAAGATCTCAGTGTTGAAGAGATTCTCCAGGGCTTGCGCGAGGGCACACTGACAGGTGTGTTTACTCCGGTGTTGTGCGGCAGTGCCACGGCCAATATTGGTGTGCGGCAGTTGTTGGATTATGTGGTTCATTGTCTGCCGTCCCCCCTCGACAAAGGGGTGCAGATGGGGACGGTTCCCGGCAGCGATGAGATTATTGAGCGCAAGCCGAGTGAAGATGAGCCGTTTTCGGCCATGGTGTTCAAAACCTACAGCGATCCGTTTACCGGCAAGCTGACCCTGTTCAGAGTGTATTCTGGGGTGTTGAATTCGGATTCGACCACGTACAACTCTTCCCAGGATGAAACCGAGCGTATCGGTCAGCTCTACCAGTTGGAGGGGAAGAAACAGGTGCCTCTCCAGCAGGCAGTGGCCGGTGATATTGTTGCCGTGGCCAAACTGAAATCGACGGCGACCGGTGATACCCTGTGTCAGGAAAATTCTCCCATCGTGTACGAGAGTCTGCTGCAACTCAAGCCGATTATCTCGTTTGCCATTGAAGCGTGCAGTAAAAATGATGAAGACAAGATCCACACCGGCCTGCAGCGCCTGATTGAAGAGGATCCGACCCTGCAGATCAGTCGCAATGAGCAGACCCATGAGATGATCATCTCCGGTATGGGACAGGTGCATATCGAAGTTGCCGTGGAGAAACTCAAGCGCAAGTATGGCGTTGATGTTGAATTGCAACTGCCAAAAGTTCCGTATCGCGAAACCATCAAGGGATCTGCAAAACTGCAGAGCAAATACAAAAAACAGTCCGGTGGGCGTGGCCAGTATGGCGATGTCTGGCTGGAAATCGAACCGTTGCACGCTGGCGGTGGCTATGAGTTTGTCGATAAAATTGTCGGTGGTGTGGTTCCGCGTCAGTATATCCCTGCGGTCAGCAAAGGGATTGAGGAAGCCATGGACAAAGGCACTCTGGGTGGCTATCCGGTAGTCGATGTTAAAGTGACCCTGTTTGATGGTTCCCATCACTCGGTGGACTCTTCGGAAATGGCCTTTAAAATTGCCGGTTCCATGGGCTTTAAAAAAGGGATGGACCAGGCCCGGCCAGTGTTGCTGGAACCGATTATGAAAATGGAAGTGGTGGTCCCCGATGATTGTGTCGGTGACGTGATTGGTGATATGAACTCCCGGCGCGGTAAAGTTCTTGGTGTTGAACCGCAGGCGGGCAGCCAGACGGTTACGGCCCAGGTGCCGATGGCCGAAGTGTTGCGTTACGCGCCTGAATTGCGATCCATGACCTCGGATCGTGGTTTGTTTACCACCGAATTTTCCCATTATGAAGAGGTCCCGTCCCATCTGACGGCCAAAATTCTGGCCGAGCGAAACGAACGTTAGTAAAGGAACTCATTGTTTTGACCGATCAAACGTCACAGCGTACCGAACGACTTCAGGTGTCCCCTGAAGTCGTTCGGCTTCTTTCTCCTGACACTCCTCAAAGTACCAAACTCAAGGCGGCACGTGGTGCGCTGCAGATGTCCATTCAGGATCAGGTGCATGCTCAGCTGCTGTTTTTTTCTCAGGGCGATGACGAACTGAAAAAGACTGCCCTCGACGCACTCAAAAGCAGTTCCAACAATGCGTTACGGCCGATTCTCGAAAGTCGTGAACAACATCCCAAAGTGCTCGATTTTCTCGCCAAGATCCGTATCGATGATTTGGGGACCCTGGTCCTGATGCGCACCAATCCGGCCGTTGAGGATGCCACCTGGAAGTACGTGTTCAAGCACTGCAACTACGAAGTTCTCAGTTATTTCTGCGATGAAAAGTTTACCCGCAGCTTTTCGCGTGAAGTGTGCGAAGCCATTCTTGAGAATCGTCAGGTCAGCGAAGAGATGAAGGAGTTGCTCGATTCTCCGTCGCAGATGGCTGAGTCTGAAGATGGCTCAGACGGTGACAGTGAAGATATCGAGGACGGGGATTTTGATCCTGATGAGGATTTCAGCGACGATTTTGAAGAGACCAAAAACATCACCAAGCAACAGATGGTTCTCGAGTTGGACATCTCCGATAAAATCAAATACGCCATGACCGGTGACAAGGAATGGCGCACCATTTTAATCAAAGACAGTAACAAGCTCGTCAGTGGTGCCGTGTTGAAAAACCCACGGATTACCGAAGGTGAAGTGCTGTTTCAGGCGCAGAACCGCAGTGCCAGTGAAGAGATCATTCGCCTGATTCTGCTCGAGCGGGAATGGCTGAAGAACTACGCCATTCGTCAGGCTCTGGTGACGCATCCCCGGACTCCGCTGCCCCGAGCCCTGCGACTGTTGACCACTCTGCACGAGAAAGATATCCGCAATTTGGCGAAAAGCCGCAATGTTTCTTCCGCTATATCCAATGCCTGTCGGCGTATGCTTGCGGCCAAACAACGGTGATATATTTTTCCAGATCAGGTGTATTTTTATCGACCGTTTTTTTGGTTTGACTGAACTTGACCCCTATGTTATTCAAAAAAACCCTTTAGTTACTAATAGTTGTTTAAAATGAACTTTTGTTTGTTCTGGCTAAACAGGGCAGACCTGGAAGGAAAGGTTACTATGTCAGAAGCGCTGCATTTTACCGTAGGTGGGATAGTTGAAGAGATGGCTCGTCGTTTTCCCGAAAACGATGCGTTGGTTTATCCCGACCGTGATCTTCGTTATAGCTATGACCAGTTTAATGCCCTGTGTGATCGTGTTGCACGCGGTCTGCTGGCTATGGGGGTCAAAAAAGGGGATCATGTAGCGATCTGGGCCACTAACGTTCCCGAGTGGGTGATTCTGCAGTTTGCTTCGGCCAAAATTGGCGCTGTTCTGGTGACCGTCAATACCAGTTATCGTTCGGCTGAATTGGAATATATTCTCGAACAGTCGGATTCAACGACCCTGTTTCTGGTCAAGGGATTCAAGGATACTGATTACGTTGAAACGACTTATGACGTGGTTCCTGAATTGCGATCCTCTGCTGTTGGCGAACTGAGCAGTGCAAAGCTTCCGTTCCTGAAGAATGTTGTGTTTATCGGTGAAGGCACTCCAGAAGGTATGACCAATTTTGCTGACATCGAAACCAAAGCCGATCAGGTACCGGTGGCCGAGCTTGATGCCATTAAAGAGACGCTTGATGAGCATGATGTGATCAATATGCAATACACCTCGGGAACTACCGGGTTTCCGAAAGGGGTCATGCTGACTCATCACAATATTGTCAATAATGGCTTTAACATTGGCGAATGCATGCGCTTTACTGAAAAAGACCGCCTGTGTATTCCGGTGCCTTTTTTCCACTGTTTCGGCTGTGTTCTCGGCGTTATGGCCTGTGTTACCCATGGTTCGACCATGGTGCCGGTGGAAACATTTGTTCCTGAGCAGGTGTTGAAAACTATCGAGATGGAGAAATGCACGGCTGTCCATGGTGTTCCCACCATGTTTATTGCCGAGCTGGAACACCCCAATTTCGACAAGTACGATCTGAGCTCCTTGAGAAGCGGAATCATGGCCGGATCACCGTGTCCGATCGAAGTGATGAAGCGGGTCATTCGTGACATGAATGCCTCTGAAATCACCATCGCCTATGGTCAGACAGAGGCGTCACCGGTGATTACCCAGACCCGTACTGACGACCCCATCGAATTGCGCGTGGCCACTGTGGGTCGGGCTCTTCCCGATGTTGAGGTGAAAATTGTCGATATCGAGACGGGTGCAACATTGCCCCCGGGAAAACAAGGGGAGTTGTGTACCCGCGGCTATCTGGTTATGAAGGGCTATTATAAGATGCCCGAAGCGACCGCGCAGGCCATTGATGGAGAAAACTGGCTGCATACCGGCGATTTGGCGGTAATGGATGAGAATGGCTACTGCAAGATTACCGGTCGCATCAAGAATATGATTATCCGTGGCGGTGAAAACATCTATCCGCGCGAAATTGAGGAATTTCTCTATACCATGCCAGCGGTTTCCGATGTCCAGGTGTACGGCGTTCCCGACCGTAAATATGGCGAGCAGGTGATGGCGGCTATCAAGATCAAGGAAGGGGCAACGCTGACAGAAGATGATGTGAAGGCGTTTTGTACCGGTCGTATCGCTAACTATAAAATCCCCCGCTATATCAAATTCGTCGATGAATATCCCATGACCGCCAGTGGCAAGATTCAGAAATTTAAGCTGCGGGAAATGGCGATCAAAGATCTTCATCTCGAAAGTGACGACAGTGTGGAAACCGCATGATGTACGCAGAGGGCTGGCAGATTCCGGCGAGTGAACTGACGCGCCGCTATCAGGCCCTTCAGGCCAAAATGGCGCAGCAGCAAATTGATCTTGCCATTCTTGTGCAAAATGCTGATTTATTTTACTTTACCGGCTCTGTTCAACAGGGGATGCTTCTCATCCCCTGTTCGGGGGAGCCGGTTTATTGTGTGCGCCGTGATTTCGAGCGGGCACGCTATGAATCAACCCTTTCGACCATTGTCGAAGCACCCAGTCCCCGACAACTGGCTGATTTTGTCTGCCAGCACTTCGGTGAGCTGCCCAAACAGCCCGGCTTGGAACTTGACGTTCTGCCGGTGTCTTTCTACCAGCGTCTGATGCGTACGTTCCCCGATTGTGACGGAGCAGATATCACACCGCTGATTCGTCAGGTCCGCATGATCAAATCACCATTCGAGCTGGCGCGTATGCGTGGAGCTGCTGATCAATTGGCGGTGATTTACGAAGAAGCTAAACAGGTGATTTGCGAGGGGATGAGTGATCTGGAACTCTCGGCTCATCTGGAGAAAACGGCCCGTCTGGCCGGTCATCAAGGCATTACCCGCATGCGCGCGTTCAATGGTGAATTCTATTGTGGCCATGCGTTTTCCGGGGCTGCCGGGGCCCGACCTACGTTCAGTGATACTCCGCTGGGCGGTGTCGGATTAACACCGGCCGTGGGACAGGGTGCCGGACACAAGGTGATTGCGGCCCATGAACCGATCATTATCGATTTTATCGGTGCTTATCAGGGCTACCTGTGTGATCAGACCCGAACCATGTGCTTAGGCGGTTTGTCGGATGATCTGAGTCGTGGTTATGACGACATGCTGGAAATCCTCTGGTACATGGAACAGATCGCCAAGCCGGGAGTGCCCTGGGGCAAGATCTATCGCCAGTGTCATGAGATGGCGCGCACCTTAGGTCATGAGCAGGCTTTTATGGGGCTGGAAGGGTCACAGGTGGGGTTTATCGGTCATGGTATCGGTACCGAGATTGATGAATACCCGTTTATTGCCCGTGGCTTTGATCAGGATGTTCTTGAAGAAAATATGACCTTTGCCTTTGAACCGAAGCTGGTCTATCCCGGCATCGGTGCGGTTGGTGTCGAAAATACCTATGTTGTTACGGCAGACGGGGTCGAGGCGTTGACCCGTTGTCCCGAAGCTCTGGTGGTGTTGTAGCCCGGTTCTAAAACGTCAGAAGAAAACCAGTAAGGCCGGTAACGCCAGACAGCTGAAGCAGATGGCGATGCCGCGCACCATCTGGCGGGTGCCGACCACCGCCACCACACCCAACTTGAACAGCAGATTGGCCAGCATGGCGATCAGAATGCTGTTCGCCGCCTGAACTTGTCCCAATTCCCCCATCAGCGACAGCCGTGTGTTACTCAGAGTGATGGCATCGACATCGGTTATCCCGGAAATAAACGACACCAGATAGACCCCTTGTGTGCCGAGGTGGTTTTTGGCAAAAGAGACGGCCAGCAGCACGCAGGCATAGATTAGACCAAACAGCAGGGCTTGGGACAGCTCGGCCGGATTGCGGCTTTCCAGACGGGGCGCTTCCTCATTGCGGGTGGTCCTCCAGAAAAATAAGATTGGCAGCATGCCACCAATGAACATACCACCCATGGGCAGCCATAAATGACGGATCAGTTCCGGGTTGATCAGAAAGATAAACGCGGTGATCCGGATCAGGACCACGGTTGACGCCAGGGCGACGACCACTGTGGCGGTGCGTGAAATGGTGGGGTTTGATGACGATTGGCGGCTGAACGTCAGAGTGGTGGCAGTGCTGGAAACAATCCCGCCGAGAATGCCAAGCACCGGACTGCCCCAACGTTGGCCGACCAGTTTGAGGACGATATAACCCACCAGATTGATGGCGCTGATCAAGACCACCATCAGCCAGATATTGTACGGATTCAGGGCGCCGAACGGACCGAAGCGGCTGTTTGGCAATACGGGCAGGATAATGAATGCGACCAGGATAAACTGGAAGATGGCGTACAGATCCCGCTGTTGCAGCCGCCGGGAAAAAGCGTGCATCTGCGGTTTAAAATAGAGCACCAGGGTGGTGGCCAGACACAGGCTGATTGCCGTAACACCCTGGCCGATGCTGAGCAGGATGCCAACCAGATAAGCGATCAGCAGTGCAATGGCCGTGGTCATGCCTGAAGAGGAATGTTGTTTGAGGCGTACGATATGCCCCATTAATCCCTGACCGGCGATGGTTGCCAGGCCAACGACCATGATCCATTCGGATGTGGTGCTCTGGGAGATGTTGCCACACAGCGTGCCGAACAGTGTGACCAGAATAAAGGTGCGCAAACCGGCAAACCCGCTTTCACTGCGCTCTCGTTCCAACCCCATCAATGCACCAAGTAGCAGGGCCAGACTGTACGATTCAACCAGATGGATTGTCGTCGTTTCCAGTGTGATCATCATGACTTACAGCATAGCGTATTTTACGGTTATTGCCATATTCATGCGGTGTTCAGAAATGGCGGCCAATCTGCAGGACGATGGAATTGATGCCACGGTTGTCATGATGCAGTTCACCGTTGGAGAGGTGGTGTAGACGGGCGGTGACAAACCAGCGTTGACCGGAGAGAGTTGCAAATTCTCCGCCGAGGCCGACAACGGGGTTGAAATTGAGGCGTAAGCCCTGATTGTCGACCTGATAATCGGTGTAGATCAGGCCGATTCCGGCTTCAACAAAGGGACGCAGGCCACAGCAGGTCAGAGCTTCCAGGGGATATGCCGCCAGCATATTGGCGCTGACGATTGCCCGACAGTGTGGCGTTGAAGCCAGTCCCGCAGCCCCTTCCACCTTGAACTTGAGTTCTTTGGGCGCTCGATGCGCCCAGACGTGGGCATAATCCCATGTGGCACTGAGCCCAAGCTGGCCGAAGCGGAGTTCATTGCCGGGTGAGTAGCTGTTGCCCAGTGTGGCGGTGGTTGCCCACTGGGCCTGTTGCCAGATGGTTTCAGCATGGCTGATTGACGTGAAGGACAACAGCCCGGTCAGTAACGCCAGGATGATGCGACAGGTGATCATGTGACACCTCCGGAATTGTGTTGCTACAACGCGAAGTCGTCGGCCATTCGCCAGCCTTGTTCCGTCTTAATCAATTTGAATTTTTCGTGACGGGGGAGACGGTCACCCGCTTTGAATTGACCGTACTTCATCAACTGGCCGAGCAGTTCCATGCCGGAACCGAGTGCGGCAATCGGGTCGCTGCTGCTGGTGCGGTTGAGTTCTTCCGTCAGTTCCTCAAGGCCCTTACGAAAGACCAGATCATATTGAACTTCGGCAATGTAAGTGGTTGTGTCGACACTGAGACCGTTAACTTTGTGGAAGTTCTCAAAACTGAAGATCTTATCGTTGTTTTGCTGCAGAACCGTTTTAGCGACCTGAATCTGGATTTCCGCATCCGTGGGCACAGAAGTGCAGGCGGTCAATAACACGACGAAAAGAAGCAGGGGGGATAATAGCAGGATGCGCATGGTGAATCTCCATACTGATCAGTGTTGCCGGGAGCCGGTGCTGGAGTGCGGGTCGGACGAAAAGCATCCGACCCGCATCTGGTTAGCGGCTTTGTTCGGTAAACAACTTATAATAGGCGCTGTCGGTAGATAGAATTAACCGGTTATTGGTATTGACCGTTTTCTGATAGGACTCAAGTGTCCGCATAAAACGATAAAAATCCGGTTCCTGGTTATAGGCGGCAGCATAAATTGCCGTAGCTTCCGCATCCGCTGTCCCTCGGATCTCTTCGGCCTTGCGGTACGATTCAGAGCTGATTTTTTTCAGCTCTTTTTGCATCTGTCCCAGGATGTCGGCTTTTTCACCTTCACCCTCGGAACGGTATTGAGCGGCGACCTTCTTACGTTCTGAGATCATCCGTTCGTAGACCCGCTTGCTGACCTGATCAACGTATTTGATCCGCTTGATCTGGACATCGATCAGAGCAATGCCATATTCCGGAGTGCTCAGTTTTGCCTGCTCCAGGATATGATCGAGAATCATCTCGCGGCCCACCAGTTCGCGGTTCATGGACGTTTCCTCAATGATCGGGTCGGTCATGTCCGTCGGCGGTTTGTAATCATCGCCACGCACCAGTTCCACCAGCAGGTGACTGGAGACCGCATCGCGAACCACGGAATCAATAATGTCGTCGAGACGACTCTGGGCGCCGATCTCGGTGGCGACGGTGGTAAAAAAGAGCAGTGGATCGACGATCCGCCAGCGTGCGGTGGTATCCACCCAGATGTATTTTTTGTCACTGGTGGTGATCTGGTTCGGATGACCATCCCAGTTGAGAATCCGTCGGGAAAAACGATGCACTTCCTGAATGACCGGGATCTTGAAATGGATGCCGGCATTGCGCACTTCGCCAACCGGCTTACCGAATTCAGTGACCAGAGCCTGCTCCGCTTCATTGACAACAAAGAAGGCACTTTGAGCAATCAGGATAACGGCAATAACGATGGGGATGATTAAACGTTTCATTGGCCACCTCCGCTCATAACCTGTTTGCCCAGGGGTAATAAAGGCAGGACGCCGCCACTTTTTTCGTCAACCACATAAATCTCATCAACTTTTGGCAAGACCTTGTCCATGGTTTCGAGGAACAGGCGTTGCTTGGTGACCTTGGGCGCTTTGCGGTATTCCTTGACCAGAGAGTTAAAGCGATCTGCCTCACCTTTGGCGCGGTTGATCCGCTCCAGGGCGTAGCCCTCGGCTTCAAGGATGCGGCTGCTGGCCACACCGCGCGCTTTAGGGACTTCACGATTGTATTGCTCGCGGGCCTGAAAGATCAGGCTCTCTTTCTGCTGTTCCGCTTCGTTGACCTCGTTGAACGCGGCTTTAACCTGATCTGGCGGGTTGACGTCCTGGAATTTGACGGTGACGACGCGAATGCCGATATTGTAACTGTTGAGGATCTTCTGCAAGCCATCTTCGACCGCCAGGGCCAGATCGGCACGCTCGGTTGTCAGAACCTGAGTGACGTTGGAGTTACCGATAATGCGGCGAACCATGGCTTCGGAAAGATCGCGGATGGTGGCACGCGGGTCGGCGATATTGAACAGATATTTCTCCGGATCGATGATCTGGTATTGAACAATCCATTCAACATCGCTGATGTTGAGATCACCGGTCAGGGTTAGCGACTCTTCGCTGAAATCGCGGTTGCTGTAGGTGGTGCGTACGCCCGCTTTATCGGTACGAAAGCCAAACTCCTCTTTAAGTACCCGGCCGGTTTTAACCCGGTAGACCCGGTCAATGCCGAAGGGCAGTTTCATGTGCAGTCCGGGGGGTGCTGTACCGATCGATTTCCCCAGCCGCAACAGCACGCCGGTCTCCTCGGTATCAACTTTGTAAAGGGCGCTTTTCCCTGCGGCAAGCACCAATAAAACAATGATGACGCCGAGGACAATTTTGATAGGCGGGCCACCGCTGGTCTTGATCTTTTTGGCGGCCATGCGCAGGGCCTGTTCCAGTGGATCCTGTTTTGGTTCCCAGGGACTTTGAGACATCCGGGGTCCTCCTGTGAGAGAAAAAAGGTGAAGTGAGGATCAGCCCACTTCGTTGTAGATACGGGTACGGAATTCGACTCCCAGCTCAGTTGCCAGTTGTTCACAGGCAGTAATGTCGATACCGGGGACAGTGACGGCGGAAGCGACCACCTTGGGGATGTAGCGTGGTGCTTCACGGATGAACTCTTTGAGGGCGACATAGCCCTGTTCACCAAAGCACGACTGACAGATAAGCTGATAGTCGCTATTGTTCGGCGCGTTCAAAGAGATGCTTATTTCGTCGATTAACCCTTCGAGTTCGGGCAGGATGTTGCGTTGATGGACCAGGTTCGCCTGGCCGTCGCTGTTGATACGCACCTGGATGCCGCGCTCTTTGAGCCAGCTGGCAACCTGTTTGACCAGATCGAGGCGCAGCAGCGGTTCGCCGTAGCCACAGAACACCACTTCTTCGTAACCCGTTGGATCGCCAATGGCCGCCACCACCTCAGCAAAATCGGGTTCATGGTCAAGTTTGAGTTGATGCCCCTTGACGTTGAAATCGCGGAACTTGGCACAGAACGTACAACGGTTGCTGCAGCGATTGGTGATGTTGAGATACAGCGAGTTACGGATACGGTAGGCGATTTTGCTGGCCTGATCTACTTCACCAACACCGAACAGCTCAAAGGCGTTGAGGCTGGTGATGCGGGCGACATCGGTGAGGGTCAACCCTTTGACTTCGGCAACCATTTCGGCGGTTTTAACGACATAGGCCGGTTCGTTGCGCTTGCCACGCCATGGTTGGGCGGCCAGGTAAGGACAGTCGGTTTCCACCAGAATCCGTTCCGTCGGCACCTGTTTGAGAACCTCACGAATGGCGTCGTTTTTCGGATAGGTGATAGTGCCGGTGAACGACAGGTAGAAGCCAAGGTCAAGGCAGGCTTTGGCCATCTCGCTATCGCCACTGAAACAATGCAGGACGCCACCGATTTCGTTGGCCTTCTCCTCACGTAAAATGGTCAACACGTCGTCATGGGCATCGCGGTCATGGATCACCAGCGGCAGCTGACATTGGCGTGCCAGGGCGATCTGCTGGCGAAACGCCTTTTGCTGCTGGTCGTGCGGGCAGTGATTGCGGTAGTAATCGAGTCCGATTTCACCGATGGCGACAACCTTATCTGCTGTGGCGAGTTGAGCCAGTTCGTCGAGCACTTCTGGAGTCACGGTGGCGGCATCGTGAGGATGAACACCGACCGTGGCATAGATTCCCGTATAGGTGCGCGCCAGTTCAACACTGGCGCGGGAACTGTCAAGATCGCAGCCGACGGTAATGATGGAGTGAACCCCTTGATCATCAGCACGTTGGATGACCTGATCCAGGTCGTCAGCAAAACGATTGCCGTCCAGGTGGGCGTGGGTATCAACAAGGGAAGGGTGAGACATGGGAACTCCAGAAATAGGCGTTGTCGTGTTGTTTTCGGGCTATGACACGATGGATGGTTTTAAGTCACGGACAAGGTAAGGTCAAAAGCTCAAGGTCGCCGGGTTTCGCCCCGGCAGACGACATCCTTTTGGCTTGCCGCCCTTTAGGTCGGCAAATCGTGCGCGTCACCAGTGTTGGTGTAAAACGTTGATGACACTTTTTCGTCTCTCTTTATTTTTGGTGTGGCACCGATCAAACGGGTAGGCTTCGTCCCACCCCGAGGCAGCGGGTTATTTAGCAACCAAACCCTCCCGTTCAACCGCGACGACCATCACAGCGTGAGACCACGTCATGTGTGTAGCAAAAATTCAAACGGATGAACTGCGCTGGAGCAATCCGTCACAATGGTCGGACTGCTCTCAGCAGCATCGTTGAATTTTAGTTTTCTTCAATCCGCGGGAACATCGGCGGTGTTTTCTCAATGGCGATTCCCGGCTGCAGTCCTCCCCATTGGTCCTGACCATCGAGCGTAAGATTACTGCTGTCCTGGCCGAGAATTTCCATGATCCGCTTGCCGGTATCCGGCATGAACGGCGCAACCAGCAGACCGACAAGGCGCACGGCTTCGAGCAGATTGTACATGACGGTCCCGAGTCGCTCTTTTTGCGCCTCATCCTTGGCTAACGACCAGGGAGCGGTGTCATCGATATATTTATTGGCACTGCTGATCAATTCCCAGATGCTCAGCAGGGCCTTGTTGAATGCCAGATTATTCATCTGTTGATCAATCAACACCAATTTGGCCGGGAACTGATCAATAAAAGGCTGATCGAGGGCGTCGGCCGTTGTCGGTGCCTGTAGGGTGCCACCAAAATATTTGCTGAGCATCGCTGTGGAGCGGCTGACCAGGTTGCCGAGGTCGTTGGCAAGGTCCGAATTGATCCGGTGGATCAGAGACGCATGGGAGAAATCCCCATCCAGTCCGAAGGGAACCTCACGCAACAGGAAGTAACGGATCGGGTCAATGCCGTAGGTGTCCACCAGCATGTTGGGCTCAACGACATTCTGCAGACTCTTGCTCATCTTTTTGCCCTCGACGGTCCACCAGCCATGGGCGAACACTTTTTCCGGCAGTGGCAGGCCCGCTGCCATGAGGAAGGTCGGCCAGTAAACGGTGTGGAAGCGCAAAATATCTTTGCCGATAACATGAACGCTGCACGGCCAGAATTTTTCAAAGTTACCCTGCTTGTCATCGGGGTAGCCCAATGCCGTAATGTAGTTGTTCAGTGCGTCAAACCAGACGTAAATGACGTGCTTGTCATCGCCGGGAACCGGAATACCCCAGGAAAAACTGGTGCGGGAGATCGACAGATCACGCAACCCTTCACGGACGAAACTCAGCACCTCATTACGACGAGAGCGGGGCTGGATGAAATCGGGGTTGTTTTCAATGTGCTCAATCAGCTGATCCTGATATTTGCTCATGCGGAAGAAGTAGGATTCCTCCTTGAGCTTATCTGTCGGTCGGCCACAGTCGGGGCAGCAACCGTCAATGAGCTGGGTCTCGGTCCAGAAGGTTTCACACGGGGTGCAATACCAGTCTTCATAGGCGCCGAGATAGATATCGCCCTGTTCCTGAATTTGGGTGAACATCTTTTGCACACCCTCTTTATGCCGCTGCTGGGTGGTGCGGATGAAATCGGTGTTGTCGATGTTGAGTTTTTGCCACAGGGCGGCAAAGCGCTGCATGACACGATCCGCCAACTCCAGTGGGGTTTCACCACCGGCGACGGCCGCTTTTTCTACCTTCTGGCCGTGTTCATCAGTACCGGTCAGGAAAAACACCTCATAGCCACGCGCACGTTTGTAGCGGGCCAGAACGTCACAGGCCAATGTCGTGTAGGCGTGGCCGATATGAGGAACGTCATTGACGTAATAGATCGGGGTTGTGATGTAAAATTTCTTGTCCATGGTGGCTCCTGCTATGGTTTGCGTGGCGGCCGGCGACGATTGCGGCTGCGACGTTTATTGGGTTTCGTTTCAGTTCCTTCAGCGGAAGGTTGTGGTGGTGTAGCCTTGTCCTCCGGAGCGGCTTTCTTCGCCTGGGGCCGGATTTTGGCCGGGCGTTGCCCACCTTCTTCCGTCGTTGCAGGCGTGTTCTTTTTAGCACGGTTCGGCTGATCCTGCCCCGGCTTGCCACCCCGCTTGTTTTTGTTGGGGCGTCCTTCTCCGGATCGTTGCCGTGGCGGGCGCTGCGGTTTGCCCTCGCCACCACGCGACGGTTTTGCCTTAGCGGCGGGTTTTTGTTCTCCGTCTGCAGGCTTGTCCGGGGTGTCACTTTTGGCGTCGTTTTGTCCGGCGGGCTTCTGCTCCCCTTTGGGTGGCCGTTTGACCGCGTTCAGATCGGCCAGCGGGACGTTCTGAATCGTCTTATTCTGACAGCGGACCGTAACCGTCTGGCTGAGGGTCTGGCTGGAAAGGATTTCAACCGCTTGGCCGTCAAGGGTTGCTTTGCTGCCTGATTTCGGCAACTTCTTGGCCATTTTGCAATAGGTGTCGTATTCATAGCCCAGGCAACAGAGCAGACGCCCGCATTGCCCGGAAATTTTGGTTGGATTAAGTGCCAACCCCTGTTGCTTGGCCATCCGGACCGAAACCGGGTGGAAGTCGGTGAGAAATGTGCCGCAGCACAGTTCACGACCGCAGATACCGATGCCGCCAATCAGTTTGGCTTCATCGCGGACGCCAATCTGGCGCATTTCGATCCGGGTATGAAAGTGGTGGGCCAGGTCCTTGACCAATTCGCGAAAGTCAACGCGGCCATCAGCTGTAAAGTAGAAAATGATTTTTGAACCGTCGAACAGATATTCCGCCTTGACCAGCTTCATCGGCATTTTGCGTTGACGAATCCGGTCAAAACAGTGGTCAAAGGCTTCTTTCTCCTTTGAACCGCTGATGCGAGCCATGTTGTGATCCGCCTCTGTCGCCAGACGCAGCACCTTTTTCAGGTCCTGGGGCAGATCGGCCTTAGCGGTAAGCTGAGGTGGGCGGGCAATGGTTCCGAGGGCTCGGCCGCGATTGGTCTCGACGACAACGCTGTCGCCTTGCTTGAGCTCCAGTCCGTTGGTGTCAAAATCGTATTGTTTTCCCGCCGAGCGAAACTTAACCGTGGCAATGATTTTTCCGTCCGCAACGGGCGGGGGAGGTGTGGGAAGTTCTTCAGTCATTCGGTCACTTCTGTATGTTGGTCGATCCTGCCGTTATGTGGCAAAAAGAGCGTCAGAGTCTGACGTCAGATCGATGGGTTCAATGTGCCTGTGAATAAAGGGATAATCTAACGTATTCACCGGCGACAGGCAATGTCTTAGTTGAGATAAATATGGTGGAACGATCGGGCGGTTGTCACTGGTGTGGCATCGGTTGAACCAGGCGAATCAACAGCCGCTCCATGGCCAGTTGACGATTGACGTTGCGGCGCAGGTGGTGGTGGAAGTCCAACAGAGCTTCGAGCTTGTGTTGAATGGACGTTGGAGTCTCCTTAGCTGCTTGATGGACGATGCGTTCTTTGAGGTCGGTATTGGCCAGCAGTGAATTGGATCCCTGGCTGACAACGAGGAAAATATCCCGGTAACAGCTGAGCAGCAGGGTGGCCAGATCTTCAAGTTGTTCTTTGTCTGCCGCCCATTTTTCAGCCAGTTCGAGCAACGGGACAATGCTGCCCGGTGTCAGGATGCAAACCGCTTTAAACCGTTCTTTACGTTCTTCGAGGTAAAAGTCGCGGTCGCTGCCAAGGGCTCTTTTCAGGCTCCCTTCGGAAAGACTGGCAAGGATCCGGCTTTCATCCTCATTGAAATCCTGCTGGGCCAGCACCTTGCGGATCATGCTCTGCTCCAGACGGGCAAAGGGCATCTGCTGGCAGCGTGAGCGGATCGTTTCGAGAACATTTTGCGGCTGCGGGCTGATGAGAATCAGCATGACATCCGTGCGCGGTTCTTCGAGGGTCTTGAGCAGGGCATTGCCAGCTGCAGGATTCATCCGCTCGGCACCGTCGATAATACAGATTCGGCGTGGAGCCTCAAGAGGGGGATGCTGTAACTCTTTCTGCAGTTCGCGAATGGCGTCGATCTTGATAAAAGATCCTTCCGGTTCCAGAACATGCAGGTCGGGATGATTGTTGTGGTCAATCCGACGGCAACCGGCACAGGTGCCGCAACCTGTTTGATTTTCGCAGAAGATCAGGCGCACCAGGGCAACAGCCATCAGGCGTTTGCCAATTCCTTCGGCACCGGTAAACAGATAGGCGTGGGCCATGCGCTGATTTCTCCAGGCTTGGCGCAGCAGCTTTTTCTGGCGTTCATGGCCGATGATATTGGCAAAGGTCATGGCAGCACCGTGACCGCCATGGCCGTGGCAATCCGTTGGGCGACCTGTTGGGGATCTCCGCCAGCGTCGATGGTGATAAAACGCTCCGGCTCCTGTGTGGCCAGGTCAAGATAGGCTTGACGGATTCGCTGGTGAAAGTCGAGGGATTCCTGTTCAAAACGGTCCTCGTTGGGACCGGCTTGTTGTCCATTGCGCTGGCGGGCGCGTCCCAGGCCGATTTCGACGGGAAGGTCAAGCAGCAGGGTTTTGTCCGGGATGACACCCTGACAGGCATAGGTGTTGAGGTCGATAATCCGGTTGATGTCGAGACCACGACCGAAGCCCTGATATGCCAGAGTGGCATCACAGAAGCGGTCGCACAGAACTGTTTTACCGGCATCCAGAGCGGGTTGAATCACCTCGGCAACGTGCTGGGCCCGGGCTGCCGCATAAAGCAGCAGTTCTGCAGTGCTGATCATCCGGTTGTTTCTGGCATCGAGCAGTACGGCGCGGATCTGGTCCGCGATATCACAGCCGCCGGGCTCACGGGTTTCGATCACGTCGTGGCCCTGCTGGCGCAGTCCATCGGCGAGCAGACGGATCTGGGTGGTTTTTCCACACCCCTCAATACCTTCAAATGTAAGAAATAGCCCCATAGTTGCTGTGATTCCCTGCCTGGATAACGGAAGGTTGCGATACTTCCGTGGATTGCTGTTGCCGCTCCATGTGTTTTTGAAGCTCTCCATTATAAAGGGCACGGGATGGGACGCAAGGGAAAACCTCCGCAAGCGGTCATTGCCTTATCGCCTGTTTTTGAGTATGTTAAAACGTTTAACGGTTGACAAGAGTTCTGAACTGGCGGCAGAATGCGCGGCTTGCCCGGATATCGGGGGTGTTACCATGCTTTGCGCAGCCCGCCGGTTAAAAATGATCAGGGGGGGACCCCTCCGGTGGAGACAGGAATACGTGGACTACGATAACGTGCTGGCAGAGTTTGAAGAGCGACTCGGATACCGATTCAAGGATCAGAGCTATCTGAAAACCGCGTTGATCCATAAATCCTATGCCAACGAGCAATTGCGTGACCCGGCTGCTTGTAATGAACGGCAGGAGTTTCTCGGTGATGCCGTCCTCGACCTGGTGATGGCCGATTACCTGTTTCGTAGCTATGCCCAGTTGCCGGAAGGAGAATTGTCGCGGATACGTTCCGAACTGGTCAGTGCCAAGGCGTTAGCCAAAGTGGCACGGCAGCTGAATCTCGGTCCCTGCCTGCAATTGGGGCGTGGTGAACGGCGCAGTGGCGGACAGGATAAAGATAATCTGCTGGCCGATGCCCTGGAAGCCGTATTTGGTGCGGTTTTTCTCGATGCCGGATGGGATGTTGCCCGCGCCGTGCTGGGGCGGTTATTTGAAGCGACTGCTGTACGCGTTGCGCAACGCAAGTCCCTTGATTACAAAACCCGTTTTCAGGAACTGGCCCAGGCCCGTTTCGGCGTTGCCCCCGTTTACGAGCTGGTGGCGGCCGAAGGGCCGGACCATCAGCGCGAATACACGGTTGTCGTCTCCTGCGACGGCAAGACCTTGGGACATGGTCGTGGTGGCAGCAAAAAGGCGGCTCAGCAACAGGCTGCCTGCGAAGCACTTGTCGCCCTCAATACAGAGAATGATGAACCTTAAACACAATGCTTGTTTTGCCTGTCAGGCGAAGAAAGAAGACCCCGAGTGAGTGAACAACCTTTCAGATCCGGTTTCGTTTCCATTATCGGTCGCCCCAATGTGGGGAAATCGACGTTGTTGAATCAGATCCTCGGCCAAAAAATTGCCATCACGGCGAATAAGCCGCAAACAACGCGCAACCGGATTCTCGGCATTCATACCGATGAACAGGCTCAGGTTCTGTTTCTCGACACCCCCGGGATTCATAAGGCCACGGGCAAACTGAATCAATATATGGTGGACCAGGCGTTATCCGCCTGTCGTGGTGTGGACGTGGTCGTTTTCCTCGTCGAGGCGACGGACCGTGTTGGTGGCGGTGATGATTATATCCTCGAGTTGCTCGGCCAGAGCGATATCCCTGTGGTGCTGGTGATTAACAAAGTCGATCTGGTTGAAAAAGAGAAGCTGCTGCCATTGATCGCCCAATATGCGGAACGGTTCGATTTCAAAGAGATCATTCCGTTGTCGGCTTTTACCGGTCAGGGAGTTGATCGTCTGGTTGGCGCCGTTCGCAACATGGTGCCGGAAGGGCCGCTGTATTATCCCGAGGATATGGTCACCGATCTGCCGGAGCGCTTTATCGTCGGTGAAATGATTCGGGAAAAGATCCTGCGCAAAACCCACCAGGAAGTTCCTTACGGTGTCGCCGTTCAGGTGGATACTTTTGAAGAGCGACCGGGGAAAAACCTGATTGCCATTCAGGCGACAATCTTTGTCGGCCGCGATGCGCATAAACGGATTCTGGTTGGCAAGGGAGGCAGTATGATCCGTCTGCTTGGCCAGGAGTCGCGCAAGGAGATCGAAGCCTTTCTCGATAGCCGCGTCTTTTTGGAGTTGTTTGTCAAAGTGAAAAAGAACTGGATGGACTCAGAGCGTTTTCTGCGTGAATTCGGTTACGAATAAACCTGTTTAAAGGTGGAATATTATGTCAGTCGTCGCCATCGTCGGCCGCCCCAATGTGGGTAAATCAACCCTGTTTAACCGGATTCTAGGCGAACGTAAAGCCATTGTCGAAGATTATCCGGGGGTAACCCGTGATCGTAACTATGCCGATGTCACCCGTTATGCCAAACCGTTTACCCTGATCGATACCGGTGGTTTTGAACCGGTCAGTGAAGAGCGGATGCTTGTTCAAATGCGTGAACAGTCTCAATTGGCCATTGAAGAAGCCGATGTGATTCTGTTTGTCATGGATGGACGTGACGGCCTGACACCTTCGGACGAAGAAGTTGCTGTTATGTTGCGGCGGGTTACAAAACCGGTTCTGTTCGTCGTCAACAAGGTTGACGGTGACAAGCAGGAAGACCAGGCGGCCGAATTCTATGCTCTGGGGATCGAACACTTTTTTGCCACCTCCGCCGAACATGGTCGCGGGATGGGAGAACTGATGGCCGCGATCCTCGATGAACTTCCCGAGGTCAAAAGTACCCAGGAAGATACCACGGAAGTACGTCTGGCGGTGATCGGTCGTCCCAATGTCGGCAAATCCTCGCTGGTGAACAAACTGCTGGGCTATGAGCGCGTGGTGGCCAATCCGACTGCCGGAACCACTCGTGACAGTGTCGATACCCCATTTACGTATAATGGTCAGCGCTATGTGTTGATCGATACGGCCGGTATCCGGCGCAAGGGCAAGGTGAGTCAGAAGCTGGAGAAGTACTCGGTCATCCAGGCGCTGAAGGGGATGGATCGTGCCCATGTGGTTCTGGTCGTGATTGATGCCGAAGAGGGGATCACTGAACAGGATCTGACTATTGCTGGCTATGCCTTTGATCGTGGTCGTGCGGTGGTGCTGGTGGTGAATAAGTGGGACACGTTGACCAAAGACAATTCCACCATGAAGAAGTTTACCGAGGAGGTGCGCGGGCAGTTTAAGTTCTTGTCGTTTGCACCGATTATGTTTGTTTCGGCCCTGACCGGGCAACGGATTGCCAAAATCATGGATACCGTTGAAGAGGTGGCCACCCAGTTCAATCGTAAAATTTCCACTTCTGAGCTCAACCGGGTTTTGAAAAGTGCGGAGGAAGCGCATCCTCCGGCGATTTACCACGGTAAAAGGGTTAAATTGTTTTATATTACCCAGACGGCGGTCCGACCGCCGACCTTTACCATTTTTGTCAACAAGGAGAAAGGGGTGCATTTCTCCTATCGGCGTTATCTGGCGAATAAAATTCGCCAGCCGTTTGGATTTACCGGTTGCCCGATCCGAATTAATTACCGTGACCGGGAGCGTTAATTTCTATTTTGTTGTCAGGTTTTTTTGACACATTTGTGGTTTTTATGGTGTGGTCTGATAAAGACACAACCGAGATTTGTGCTATAATGGGCAAGTATATTCGCAATGTATTAAACTGATGCGTATCCAGGGAGGCCATTGTGGCGAAACGAACCATACTTGTTGTTGAAGATGAAGAAAGCCTGTTAAAGCTGGAAAGTATCCTGCTGACCTCCAAAGGGTATGAAGTGATCGGTGTTCCCAACGGTCTTGCTGCGCTGGAGGTTCTGGAAAAAGAAAAAGTCGATCTGGTGCTGCTCGATATCATGTTGCCGGAGATTGATGGTTTTGAAGTCTGCCGTCGGATTAAGCAAAATCCGGAAACGCGCAGATTGCCGGTGATAATGCTGACGGCCAAGAAAAGTCATGAGGACATGTCCAAGGGTGATGAGGTCGGGGCGGATTGGTATGTGACCAAACCGTTTAAATCGGCCAAGGTGATTGAAACCATCGAGCGTTTCATCGAAGAATCCGGCGCCTGAAAGAAACACGTTCTGGTGCCGTTTCTCCGGTGTTGTCTCGATGGGGGTAAACACCCCGCAAAACGCGGCGTTTTCTTGACAAGTGTTTGAGATAAGTGTTATATGCCAGTCACGCTCCTGTGAGCGTGACTTTTCTTTTAGCATTTCTGTTTGGAGGTTCCTTTGGCAAAGGAAGAAGCAATTGAAGTAGAAGGTACAGTCATTGAGCCGTTGCCCAATGCCATGTTTCGCGTCAAACTGGACAATGACCACGTTGTCCTGGCGCATATTTCCGGAAAAATGCGTAAGTTTTATATCCGCATTCTGCCGGGCGACCGGGTGACAGTCGAGCTGTCTCCGTACGATCTGACCCGTGGTCGGATCACCTACCGGGAAAAGTAAGCACGTTTGATCGTCAGAGGGCGGGGATGTGCCCTGTCCGGGCGATAGAATCTACTCATATAAGAAAAGCCGGCTGAGGCCGGTTTTTTCATTGGCACTACTCTCTGCTTTTGCGCACGGAGGCAACATGGAAGAGCGTTACGACCCGATCGGTATAGAACTGGCCTGGCAGAAATCCTGGGCCGATACCAATAAATTTGCCGTGTCCGAGCAGTCGGACAAGGAAAAGTTTTACCTTCTGGAGATGTTTCCCTATCCCTCCGGCCGCATCCACATGGGCCATGTTCGCAATTATTCCATTGGTGATGTTGTTGCCCGTTTCAAACGTCTGCAGGGCTATAATGTGCTCCACCCGATGGGATGGGATGCGTTTGGCATGCCTGCCGAAAATGCAGCGATCCAGCACGGCATTCATCCGGCCAAATGGACGGTAGAGAATATTGCCAACATGCGTCTGCAACTCAAACGTATGGGGCTGTCCTATGATTGGGCGCGTGAATTCGCCACTTGCAACGTGGATTACTACAAGTGGGAGCAGCTGATTTTTCTCAAGATGTTCGAGAAAGGGCTGGCCTACAAAAAGAGTTCTTCGGTTAACTGGTGCCCGACCTGTCAAACCGTCCTGGCCAATGAGCAAGTTGAAGATGACGGTTGCTGGCGGTGTGGAACTGTGGTTGAGGATAAGGAACTCGATCAGTGGTTCTTCAAAATCACCAAATACGCTCAGGAACTGCTTGATGAAATCGAGCGGATGGATGGGTGGCCCGATTCTGTTTTGACCATGCAGCGTAACTGGATCGGTCGCAGTACCGGTTGTGAAGTGGAGTTCCCCCTCGAAAATACCCTCGATAAAATCAAGGTTTTTACCACCCGTCAGGATACCCTGTACGGCGCCACGTTTATGAGCCTGGCTCCCGAGCATCCCAAAGCCCTGGCTTTGACCACCGATGATCAGCGCGAAGCGGTTGAGGCCTTTATTGCCAAGGTTCGCAGCCAGGACAAGAAAAAGCGCACTAGCGACGATTTCGAAAAAGAGGGCGTCTTTACCGGTTCCTACTGCATCAATCCTCTCACGCGCAAAAAAATGCCGATTTTTCTGGCTAACTTTGTGTTGATGGATTATGGCACTGGCGCGGTTATGGCCGTACCAACACATGACCAGCGCGACTTTGAATTTGCCAAGAAATATGACTTGCCGTTGATCGTGGTTATTCAGCCCGAAGATCAGCCCCTTGATCCGGCGACCATGACGGAAGCCTGGACCGGTCCTGGCATCATGGTTCATTCCGATCGGTTTGATGGTCTCAACAATGAAGAGGCCAAAGAGCAGATTGCCGATTACCTGGCCAAGGAAGGGATCGGTGATAAGACCGTTAATTTACGTCTGCGCGACTGGGGTGTCTCCCGTCAGCGTTACTGGGGAACGCCGATTCCGATCATTTATTGTGATCAGTGTGGTGTGGTGCCGGTGCCGGAAAAAGATCTGCCCGTGGTTCTGCCGACTGACGTTGAATTTACCGGTGAAGGTGGAAGTCCGTTGGCCAAGCATAAAGAGTTCTATACGGTCAGCTGCCCGCAGTGTGGTGAAGTGGCACGGCGTGAAACCGATACCTTTGATACCTTTGTTGAAAGCTCCTGGTATTTTGCCCGCTATGCCTGCCCCGACTTTGCTTCAGGTCCTATTGACCGTGCTGCTGCCGAATACTGGTTGCCGGTCGATCAGTATATTGGTGGAGTTGAGCATGCGGTTATGCATCTGCTCTATGCCCGTTTCTTTACCAAGGTGATGCGGGATCTGGGCTTGATGGACGTCAGTGAGCCGTTCACCAATCTGCTCAACCAGGGAATGGTGTGTAAAGAGACCCAATCCTGTCCTGAGCATGGCTGGCTTTATCCTGAACAGGTGGTAGATGGCAAGTGCACCCAGTGTGGCAAGCCGGTCACCATCGGGCGCACGGAAAAAATGAGTAAGTCAAAGATGAATGTTGTCGATCCGGACAAACTCATCGCCACTTACGGAGCCGATACCGCACGTTTGTTCTCACTGTTTGCCGCACCACCGGAAAAAGACCTGGAGTGGAACGAGCAGAGCGTCGAAGGCTGTTTCCGCTTCCTTAACCGTGTATGGCGTGCGGTCTACGATAATCAGGATATCCTGAAAAATGCCGGTGCTCCCGAAACTGACGGTGCTGCCAAAGCACTGCGTCGGATGACGCATCGTACCATCAAAAAAGTCACCGAAGATATTGACGGCCGTTTCCATTTCAACACTGCGATCGCTGCGGTTATGGAGCTGGTGAATGCCATCTACGGTTTCGACGCGAAGCAGGACTACCCCGGTGCTGTAAAAGAGGCTCTGGAGAGTGTCGTGCAGTTGCTGGCTCCATTTGTTCCCCACATTACCGAAGAGTTGTGGATGAGCCTTGGTCATGAAAGTGATCTTGAGAGCACCGGTTGGCCCCAATACGATACTGCGGCGATGGTGGAAGATGAAAAGCTGATCGTCATTCAGGTGAACGGCAAAGTCCGTTCCAAGATTACGGTCTCGGCTTCTGCCAGTAAAGATGAAGTGGAGCAGGCTGCGCTGGCCGATGAAGCGGTGCAGCGATTCATCGGAGAGGGCACGGTACGTAAAGTGATTGTTGTGCCTGGCAAGCTGGTTAATGTGGTGGCGTCATGAGACGGCTTGCATTTGCCCTGATTGCTCTTGTCGTGCTGGCGTGTGGTTGCGGTTACCATCTGCCGGGGCGTGGGACGGCCTTGCCCGAGGATATCCAGCGGGTTTACGTTGAACCTTTCGAGAATAAAACCACCGAACCCTTTTTGGAAACGCCTTTGACCAATGAAGTGCGTGACCAGTTCTCTCGGCGGCGGACCCTGGAGATTGTTGCAACCCCCGCTGAAGCCGATGCGATCATGTCCGGTACCATCGTCAGCTATCGCTCCGGTTCTGTCTCCTATGATCGCAATGATGATATTACCGAGTATCGTGCGACGATGGTCGTGAATGCGGCCTTGACGCGGACCAACGGTGAAGAGGTGATCTGGCAGGGACAGGTCAGCTGGAAAGAGGAATTCTTCGCTAACGACGACCGCGCTCAGCAGGATTACAATGAAAGCCTGGCTCAGGAGGATCTGCACCGGCGTCTGGCTCAGGAACTCTATAATCGCCTCACTGATAACTTCTAATGGCAGGTGCCATGACTCCGGCCGAACTGAATAAAGCCATTTCAGCCCATAAGCTTCCTTCCCTGTTGTTTCTTTACGGGGAGGAAGCTTTTCTATTGGAAGAAGCCCTTAAGCGCCTGCTGGATGTTGCCGTCGATCCGGCAACACGTGACTTCAACTTGTTGATCCTCAGCGGCAAAGAGGCCGATCCCGCTCTTGTGGTGGATACAGCGCGTACCTTTCCTGCCTTTGCCCAACGACGAGTGATTGTCATCAAACAGGCTCAGGATCTTCCCGCCGCCAGTTTGGATGCCCTACTGCCTTATATCAAGGCTCCGGTAGAAGAGTGTTGCCTGGTTTTCTGTGCCGATCGTATCGACAAGCGCAAGAAGTTTTTTCAGAGTTTCAGCAAGACCGGCGAACTGGTGGAATTCAAACCGCTGTTTGCCAATAAAGTTCCCGCTTTTGTACGTGATCAGGCACGACTTTTTGGGAAACAGTTTAGTGAAGACGGACTGCAGTTGTTCTGTAAAAGGGTCGGGAGCAATCTGACGGAGATTCATGGCGAGCTGTCGAAGCTGACCAGCTATGTTGGTGACAACGCTGTGATTGATGTTGCCGATGTTGCAGCCGTGGTATGTGATACCCGCATCGACAGTATTTTTGATCTTACTGATGTTGTCGGCGCCCGCAAACTTCCAGAAGCGCTGATGTTGAGTGAACGGCTGCAGCTGGAGGGAGAGGCGCCGTTGAAAATCCTTGCCATGCTGACGCGTCATTTCCGTCAGTTGTGGAAAACGCGCTCATTACTGGAGCAGGGGGCATCGCAACAGGATGTTGCCAAAACCGTACGGATCAATCCCTATTTTGTTGAGCGTATCATGCGTCAGGCACGCCAGTTTCAAATGGCTGCCTATCCGCAGGCCTTTGAATTGTTCCTGCAGATGGATCTGGCCATGAAGTCGAGCGGAGCCCATCCACAGGCGCTGTTGCAGAAACTGTTGACGGATCTGGTTCGGTTGAGCTAATTTCCGGGTACAAAAAAAGGAGCCATACGGCTCCTTTTTTATACCTGCTGTCACATCGTCATTAAGCGAGAGTGTTCACCAGCTTGGTCAGACGACTGATTTTACGGCTGGCAGTTGCGCTGTGGATGATGCCGCGAGTTGCCATTTTATCAATGAACGGAATCGCTTTGGTCAGCGCTGCCGTTGCGGTTTCCTTGTTTTCTTCTGCAACAGCCTGGCGAACATTTTTTACCAGAGTGCGCATGGTAGAACGCGCTTGGGTATTGCGGTCGTTACGGATTTTGCTTTGTTTGTTACGCTTTACTGCTGACTTATGATTAGCCATGATAAAACTCCATAAAGTGGTATTGGTTTCAGTTGTGTGAATGAGATGCGTTTATAGCACTGTCTTTGTGGCTGTGTCAAGATTATATGGTGCTAATCATTTAGCTATTGTTTTTGTTATATCAGTAAGTTATGCGTATTTTATTTTGTATTAAAATAAAATAATCCCTTTCGGACGCTTATGTCAGAACAAAAGAAAATAACCCTGGCCGCTGGTATCCTCAGTCTGGCCACGTTAATCAGCCGCTTCGCCGGTTTGGCCCGCGATATGGTGATCGCCACACTGTTCGGGGCCGGTTTTGGCAGTGATGCGTTTTTTATGGCGTTTACCCTGCCCAACCTGTTGCGGCGTTTTTTTGCCGAAGGCTCGTTGACGGCGGCATTTGTTCCGACCTTCAGTCAGGTGCGTGAACAGCAGGGGGAAGATGCGGCCCGGCGGATTATGGTGCTGTGTTGGTCGCTGCTGGCGGTGGTGATGGTGATGGTCACTATGCTGGGTATCGTTCTGGCGCCGGGGCTGGTGCAGATGATCGCCCATGGTTTTGGTGATATCGCAGGCAAGCTGGAACTGACGGTTGCTCTGACCCGGATCATGTTCCCCTATATTTTCTTTGTCAGTTTACTGGCTTTGCTGACAGGTGTGCTGAACGTTTACGGCCATTACTTCGTTCCGGCGATTTCCCCACTGGTACTCAACCTGGCCATGATCGGTAGCGCTCTGTTGTTTCATCAGAACTTTGCGGTTCCGGTTGAAGCGCTGGCCTGGGGGGTGATCGTTGGTGGTATGTTGCAGTTGTTCATGACCCTGCCGGTATTGCGCCGTTATGGTTTGCGTCTCGGCTGGCAATGGGACTGGCGTGATTCCACCCTGCGCCGTATTGTGCTGCTGATGGTTCCGGGGATCGCCGGTGTCGCCATTTACCAGATCAATGTGGTGGTAACACGACTGTTGTCCTCCTTTCTCGAGCAGGGCAGCGTTTCCTATCTTTATTACGGGCAACGGCTGTTTGAATTCCCCCAGGGGATTTTCATTGTCTCATTGGCCCAGGCGGTGTTGCCGACCATGAGTCGTCAGGCAGCTTCCGGACAACTGGATGAGGTCAAAGACTCATTACGTTATGCCTTGAGTTTGATCGTGCTGGTGACGTTGCCGGCAGGAACGGGACTGATCGTCTGTGCCGAGCCGATCTTCAGTCAGTTGTTCATGCAAGGGGCTTTCGGGTTTTCAGAGGTACAGCAAACCGCGCGGGCTCTCGCGGCCTATGCGCCCGGGCTGCTATTTGTCGGTGTCAGCCGGGTGATTGTGCCAACATTTTATGCCTTGCAGGATACGCGCACGCCGGTATGGATCTCTTTCTGGACGTTGCTGGCCAATGTTGTTTTTGGGCTGTTGCTGATGGGACCGTTTCAGCATGTTGGTCTGGCCGCGGCCCTGACTTTGTCGTCGGTAGTCAACAGCGTTGTTCTGCTGGTGATGCTGCGGCGCAAAATTGGCTGTCTGGGGATTCGATCTTTAGCACTGACAACGGTGAAAGCCCTATTGGCGTGTGGAGTTATGGCGTTGGTCGTCGTTCAGGTACTGCAGTTCGGACAGTGGTCGGCAGGATTCACCCTGCTGAATGCGCTGATCCTTTTTGCTGCAGTGAGTGGTGGTGTCGTCAGTTATCTGGTGGTTGGACGTGCTGTGAGGATTAGCGAACTTAAAGAAGTTCAGGCTCTGGTGCTGCGTAAGTTGCGTCGCCGCCGTTAAGCATTGTCCAGAGCGCCGACCTGGCGCAGGGCTTCATAGAGAACAATTCCTGCCGAGGTGGACAGGTTGAGGCTGCGCACCGCATCGCAACTCATGGGAATACGCAGGCAACGTTCCGGGTGGCGTTCAAGCAAATCCTTCGGCAATCCCTTGGTCTCTTTGCCGAACACGATAAAATCTCCGGGTTGGAACGTGGCTTGGCTGTGGACCAGGCGGGCAGTTTTCGATGTGTACCACCAGCGGCCTTCAGGATAGGCTTGTTGCAACTGCTCCAGGCTGTCCCAACGATGCAGAGGGACATGGGGCCAGTAGTCCAGACCCGCCCGTTTCAGGTACCGGTCATCCAGGGAAAACCCCAGTTTGCCTACCAGATGCAGATGGGTCCGCGTACCGGCACACAGCCGGGCGATGTTGCCGGTGTTGGGCGGAATCTCCGGCTCCACCAGCACAATATGAAAAGCCGGTTCGATCATGCTCCCTGCCGTTCTGCTGATTTGCGCCAACGACGATGCACCCAAAACCATTGATCCGGTTGTTGGCGGATGGCTTCTTCAACGACATCGGTCAGTTTCTGGGTGCAGGCCTGAATCGCTTCTTTGCTGGCTGGGCCTTCAAAAACCAGCGGTGGGTGAATCACAACCCGATAATTATAATCTTCCTGACGATAGACAAATACCGGGACAATCGGGGTCTGGTTTTTCAACGCGATCTGGGGAATGATCGGCGTTGCATAGGCCGGACGGTTAAAGAAGTTCACGATAACCGCCTGTTTCTTGGAAATATGCTGATCGAGCAGCAGGCACACCATGTGCTGGTCGGCCAGAGAGCGGATAATGCGGCGGGCTCCTTTTTTACTGTCGAGGCAGCGACCACCGGCACCTTCGCGTTGTTGTTCAATAAAACGATCCACAAACGGGTTACGGATTTTCTTGGCGACAAAATCTGCCGGATAACCGAGAATCGGCAGGAAGAATGTGCCTGCTTCCCAAAAACCGACGTGACCGGTGAGCAAAAATGCTCCCTGTTTCTGTTGCTTGAGGGTTTCCAGATGTTCGAGTCCTTCAAAGGTGAAGTGGCTTTCAACATCGTGACGATTGGTGAAGTGATTGAGGCGCAGCATTTCCATGCTGCTGATGCCGAGATGTTCGAACACCTTGCAAATCATGGTGTCAATCCAGGCGGTGTCTTTATCCGGATAGGCCCGGCGCAGGTTTTCGCGGGCAGTGGCCACACGTTGGGGCTGAAAAAAACGACTGTAGCGTCCCACAAACCGTCCCAACTTCAACGCCCACAGACGCGGAAGGAGCCGGGCCAGACCGACAAAAAAGAAAAACGGTGCCGCTTCAATATAGTTCTGTACAGTTTCTTTCGTCATAATCTCTCTATCTGTCTAAGAATCGACCGGATACTACCACGGTGAAAAAGGTTCAGCAAGCGAGTGCTGCGAATAAGTGAGTGATATGGATTACTTTTATCTCGATGCCCTGATCCGGCAGATTCGGCCGGGGCTTCAAGGGGCTCTGGTCAACAAAATCTACCAGCCTCAGGCCGATACACTAGTGTTTAAATTGTGGAATGGACGTCAGGAAGTGCGCTTGTTAATGCGGCTGGGTGCGGCACATTCTTCGATGTATCTGACCGAGCAAAGCTACCGCAACCCGCTGCGGCCACCCCGATTCTGTCAGCTGTTGCGGGCGCGGCTGCATCGCCTTGATGCCATTCAGCTTGACAAGGCTGATCGTATTGTCAGCTTGCGTTTTAGCGGTAAGGATGATCAACCCTATACTCTTTTGGC